>DASTUL010000032.1:0-2546 GCA_035759645.1 Lysobacteraceae bacterium | reverse complement strand
CGCGCGACCATCCTGATGCCGCATCCGGAGCGCACCCTGCGCACCGCCAACTTCAGCTGGGCGCCGGACGACTGGCCCGACGACGGTCCCTGGATGCGCATGTTCAGGAATGCGCGTGCGTGGGTCGGCTGAGTGACCACGCCCCCTGCTAGAGTCGCGCGATGAACGCGGGCGTCGACCAGATGGCAGGGAACGCGGCGCCCGGCGCTGGCGACCTCGCGGACACGGTCGACGAACGCATCGTCGCCGCCCTCGTGGCGAAGGGCCGGTTGAAGGACGCCGACCTGGCGCGCGCGCGCAGGCTGCAGCTCGAGACCGGTGGCAGCCTGCTCGGGCTCCTCGCGCGGCTGGGCCTGGTGTCCGAACGCGACCATGCCGAAGCCTGCGCGACGGTGCTCGACCTGCCGCTGGTCAGCGCCAAGGACCTGCCCGAACTCCCGCCGGAACCATCGCCCGACGGCACGTCGCTGACGCTCAAGTTCATGAAGCAGTTCCACGTCGTCCCGATGGGTGAAACGGGCGAGGCCATCGACGTGCTCGTCGCCGACCCGCAGGACGCCTACGCGCTCGATGCGGTGCGCCTGGCGACCGGACGCGAGGTGCGCCCGAGCGTGGCGCTGCGCTCGGAGATCGACGACGTCATCGAGCGCTGGCACGGGCAGGGCCGAAGCGCGATGGGCGCGATCGTGGAAACGACCGAAGGCGAGGGCGGCGACCTCGACGACGTCGAGCACCTGCGCGACCTCGCCTCCGAGGCCCCGGTCATCCGCCTGGTGAACCTGGTCATCCAGCGCGCGGTCGAGTTGCGCGCGTCGGACATCCACATCGAGCCGTTCGAGAACCGGCTGAAGGTGCGCTACCGCGTCGACGGGGTGCTGGAGGAGGGCGAGAGCCCGCCGGCGAACCTGACCGCCGCGGTGATCTCGCGCATCAAGATCATGGCCAAGCTCAACATCGCCGAGCGCCGGCTGCCGCAGGACGGGCGGATCATGCTGCGGGTGCAGGGCAAGGAACTCGACCTGCGCGTGAGCACGATCCCGACCGCGCACGGCGAGTCGGTGGTGATGCGCCTGCTGGACCGCGAGACCGTGGTGTTCGACTTCCACCGGCTCGGCTTCACCGACGCGTTCCTGCCGCAGTTCCGCAAGGTGCTGGAACAGCCGCACGGCATCCTGCTGGTCACCGGGCCGACCGGATCGGGCAAGACCACCACGCTGTACACCGCGCTGAGCCAGCTGAACACGCCGGACGTCAAGATCATCACGGTCGAGGATCCGGTCGAGTACCAGATCGAGGGCATCAACCAGATCCAGGCCAAGCCGCAGATCGGCCTGGACTTCGCCAGCGCGCTGCGCTCGATCGTGCGCCAGGACCCGGACATCATCATGATCGGCGAGATGCGCGACCTGGAGACCGCGCGCATCGCCATCCAGTCCGCGCTCACCGGCCACCTGGTGCTCAGCACGCTGCACACCAACAACGCGGCCGGCGGCATCACGCGCATGCTCGACATGGGCGTGGAGGACTACCTGATGACGTCCACCGTCAACGGGATCCTCGCGCAGCGCCTGGTGCGGCGGCTGGAACCGACGCACGCCGAGAAAGTGCGCGCGACGCCGGAGGAAATCGAGAAGTTCAACCTGCGCCGCTTCCAGCCCGACGGCGAGATCTTCCTGCATCACCCGCGCCCGTCCGCCATCGCGCCGACCGGCTACCTCGGCCGCACCACCATCATGGAATTCCTGGTGATGGACGACGCGCTGCGCCGCGGCGTGATGCGCCACGCGGGCATGGGCGAACTGGAACAACTCGCCCGCGATGCCGGCATGCGCACCATGTACGAGGACGGCATCGCCAAGGCCCTCGCCGGCGTCACCACCATCGAGGAAGTCCTGCGCGTCACCGAGGACGCCTGACCCCTCCACGCCGTCATTCCCGCGAAGGCGGGAATCCAGAACCGGGCAAGGAGGCCCGTTCATGGAGAAGCAACCCGCGGTCTACATCCTCGCAAGCGAGCGTAACGGCACCCTCTACATCGGTGTGACCAGCGACCTCGTCGCCCGGACCTGGCAGCACCGGGAACACATGGCCGAGGGGTTCACGAAGAAATACGATGTGGACCGACTGGTCTGGTATGAATTGCACGGGGACATGGTCGAGGCCATAACCCGGGAAAAGCGGCTCAAGAAGTGGAACCGGGCATGGAAGATCCGGCTGATCGAAGAACGGAACCCGACCTGGAGTGACCTGTGGCCCGAGATTGCGGCGTGACCCATCAACTTCAAAGGCACTGGATTCCCGCCTTCGCGGGAATGACGGTTAATGCGGCATGGATTCCCGCCTTCGCGGGAATGACGGGCCGGTGGGACGCCTGACCCCGCGATGGCCCTGTATCGCTACAAGGCGCTGAATGCCCGGGGCGAGATGCTGGACGGGCAGATGGAGGCGGGCAGCGATGCGGAGGTCGCGCTGCGCCTGCAGGAGCAGGGCCACCTGCCGGTGGAGGCGCGACTGGCCAGCGAGGGCGGGCTGGACCCGGCCTGGCG
>DASTUL010000031.1:0-61811 GCA_035759645.1 Lysobacteraceae bacterium | reverse complement strand
CCGGCTGCCGCTCAACCGCGACCTGGCGACCATCCGGATCGACCTGGACCTGCAGCACGCGCACGACTGCCTGCGCCTGCGGGAACGCGACGTCGACGCGCTGCGCACGCTGTACGCGCGCTACGGCTTCCGCCAGGCGCTACGCGACCTGGAGGACGGCGGCGGCGATGCGGCCGCTTCCGCGGGGATGCGCAACACGGCCGCCGGCTATGCCCGCGCCGCCGTGGGCCCGGCCCCGGCCGTTGATCCCGCGCTGGCAGCGCCGGGTCGTTACGAGACCGTATTGACGCGCGAGCAGCTCGATGCCTGGGTCGCGAAGCTCGCGGCCGCCGACGAGTTCGCCTTCGACACCGAGACCGATTCGCTCGACGCACTGTGCGCGAACCTGGTCGGCATCAGCCTGTGCACCACCGTCGCCGAAGCCTGTTACATCCCGGTCGGGCATGACGCGCCGGGCGTGCCGCAGCAGTTGCCGATAGCCGAAGTCCTCGACGCGCTGCGGCCCGCGCTCACCGATCCCGCCAAGCGCAAGATCGGCCAGCACGGCAAGTACGACCTGCACGTGCTGCGCTGCCACGGGCTGGAAGTGCGCGGCTACGCGGACGACACGATGCTCGAGAGCTTCGTGCTCAACGCGACCGCGACGCGGCACGACATGGACTCGCTGGCCTCGCGCTACCTGGGCTACGAGACGGTGAAGTTCTCCGACGTGGCCGGCAAGGGCGTCAAGCAGATTTCGTTCTCGCAGGTCGCGCTGGACGACGCCACGCGCTACGCCGCCGAGGATGCGGACGTGACATTGCGCCTGCACCGCGTGCTGTCGCCGCGGGTGGCGGCCGAGCCGGCGCTGCAGCAGGTGTACCGCGCCATCGAGGTGCCGCTCGTGCCGGTGCTCGAGCGCATCGAGGCGAACGGCGTGCTGGTGGACGTCGCCGAGCTGCGCCGCCAGTCGACAGACCTCGCCAAGCGCATGCTGGACGCGCAGGAACGCGCGACCGGGCTGGCGGGCCGCCCGTTCAATCTCGACTCCCCCAAGCAGGTGTGCGAGCTGCTGTTCGAGGAGCTGAAGCTGCCGGCGCTGGTGAAGACGCCGAAGGGCCAGCCGTCCGCGAACGAGGAGGCGCTGGAGGCGATCGCCGACCAGCATGAGCTGCCGCGCGTGATCCTCGAATACCGCGGGCTGGCCAAGCTGCGCGGCACCTACACCGACAAGCTCCCGGGCATGGTCAACGCGCGCACCGGCCGCCTGCATACCAGTTACCACCAGGCCGGCGCGGCGACGGGGCGACTCGCCTCCAGCGATCCCAACCTGCAGAACATCCCGATCCGGACCGAGGACGGACGGCGCATCCGGCGCGCATTCGTCGCCCCGCCGGGCCGGCGCATCGTCGCCTGCGACTACTCGCAGATCGAGTTGCGGATCATGGCGCACTTGTCGGAAGACCCGGCCCTGCTGCGCGCGTTCTCGTCAGGCGAGGACATCCACCGCGCCACGGCGGCCGAGGTGTTCGGCAAGGCGATCGACCAGGTGGCGCCGGACGAACGGCGGGCCGCGAAGGCGATCAACTTCGGGCTGATGTACGGCATGGGCGCATTCGGCCTGGCCAAGCAGCTCGGCGTCGGCCGCGGCGAGGCGCAGGACTACATCGCGCTGTACTTCAGCCGCTATCCGGGCGTGCGCGAGTTCATGGAGCGCACCCGGCAGCAGGCGCGCGACCAGGGCTACGTGGAGACGGTCTTCGGCCGGCGCCTGTACCTCGAGCACATCGCCGCGCGGAACCAGGGACTGCGCGCCGGCGCCGAGCGCGCCGCCATCAATGCGCCGATGCAGGGGACGGCGGCCGACATCATCAAGCGCGCGATGATCGAAATCGATGCCTGGCTGGCGCCGCACGGCCAGCAGGCCCTGATGATCCTGCAGGTGCACGACGAACTGGTGTTCGAGGCCGAGGCCGGGTTCGTGGACACGCTGCTGGCCGAGGTCGAGCGGCGGATGGCGGGCGCGGCCGAGCTGCGGGTGCCGCTGGTCGTGGACAGCGGCACGGGCGATAACTGGGACGAGGCGCACTGACGGATCCCGGATTGCGCTTCGCTGCATCCGGGCTACGACGAGGGGCAATAAAAAGCCCCGCGGACCTAGGGGGAGGTCGGCGGGGCCGGGGAACAGGACCCTGGGGAGGGGTGTCCTGCTCCAGATCACTCCAGGGGAGGGGAGAGATCAGCGACGGACCTTGCATCCGTCGGGGGCTATGTGAGCATTTCGAACATGGACGTTTCGTGAAGGCTCCCACGGTGGACCCGGCCGAATTCAGGACGCATTCAGAGCCGTTCGGCACCGTTCTCGCATTCAGGCGGGCCAATCGCGCGGAACCAGGTACTCGGCAAGCTTCGCTTCGGAAGAACCCGGCTCCGGCGCGTATCCGTATTCCCACCGCACCAGCGGCGGCAGGCTCATCAGGATGGATTCCGTGCGCCCGCCGGACTGCAGGCCGAACAGCGTGCCGCGGTCCAGCACCAGGTTGAACTCGACGTAGCGCCCGCGCCGGTAGAGCTGGAACTGCCGCTCGCGATCGCCATGGGGCATGTCGCGGCGGCGCTCGACGATCGGCAGGTACGCATCGAGATAACCCTCGCCGACGGCGCGCAGGTACGCGAAGTCGCGGTCGAAGTCCTCGTGCAGGTCGTCGAAGAACAGGCCGCCGATGCCGCGCGTCTCGTTGCGGTGCTTGAGGAAGAAGTAGGCGTCGCAGGCCCGCTTGTGCGCGTCGTAACGGGACTGCCCGCCGAACGGCTCGCACAGCGCGCGTGCCGTGCGGTGCCAGTGCACGACGTCTTCGTCGACCGGATAGAACGGCGTCAGGTCGAAACCACCGCCGAACCACCACGCCACCGTCTCGCCGTCGCGGGTGGCGTGGAAGTGGCGCACGTTCATGTGCGAGGTCGGCACGTGCGGGTTGCGCGGATGAACGACCAGCGACACGCCAACCGCGCGCCAGGCGGCGCCCGCAAGCTCGGGCCGCATGGCGCTCGCGGATGGCGGCAGCTTCGTCCCGGACACGTCGGAGAACCCGACACCCGCCTGTTCGAACACGGCGCCGTCGCGCAGGACGCGGGTCCGCCCGCCGCCGCCCTCGGGCCGCGTCCAGGCGTCCTCCACGAATCGCGCCGAGCTATCGGCAGCTTCGAGCGCGCCGCAAATGCGGTCCTGCAGGGATTGCAGCCAGGTACGAACGGCGTCGAAATCGTGCATCCGCCTATTTTAGGCGCCGCGGGTCTATCCCTGCCCGCTCATCACGAGCGTCGCCAATGCCTGGTCGCCGCGCGCCAGCAACGCGGTCGGGTCCTCCTTGAAGCCGGTCAGCACCATGGCCTCGCCCAGGCACCAGTCGCGCTGCTCCGGCGTGAACTCCCGGCGGCCGGCGGCGACCATCTGCAGGATCACCTTGCCGGGGGCGTGGATGTCGTGGGGTTCGACCTTGGCGGCCGGGGGCGGCGGCGCCTCCGACGCTTCGATGGCGGCATCCAGCCGGCGCGACAACGGCTGGTGCTCGAAGCCCGGCACCGCCCGGCGCAGGGCGATGCGGAGGTCACGCAGCAGGCCGGTCAGTTCGCTCATGGCGGGCCACCTTGCCTCCCGGCCATCGCCTTGTCGAGGCTTTCGCGCAAACCGGCGTTGCGCACCGGCGCGTCCAGCACGAACACCGCAACGTCGTGGGCGGGCACGGTGCGCGTCGCCAAGCCATCGCGGCCGACGCCCAGGGCATCACCGCCCAAGGCAGCATCCCAGGAGCCCGGCTGCAATTCGTCGAGGTCGAACGTCGCCGCGGTGTCGCCCTTGTTCAGCAGCACCAGCGCCTGCTGCGCGGTGCCGTCGTGCTGCAGCACGCGGTAGAAGGCCGCGCGGTCGCCGTCCAGCAACAGGTTCACCTGCAGGCCGCGCTGCAGCGCCGGGGTGCCGGCGCGCAGCTTCGCGATGCGCGTGAGCGCGGCATGGATCGGATGGCCGGGGGCGGCGTCGATGCGCTCCTGCCCGAAGAAGTTGCGGTTGCCGGCGTGCTCGGCGTGCCCGCGCTCGAAGCCGGTTTCCGACCCGTAGTAGATGACCGGGATGCCGCGCGCGGTGAACAGCCAGTGGTGCGCGTCGATGAAGCCGGCGTCGGTCGCGTCCATGCGCGGCATGTCGTGGTTGTCGTAGAAGGTCATCAACTCGTACGGGTTCGCGTAGGGACCGTCGACCAGGAACAGCGCGTCGGCCAACCGCTCGAAACCGGCGTCCTTCGCGCCGAACACGTCTTGCAGTGCCGCCTTGAGCGGGAAGTCGAGCACGCTCACGCCACCGTTCTCCGCCCATGTATGCGGTGCGATGTTCGCGGCGTCGTGGTCGAACGCCTCGCCGAACAGGAAGAAGCCCGGGTGCTCGGCGCGGATGCGATCGGTGAACGCCTTCCAGAACGGATACGGCACGTGGCGGATGGTGTCGACGCGGAACGCCGCGGCGCCCTGGTCGATCCACTGCAGGTACGCGCCTGCCAGGTAATCGAGCACCTCCGGGTTGGTGTCGTCCAGGTTCGACAACTGCACCAGGTCCGGCTCGGTGTGGAAGAAGCGATGCAACGGCTCGTTCGCCGGATCCAGCTCGCCTGGCGGCAGGTTCATGTGGTCGGCGACCAGGACGCCGTTCTGGTCGTACAGCTCGCCGAACTTCGGTTGGTCGACCGGCATCGTCCAGGAAGGCGACCCATGGTTGCCGACGATGTCGAGCACGGTCAGCAACCCGTGTTCGCGCAATCCCGCGGTCAGGCCCGCGAAGTCCAGGCCCTCGCTCGGCAGGTGTTCGTCCAGGCGATAGAAGTTGACGCCCCAGTAGCCGTGGTAGCCGGTCTTGCCGTGGTCCTTGAGCGAGGCGCCCCAGGTGATCGGCTCGCCACCGGTGAACGCCTGGTCCGGGTTGTCGACGATGGGCGTGAGCCACACCGCGCCGAAACCCATGTCCGCGATGTAACCGGCGTTGTCGAGCAGTCCGCGGAAGTCGCCGCCGAGGTAGCCGATGTTGGCGCTGCGCCCCGGCGGGCCGCCTGCGACCGGGATGTCGAACGTGCGGTGCGGACCGCCCTGGTTGCGGTGGTCGTTCGACGTGTCCCCGTTGGCGAACCGGTCCGTCAGCACGAAGTACACCGCATGCTCCGCGAACGGCTCGGTGGTGCCGACGTACTCGGGCGCGGCGAATGGCTGGTGGACACAACCCGCCAGCAGCGCTGCTGCCGTCATTCCCGCGAAGGCGGGGATCCACCGCATCGCCGCGCTCACTGGATCCCCGCCTTCGCGGGGATGACGGCGGCACCCGGCTCCTTCACCCGCAGCACGGCAAGCCCCGCGATCATCAGGCTCACACCGCCGACAGCCAGCGCATTGATCGGCTCCCCACCCAGGAAGCCGTCGAGCATGAAACCCAGCAGGCTCGCCGCGACCAGCTGCGGAATCACGATGAAGAAATTGAAGATGCCCATGTACACGCCCATCTTCGCGGCGGGCACGCAGTCCGACAGCAGCGCGTACGGCAGCGACAGGATCGAGGCCCAGGCGAAGCCCACGCCGACCATCGACAGCAGCAACCAGCGCGGATCGTCGATCCACAGGAACGACAGCAACCCGAGTCCGCCCAGCATCGCGTTCACCAGGTGCGACCAGCGCAGGCCCATCGCCCGCACCATCCACGGGATCGCGACCGCGGCCAGCGCGGCGAACCCGTTGTACGCGGCGAACAGCACGCCGACCCAGTTCGCGCCCTCGTTGTACGCCGCCGTCGTCGGGTCGTCGCTGCCGAAATGCACCGCCGTGACCGCTGCGGTCGTGTAGATCCACATCGCGAACAGGGCGAACCAGGAGAAGAACTGCACCACCGCCAGCCGGCGCATGGTCGGCGGCATGTCGCGCAGGTCGGCCATGATCGTCGCGAACGCACCGCCTTCGCGCACGACGCCGGACGCCAGCTGGGCGATGCCGTACGCCGCCAGCAAGCCGGCCAGGATGTACAGCTGCCGGTCCAGCGCGAACACCGCCACCAAGGCCGCCAGGGCCACGCCGGCGACGAGCCAGGCCGAACCATGCCGCCGCGCGCGTGCCGGGTCGGCCGGGCGGCGCGCCAACGGCGGCGCCTCGTCCCACGCCGCCAGTGTTTCGGGCGGGTACTCGCGGGTGCGCAACACGGTCCAGCCGATGGCGCCCAGCAACACCGCGCCGCCGAACCAGAACGCGTAGCGCACCGTGTCAGGCACCTCGCCCGGCGCACCGGTGTTGTCCACGCCCATGCGCGCCAGCAAAAACGGAAGCAGGCTGGCGATCACCGAGCCGACGCCGATGAAGAAGCCCTGCATCGCGTAACCGGTCGGGCGTTGGCGCACCGGCAGCTGGTCGCCGACGAAGGCGCGGAACGGCTCCATCGACACGTTGATCGACGCGTCCAGCACCCACAGCAGGCCCGCCGCCACCCACAGCACGGGCGACAACGGCATCGCGAACAGCGCCAGGCTCGCCAGCACCGCGCCCGCGAGGAAGTACGGGCGGCGCCGGCCCAGGCCGGTCCAGGTCCGGTCCGACAGGTACCCGACGACCGGCTGCACCAGCAGCCCCGTCAGCGGCGCGGCGATCCACAGCATCGGGATGGCATCCATCTCCGCGCCGAGCGTCTGGAAGATCCGGCTGACGTTCGCGTTCTGCAACGCGAACCCGAACTGGATGCCCAGGAACCCGAAGCACATGTTCCAGATCTGCCAGAACGACAGTTGCGGCTTGGCCTGCATGTTTTCCCCGGAGCGCGCGATCGTCCCCGCGAAGACGGGGACCCAGTGGCGTCCGATGGTACGGCGCAACGCTGCTGGATGGGCAGACATGCGTCTGCCAAGAGACCCCGCCTTCGCGGGAATGACGGACCTGCAAACGTATTCATCCCCACCCGTGCCGACCGGCGGGGGCAGGCGCGCGGGGCGCATGGAATAGTGAGGCCAGGGGACAACGCGGGAATCTCGGTGGCGGCAGCGGACACGACAACGCAGTGGTGGCGGGGCGCGGTGATCTACCAGATCTACCCGCGCAGCTTCCTCGACACCAACGGCGACGGGGTGGGCGACCTGCCGGGCATCGTGGCCAGGCTCGACCATGTCGCGAGCCTGGGCGTCGAGGCGATCTGGGTGTCGCCGTTCTTCCGCTCGCCGATGGCCGACTTCGGTTACGACATCGCGGACGGCCGCGACGTCGACCCGCTGTTCGGCACGCTCGACGACTTCGACCGCCTGCTCGAGCGCGCGCACGCGCTGGGCCTGAAGGTGATGATCGACCAGGTGTTCGGCCATACCTCGGTCGATCACGCGTGGTTTCGCGAGAGCCGCGAGAATCGCGACAACCCGAAGGCGGACTGGTACGTCTGGGCCGACGCGAAGCCCGACGGCAGCCCGCCCAACAACTGGCTGTCGCTGTTCGGCGGCGTCGCGTGGAAGTGGGAGCCACGGCGCGGCCAGTACTTCCTGCACAACTTCCTGTCCTCGCAGCCGGACCTGAACTTCCACAACCCGGACGTGCAGGCCGCGACGCTGGACAACGTGCGCTTCTGGCTGGACCGCGGCGTCGACGGCTTTCGCCTGGACTCGATCAACTTCTGCTTCAACGACCAGCTGTTGCGCGACAACCCGCCCAAGCCCCCGCACCTGCGCATCGGCCGAGGCTTCAGCCCGGACAATCCGTACGCGTTCCAGTACCACCACTACAACAACACGCAGCCGGAGATGCTGCCGTTCCTGGAACGGTTGCGCGCGCTGGTCGACGAGTACCCGGGCGCGGTGACGCTGGGCGAGATCTCCTCGGAGGACTCCCTCGGGACGATGGCCGAGTACGTCGCGCCCGGGCGCCTGCACATGGGCTACAGCTTCGAGCTGCTCACCGAGGACGGCAGCGCGGGCTACATCCGCCAGACGGTCGAGACGCTCGAGGCGCGGATGCCGGACGGCTGGCCGTGCTGGGCGATCTCGAACCACGATGTCGCGCGCGCGTTGACCCGTTGGGGCGGCGCGGAGGTCGACGAGACGATGGCGGCGCAGCTCGTCGCGCTGGTCTGCTCGCTGCGCGGCTCGGTCTGCCTGTACCAGGGCGAGGAGCTGGGCCTGCCGGAAGCGGACGTGCCCTACGAAGCCTTGCAGGATCCCTACGGCAAGGCGTTCTGGCCGAGCTTCAAGGGGCGCGACGGATGCCGCACGCCGATGCCTTGGGACGACGGCGTCCAGGCCGGGTTTACCCAGGCGGCCACGGCATGGCTCCCGATTCCAGAAGCGCACCTTGCGCGCAATGTCGCGGCGCAGGAGCGCGATCCCGGTTCCGTGCTGCACGCGGTGCGTGCGTTCCTGCGGTGGCGTGCGGGGCATCCGGCGCTGGTGGCGGGGGATATCCGGATGTTGGAGGCGGCTGAGCCGGTGCTGGCGTTCTTGCGTGGGGAAGAGCTCGCCGCCGTGGCGGCTCCCACAGGGGGCGCGATGCTGGTGGCGTTCAACTTGTCGGCCGAAGCGGTTGAATGGACGTTGCCGGGCGGCATGCGTGCCACACCGGTCGATGCGCCGGGCGTCACGCCGGGAACGCTGGACGGCAGTCGCTTGTCGCTGCCGCCGCGCGGCGTGTTCTACGGAACGCTGGCGTGAGTCCCCACCCTCAAGCCGCGGCGCGCGCCATCGATGGCGCGATGGCCCGCGCGATGAAGTCGCCGTGCGTCGGCATCGTCTGCACGCAATTGGCGATCACCCCGCGCACGCTTTCCAGGTACTCGTGGATCTTCTGTTCCGGGTACACGTCGACCAGTCCGTGGTAGCCACGCGGCTGGAGCCCCTGGCCGTGCATCACCTGCACCCAGCTGGTCTCGGCGAACAGTTCCATGTTGTCGCGGAACACGCGGCCGTTGGCGTTGAACACGTCGAGCTTGCGCTGCAGCGTGTCCGGGACGGGCATGTTGCGGCAGTAGTCCCAGAACGGCGTGTCGCCGCGCGCGGTGGCGTTGTAATGCAGGATCAGGAAGTCGCGGATGCGGTCGGCCTCGAAGTCGGCGTGCTCGTTGAACTCGTCGATCTCGACCTGGTTGAAGCCGGTGTGCGGGAAGAACGCGCACAGGCGCGCGATGCTCGACTGCACCATGTGGATGCTGGTCGACTCCAACGGCTCCACGAACCCGCTCGCCAGGCCCAGCGCGACCACGTTCCGGTTCCAGACCTTCTTGCGCTTGCCGGTGGCGAAGCGCAGCACCTTCGGATCGGCCAGTGCCTCGCCGTCCAGGTTGGCCATGAGGATCGAGACCGCCTCGTCCTCGCTCATGTACGCACTGCTGAAGACGTGGCCATTGCCGAGCCTGTGCTGCAGCGGGATGCGCCACTGCCAGCCCGCGGGACGCGCGGTGGAGCGCGTGTACGGCGTGATCGGGCCCTCCGGGCTTGCGCACGGCACCGCGGCGGCGCGATCGCAGGGCAGCCAGTGGCTCCAGTCCTCGAACCCGGTCTTGAGCGCCTGCTCGATCAGCAGGCCGCGGAAGCCGGAGCAGTCGACGAACAGCTGGCCGGGAATGACGCGCCCGTCGGCCATGGTGATCGACTCGACGAAGCCGTCCTCGGCGCGCAACGCGTAGTCGACGACCTTGCCCTCGATCCGCGTGACCCCGCGCGCCTCGGCGTACTCGCGCAGGAAGCGCGCGTACAGGCCGGCGTCGAAGTGGTACGCGTAGGCGATGTCGGCCAGCGGCGAGTTCTTCCGGTCGGTGCGGGCAGGCATGAACTTGTGGTGGCGCGCCGCCCAGGTATTGATCGAGTACTCGTCCAGCGGCCGCGCCTTGCCGGCCTGCCGCATCTTCAGCCAGTAGTGGTGGAACTGGACCAGCCCGAGGTCCTGGCCGATCCTGCCGAAGCCGTGGATGTAGTCCTCGCCCTCGCGATGCCAGTCGACGAAGTGCACGCCCAGCTTGAAGGTGCCCTTGGTGCGCGCGACGAACTCGCCCTCGTCCAGGTCGAGCGCCTGGTTGAACAGCTTGATCATCGGGATCGTGCCTTCGCCGACGCCGACGGTGCCGATCTCCTCGGATTCGACCAGCGTGATCCGGAACTCGCGCGAGAGCACCTTCGACAGCGCGGCCGCGGCCATCCAGCCGGCGGTGCCGCCGCCCACGATCACGATGTCCCTGATTTCCCCTGCCATGCCGGTGAACCCCATGCCTGATCGAATCTCCCGCGGAGAGTATGCCGCCGGTCCGCGAAAACGGTCGGCGAGCGTGCCTGTTCAGCACCGCGTGAAGACGCGTTTCGGGGGCTTTGCAAACGTATTCATGGCAGTCGGCTGCCTGGTCCTGGCTTCCTGTGGGAGCCGCCATGGCGGCGAAGTCCTGGCTTCCGGGTCGCAAGAGCTCGCCGCCATGGCGGCTCCCACAGGGGGCGCAGGGCCAGCGGAGTTCGAGGAATCCGACTGCCAGATGGACGCGTCGTCGTATTTCCTGCTGGAGGAAGCCGCCGGCTGGCCGTCGATCCCCGAACGGGGGCATTGGCTCGACCGGCGCCTGCTGCAGTGGCCGGGCGCCCCGGCGGACGGGCGCTATGCCCTGTACCACGCGGCCGGGCCGACGCTGGTGGCGCATGCCGGCGAAGCCGTGCGTGGTTCCGACGGGCGCATTGCGTTGGGCGCGGTCACGGGGCCGTTGCCGGAGCCCCTGGCCGCCCGCTTCGATTACCTCGAAGACGGCGTGCGGCTCGCCCTGCCCGACGATGCGGTGGCGTCGGTCGCCGACCTGTTGCGCGGGCAAGTGGTGCTGGTGCGCGAGGATCCGGACGGACGCGTGCTGGACGCCACGTCATTGCAGGTTCCCGGCGTCCTCGACGACGTGTACGCAGCCGCTGCGGGCGTCCACGATCTCGGCGTCACCCTCCACGACGACGCGGCGGCCTTCCGTGTCTGGGCACCGACCGCCCGTGCCGCGGCGCTGTGCCTGTACGACGATGCCGCCGATCGCGACGGGACCGTGTTGCCCATGGCCCGCGACGATGCCACCGGCACCTGGTCGGCGCGCCTGCCGCGCAACCGGCAGGGCGCCTATTACACCTACCTCGTGGATGTCGTCGTGCGCGGTGCGGGCCTGGTCCGCAACCGCGTGACCGACCCGTATTCCATCTCGCTGGACGCCGACTCGAAGCGCAGCTACGTCGCCGACCTCGACGATCCCGCGCTGGCGCCACCGGGCTGGGACGAAACGCCACGGCCGCCGGCCCTGGCTTCGGCGACCGACATGGTCGTCTACGAACTGCACGTCCGCGACTTCTCGCGCGACGATGCCACCGTGCCGCCCGCGCACCGCGGGAAGTACCTCGCATTCACCGATGCGGCGTCCGCCGGCATGCGCCACCTGCGCGCGCTGGCCGATGCCGGGCTGACCGACGTCCACCTGTTGCCCGTGTTCGACCTCGCATCGGTCCCGGAAACCGGTTGCGTCGTTCCGGCGATCCCCGAGGCCGGCCGCGCCAGCGAGGTGCAACAGGCCGTGGTGCAGGCCTTCGCCGCCGAGGACTGCTTCAACTGGGGCTACGACCCGTGGCACTTCAATGCGCCCGAGGGCAGCTTCGCCAGCACCGCCGCCGACGGCGCGGCGCGCATCCGCGAGTTCCGCGCCATGGTGCAGGCGCTGCACGCGGCCGGCCTGCGCGTGGGCATGGACGTCGTCTACAACCACACGACCGCCAGCGGCCTGCAGGCCCGCTCGGTGCTCGACCGCATCGTGCCCGGCTACTACCACCGCCTGGACGCCGAGGGCGAAGTCACGCGCTCGACCTGCTGCGACAACACCGCGACCGAGCACGCGATGATGGAGAAGCTGATGGTGGACTCCACCGTGCTGTGGGCGACCCAGTACGGCATCGACTCGTTCCGCTTCGACCTGATGGGCCACCAGCCACGCGCGGCGATGGAACGGTTGCAGGCCGCAGTGGATGCAGCAGCGGGCCGGCACGTCGACCTGCTCGGCGAGGGCTGGAACTTCGGCGAGGTGGCCGACGGCGTGCGCTTCGTGCAGGCCTCGCAACTGTCGCTGCAGGGCTCCGGCATCGGGACCTTCAGCGACCGCGCGCGCGACGCGATCCGCGGCGGTGGCCCGGCCGACCACGGCGAAGCCATGTTCATCCAGGGCTACGCGAACGGGTTGCACTACGCGCCGAACGGACGCCATGCCGGCACGCTCGACGACTTGCTGCACGCCGCCGACCTCGTGCGCGTCGGGCTGGCCGGCACGCTGCGCGACTACCGGATGGTCGACCGCACCGGCGCCGAGGTGCCGCTGTCCGCGATCGACTACAAGGGCCAGCCGGCCGGCTACGCGGCGCAGCCCGGCGAAGTGGTCAATTACGTCGAGAACCACGACAACCAGACGCTGTTCGACATCAACGTGTTCAAGTTGCCTCGGGACACGTCGCCGCGGGAACGCGCGCGGGTGCAGCTGCTGGCGCTGGCGCTGAACGCCTTCAGCCAGGGCACGGCGTACTTCCATGCGGGTGGCGAGCTGCTGCGCTCCAAGTCGCTGGACCGCAACAGCTTCGACTCGGGCGACTGGTTCAACCGCCTCGACTGGAGCGCACGGGACAACCATTTCGGCACCGGGCTTCCGCGGGCGGCGGACAACGGGCAGGACTGGGCCCTGATGCGGCCGCTGCTGCAGGACGCGTCGATCGATCCGGCGCCGGCGGACTTAGCGTTCACCCGCGACGTCGTCCTGGACCTGCTGAGGATGCGTGACAGTTCGACACTGTTCCGGTTGCGGGACGCCGACGACGTGCAGCAACGGCTGCGCTTCCACAACACCGGGCCTGGCCAGGATCCGGTGGTGGTTGCCGGGCACCTGGACGGACGCGGGTATCCCGGCGCGGCGTTCGCCGAAGTGCTGTACCTGGTCAACGTCGCGCCAGAACCACGCGACCTCGCGATCCCCGCTGCCGCCGGCAAGCCATTCGCGCTGCACCCCGTGCAGGCGACGGGCACCGACCCGCGCCCCCGCGACGCCGGTTTCGACGCCGCGACCGGCCGCTTCACGATCCCGCCACGCACCGCCGTCGTGTTTGTCATTCCCGCCGACGCTACCGTCATTCCCGCCGACGCTTCCGTCATTCCCGCCGACGCTACCGTCATTCCCGCGAAGGCGGGAATCCAGTGACGTCGCCTTCCACTCGCCTGGATCCCCGCCTTCGCGGGGATGACGGGCTGCCAGGAGTCCCGATGCGTTGTTATCTGCTCGCCTTTGTCGCCCTGTTTGCGCCCTCGCTCCATGCCGAGACCGTCGCCTCGGTGTCGTCGCCCGACGACGTGCTCACCGTCGAGCTCGACATCACCGACGGCCGCCTGGCCTACCGGGTGGAGCGCTTCGGCGAGCCGGTCATCGCGGACTCACGGCTCGGGTTCCGCTTGCGGGGCACCGGGACACTCGAGCGCAACCTGCAACTCGCGTCGCAGGCCACTGGCACGTTCGACGACACATGGGAGCAGCCCTGGGGCGAGGATCGGTTCGTCCGCAACCATTACAACGAACTCACCGCGACCATCCGCGAGACCATCGCGCCGCACCGGACGTTCGACGTCGTGTTCCGCGTCTACGACGACGGCCTCGGCTTCCGCTACGTGTTCCCGGAACAGCCCGCGATGCGCGAGGCCGTCATCGAGGACGAGCTGACCGAGTTCGCGATCGCCGCGCCGGACGCCACCGCCTGGTGGATCCCCGCCGGCGAATGGAACCGCTACGAGTACCTGTACGACGAGACGCCCGTGCGCGAGGTCACCGCGGCTCACACCCCGATGACCGTGCGCACCGCCGATGGCCTGCACCTGGCCTTCCACGAAGCCGCGCTGGTCGATTATTCGGCGATGTGGCTGCGCCGCACCGAGGGCAGCCGCTTCCGTGCGCAACTCTCGCCGGCGTCCGAAGGCTGGAAGGTGCGCCGCGCCCTGCCGTTCCACACGCCGTGGCGCACGATCCAGGTCGCCGACAGCGCGCCGGCCCTCTACGAATCGTCCGACCTGGTCCTCAATCTCAACGAACCCAACAAACTGGGCGACGTGTCCTGGTTCGAGCCGGGCAAGTACGTCGGGATCTGGTGGTCGCTGCACCTGGAAGAGGAAAGCTGGGCCACCGGCGAGAAGCACGGCGCGACCACCGCCAACACGAAGCGCTACATCGACTTCGCCGCGAAGCACGGCTTCCGCGGCGTGCTGGTCGAGGGTTGGAACCCGGGCTGGGACGGCCAGTGGTTCGGCAATGGCTACGACTTCGATTTCACGCGCGCCACCGGCGACTTCGACCTGGAGGCATTGGCGGCCTACGCGCAGTCGAAGGGCGTGCACCTGATCGGCCACCACGAGACCGGCTGCGCGGTCACCCACTACGAAGGCCAGATGGAAGAGGCGTTCGCACTCAACGAGCGGCTGGGCATCGACGTGGTCAAGACCGGCTACGTGTGCGATGCCGGACAGATCGAGCGGCGACTGGACGACGGCATCATCGTGCGCGAATGGCATGACGGGCAGTGGAACGTGAACCACCACCTGCGCGTGCTGGAAGCCGCGGCGAAACACCACGTCGCGATCAACGCGCACGAACCGGTGAAAGACACCGGCCTGCGCCGCACGTATCCGAACTGGGTCTCGCGCGAAGGCGCGCGCGGCATGGAATACAACGCGTGGGGCCAGCCGCCGAACCCGCCCGAGCACGTGCCCGAGCTGGTGTTCACCCGCATGTTGTCCGGCCCGATGGACTACACCCCCGGCATCTTCAGCCTGCAGGGCCGCGGCCAGCCGCTGCAGTCCACGCTCGCGCGGCAGCTCGCGCTGTACGTGGTGGTCTACAGCCCGGTGCAGATGGCGGCGGACCTGCCCGAGCACTACGCCGAGCACATGGAGGCCTTCGAGTTCATCGAGGACGTGCCCGCCGACTGGGCGCGCACCGAAGTCGTCGCCGGCGCGATCGGCGACTACGTGGCCATCGCCCGCCAGGATCGCGACAGCGCCGACTGGTACCTGGGCGCGGTCACCGACGAGAACGGCCGGCTGCTGGAGGTTCCACTCGCCTTCCTCGAACCCGGCCAGACGTACGAGGCGCAGGTCTACCGCGACGGCCGCGAAGCGCACTTCCGCGACGCACCCTTCGCCTTCGAGCGCGAGACCCGCACCGTGACCAGCGCGGACACGCTCGAACTGCGCCTCGCCGCCGGTGGCGGCCAGGCGATCCGGTTCGTGCCGATGGGGAACGCAGAACGCTAGGGTCGCCGCACGCACGATGTTCAATCCCGAACCCAGGATCCAGGTCCTGCCGATCACCCCGCGGCAGGCGTGCTACGTGATCGACGACGCGCTGGTCGATCCGGACCGCTGGGTCGAGTACGCCGTGGCGCATGCAGGCGAGTTCGCCGAGTCGCCCGACAACGCCTACCCCGGGCCGGAACTGCGGATGGCCGATGCGGTGTCGGCACAACTCGACGCCTTCTTCGTCCGTCACCTGCGCCGAGCGCTGGGCGCACGCCGCACGTTGCGCATGTACAGCCGCCTGGCGATGACCACGCGCGCGCCGGCGGACCTGCAGCCGCGGCAGTGGCTGTGCCACGTCGACCGGCTGGACGTCGCACCGGACCAGTGCCAGGTGGCGTCGGTGCTCTACCTGTTTGCCGGCCCGGCGCTGGGCGGCACCAGCTTCTTCCGGCCGAAGCGTCCGCTACCGGAGATCGCCCGTCTGATCGACGACTCGGCACGCATGTCGGCCGACGAGTTCAGCGCGCGGCATGGCTTGGCCCCGGGCTACATGACCGACTCCAACGCCTGGTTCGACCGCGTCCTGACCGTGCCGCCCCGTTACAACCGGCTGTTGTTCTACAGCGGCACCGTGTTCCACAGTGGCGCGATCACCGCGCCCGAACGCCTCGACCCCGACCCGCGCCGCGGCCGCCTGACCTGGAACGGATTCTTCGCCTGCCGCCGCGCGCTAACCACCCAATGACCCCGGACACCTTCTCCATGGCACGTCGCCTGTCGCTCCTGCTCGTCCTGCTGTTGCCGGCCGCCTCCGCGTTCGCCGGCTCCGTCGAAACGCTGCACCTCGATGCGCCGGGCGTCTCGCCCGAGCCGATCCGGGTGGATGTGCACCTGCCGACGGGCTACGACCAGGATGCGGGGATCGGCTATCCGGTGCTGTACCTCAACGACGGCCAGGACGCGGATGAAGTCGCGCTGGCGCGAACGCTGGACGACATGATCGCGGCGGGCACGACACGGCCGCTGATCGCCGTCGCCATCCACATGCCGCCCGACCGCATGGGCGCCTACGGCCTGTCCGATCGCGCGGCCGGCAACCCGATCGTCGCGCAGACGAAGTACGGTCCCGTTGGACAGCGCGCGCACGCCTATTCCGAATGGGTCGCGCACACGTTGGTCCCGGCGATCGATGCGCGCTTCCATACCCGCACGACCCCCGACGCACGCGCGATCCTTGGGTGGTCGCTGGGCGCGTTGAATGCGTTCAACCTCGGCTGGCAGTACCCGGAACTGTTCGCGAAGGTCGGTGCGTTCTCGCCGTCGTTCTGGTTGTCCGCCGACCGCAGCGACGTCGACTCGGTCCAGCGCACGCGCCTGGCCCAGCGCATGGTCGACAGCAGCGAGCCGCGTGGCGGGCTCGAGCTGTTCTTCGCCGTCGGGACCGACGAGGACACCGATGACCGCGATGACGACGGCATCAACGATGCGCTGGACGACACCCGCGACCTCATCACCGGGTACGGCACCGCGGACGACCCGCGGGCGAAAGGCCTCGCGCAACTCGGCTACGGCGCCAACCTCGATCACGCAACGCGCCAGACCCGCGCGCCGGTTGCCCTGCATGTCATGGAAGGCGGCCGGCACGACCAGCCCACCTGGGCGCGGATGCTCCCGGTCTTCCTCGACTGGGCCTACGGCACCACGGCGCCGGCCATCACCGCGACGGGAACGACCGTCAGCTGGCAGGACGTCCCTTCCGCACACGTCCCCGCGCGCGGTGTCGACATCTGGCTGCCTCCGTCCTACGGCACCGATCCGGACCGCCGCTACCCGGTCGTGTACATGCACGACGGACAGAACCTGTTCGACCCGGCGCTGTCGTACACCGGCGTCGACTGGGGCGTGGACGAAGCGATCACCACGCTCGCCGCTAACGGCACCATCCGCGAGGCCATCGTCGTCGGCGTCTGGAACACGCCGCGCCGGTTCCAGGAATACATGCCGCAGGCCCCGATCGCCGAACAGGCTGCCGCGGGCTCCCCGACGATGCTGGCGCCGGAACAGCTCGCGTCCGATGCGTACCTGCGCTTCCTGGTCGAGGAGCTGAAGCCGGCCATCGACCGGGAGTTCCGCACGCGGCCGGGCCGCGACGACACCTTCGTCGTCGGATCGAGCATGGGCGCGCTCATTTCGCTCTATGCGGCGGCGCGGTACCCGGAGACGTTCGGCGGCGTCGGCGCCGTGTCCACGCATTGGCCCGCGGGCGACGGCATCGTCATCGACTGGCTGGCACACCACCTGCCAGACCCCGCCACGCACCGCCTCTGGTTCGACCACGGCACCGCCACGCTCGACGCGGAGTACGGTCCCCACCAGCAACGCATGGACGACGTGCTGCGCGCAGCCGGTTACGTCGAAGGCGACAACTGGATCACGCGCGTGTACGAAGGCGCCGAGCACAACGAAGCCGCCTGGCGCGCGCGCCTGCCCGAGGTCCTGGAATTCCTGCTCGAGAAGTGACGCTCAGCCGAGCGACGCGATGTCGATGACGAACCGGTACTTCACGTCGCTGCGCAACATGCGTTCGTAGGCCTCGTCGATTCCCTGCGCCTGGATCATCTCGATGTCCGCGACGATCCCGTGCTCTGAACAGAAGTCGAGCATCTCCTGGGTCTCGGCGATGCCACCGATCAACGAGCCCGCGATCGACCGGCGGCCGAAGATCAGCACGCCGATGGTCGGGCTCGGATGCGGATGCTCCGGCACGCCGACCAGGACCAGCGAGCCGTCGAGTTTCAGCAGGCTCGTGTACGCGTCCAGCGAATGGCTGCCGGCTACCGTGTCGAGGATCAGGTCGAAGCTGCGCGCGTGCTTGCGCATCTCGTCGGCGTTGCGCGACACCACCACCTCGTCCGCACCCAACGCCAACGCGTCCTTGCGCTTGCCCTCGGACGTGGTGAACGCGACCACGTGCGCGCCCATCGCGTGCGCAAGCTTCACACCCATGTGTCCCAGGCCGCCGATGCCGACGATCCCCACCTTCTTGCCGGGACCGGTGTTCCAGTGGCGCAGCGGCGAGTACGTGGTAATGCCCGCGCACAACAGCGGGGCCACGGCCGGAAGTTGTGCTTCCGGATGACGAATCTTCAACACGAACTTTTCGGACACCACGATGCTTTGCGAATAGCCGCCAAGCGTGTGTCCCGGCGGGTCCTTCGTCGCGCCGTTGTACGTACCGACGAACCCGTTCTCGCAGTACTGCTCCAACCCCTCGGCGCATGACGCGCAGCGCTGGCAGCTGTCGACCATGCAGCCGACGCCGACGGTGTCGCCGACCTTGAACCGGGTGACGTCGCCGCCGACCGCCGTGACCTTCCCTACGATCTCGTGTCCCGGCACGCACGGAAAACGCGTGCCGCTCCATTCCGAGCGCACGGTGTGCAGGTCCGAATGGCAGACGCCGCAATAGGCGATGGCGACCTGGACGTCGGACGGCCCGGGTGAGCGCCGCTCGATGTCGAGCGGTTCGAGCGGCTTGTCGGCGGCAAGCGCGCCGTAGGCCCGTGTCGTCATTCCGCTGTCGTCGGATCGATCATCGTCATGACTTCGGACACGCGATTGGCCGGGAAGCCACCCTGCCGCGCGTGCTCGCGGACCATGTCTTCGTTCGGCGCGATGTACACGCAATAGACCTTGTCGCCGGTGACGAAACTCTCGACCCACTGGATCTGCGGCCCCAGGTTGCTGAGCACGCCGCACGACTTCTGGGAGATCCCCTTCAGCTCCTGGGAAGACAACTGGCCGGCGCCAGGGATCTCCCGCTCGATCACGTACTTGGGCATGGCTGTCTCCGTGTGATGGTACCGCCGCGAAATATACGCCCGGGTGAGGCGTCGCTGGAACCGCTCGTCAGACGCTCCCGACCATGACAGCCGCCAGGATGAGCGCGCCCATCCCGAACGAAGCGATGCCGATCAGCGTGAGGTACTCGAGCGCCCGAGGCACGGCTTGTTTCGCAAATCGTTCGTGCCACCGCCAGGGAACGAGCAACAGGGCTGCGGTCGTGAGCAGCAGCAGCCAGCCGAACATCGCGAAGCCGCTTGAAAAAAGCATCCGTGGCGCATGGAGGACCAGCGCGGCACCGACCACGCACCGCAAGAGCAACTCTGCGTAATGCTTTGTCCCCGAATCGGCGAAACCCAGCAGGAAGCGACTGGCTCGACTCGGCAGGCAAAGCGACACGGTCGCCAGCGCGATGAAGTACAGCCCGGCCATCACGACGACGACGAGGGCCAAGCCCTCAATCATCGATGCGCGTTTCCGTACGCCGGTACGTTCCGTCGAACGCCACGCTCCACTCGCCTGCAGGATTCGTCGATTCCCAGAACTGCTGCACCGTCCCGTCCGCATTCGGCGTCCAGGTGATCCTGTGTTGGGTGACCACGCCGTCCTGCCCGGTGGTTGCGCCTTCGAGCACCATCTTCCCCTCGACCAGGCCGCCCTCCAGCAGCAGCAAGGTTCCACCGTTGTCGACCCACGTCTGGTGCCAGACCTGCCGCGCCGCGTCGTAGATGTTGAGGCTCTGCCCGTCGTAGCCGATCGCGGTGCGGTAGTGCTCGTGCACGACGCAACCGTCCTGTTCCTTCTCGATGCGGTTCGTGCCCGCGAGCGTTCCATCCGGCTTGAATACATCCCAAGTGCCCAGCCAAAAGTCGAACTGGCCGCGATCGGGGTTCTCGCAGGCGGCTTGGGCGTTCGCCACTTCAGGTGCCCCCAGCAGCGCCAGGAACAAGCCTACGGTTGTAATGCATTTCATGGGCATCCCTCATGAGGGCGTGGCGTCTTCGGGTTTGACCCGCCACGGCGGATTCTTGCGGATCTCGCCGCCCCAGAACAGGCACAGCTCGTTGCCGGACGGATCGAGCAGGCGCGCCTCCCGCCACTGCCACGGCTGGTCGGTGGGCAGCTGGGTGAACTCGATGCCCGCTTCGCGGAGTTGTTCGACTTGCGCATCCAGGTCGGCACACTCGAAGTAGACGATCACGCCGGTGCCCGCGGACGAGCGGTCGGCGGTGTGCAGCGAGAACGTGGAATCGCCTTCCGGGCATCCGAAGCGCGCGTAACGCGGCGGCGAGTGAACGATGAGTTCGAAGCCCATCGCGCGGTAGAACCCGACGGCTGCGTCGAAGTCAGTGACTGGCAGGATGACCTGGTTGAGATTCATGAGTGGCGATCGGGAGCGTTTGCGCATGCATCGCGGACTCCCGGAATGGCATCGTACGTCCGCCTTTGCGCCTCGCTCATGTCGTCGTACTCGAGCGAAACTCCGCGGCAGCCGGTGAAGGTTCTTCGGCCTGACTCAAACGATCGATTGCGTCGGTCGTCTGGCGCAGGCTTTCGTACCGGTCCGTGAGATTTTCCTGGCCCGCCACGGACGTGGGACCGAGGACGCCAAGGAGAAACGCGAAAGGAAGGAGTTTCTTCATGGGCTTTTCCCCCGAAGGTGGGTGAAGACCAACCCCTGGCGATGGCTTGGAGAGAGGACAGCTGTCGCCTGGTCCATGACCAGGGGAGCGTCCGGCTGCCCACCGCCGAACTGCATGTCGCCAGCAACGACGGAGAGGCGGCGGTACTCGGCATCCTGGTCCCACGTAGTGATGTGCAGGCGCGCGCCTTCCAGTGATCCCGGGTGACCGATCGCGTTTGCCGGGATCGTGAATGTCACGGTTCGCGCGTCGTGATCGACATCGATGGCAGCGCCCGGGGAAGTCGGCATTCCCTCGTCCGAAGCGCCTGCGCCAGCAAACGAGAACAACGCGTTCGACCAGCCGTGCACCCGCAGCCGGTACTGCCAATGCATCGCATCGGGCAGCGTTCCGTTCTGCAGCGGCATGACATTCACGCCCGCGCTTCGTTCGGGCAACTGCAGGAAGATCGTGAACGCGACATGGTCGAATCCGTTGGGCGGGTTCCAGGCGGTGCTGATGCTGCGCATGGTCAGTTCGATGCGCAAGGCGCCGCCGGCGGTCCAGGCGCGGACGCGCTCGATGTCGGCGGGGTGCGTGGCGTAGCCGGGGTCGGTCGGGTAGGTGTAGGTGCCGGTGGGACCGGTGTCGTCGCCGGTGGGGTCGTCGTGGTCGGCGGCTGGTTGCCAGTCGAGGTCGACCTTGAACTCGACCGGGGCAGACGTGGTGTTGGTAGTGGGGTCGTAGGCGACGGCCCGGTGGGTGACCGTGGGATCGGTCATCGAGTCGGTTCGGATGGTTGCGGTCCAGGTGCCGTCGTCGGCTACCGGGATGGATGGGGCGGCCTCGAGCTTGCCGTCGATGACAAGCTGGATCGTGTGGTTGCCTTGGGCAGTACCCGTCATGTGGATCTGGTTCGAGGTGGATGTCCGCGTGCTGATGGAGATGGATTCCCGCCTTCGCGGGAATGACGGGGCGGGATCGGGGCTGGGGATGGCATCGGAGGTTAGCCAGACGGCGCCGCTGCGGGGCGGCAGGACGAGAGTGATGTGGCTGTCTTCGCCTGTGACCAGGCGTCCCTGCTCGCCTTCGATTGCGAACAATGGTTCCAGGACGACGCCGGGGGCGAGGCCGGTGTCCAGGTTGTCGAGCAATGCAACGTGATCGGCCGTGTTGAACACGACCAGCGCCGAGGCGCCCTCGTCGTCGTACTGCTCGACGGGGTCCATGCGCCAGGCGATGGCGCCGGGGGCGGCGGCATTGGTCGCCAGGACGGTCGGCGTGCCGCGTGAGAAGACCTTGTTGTCGCGGCGCAGGGCGATGGCGCGCTGGAGGTAGCGGTACATCGGCGCTGTCGTGTCGAAGTGGTCCTCGCCACCGCTGCCGTGGCCGCCGGCGAACATCGACGCGCGTCGTTCGGTGAAGCCCTGCTCGGTGCCGTAATAGATGACGGGGATGCCGGGCAGTGTCATCAACGCAAGCAACGCCTGCTTAAGTCCCGCTTCGCTGCCGCCGGCCAGGAACCGGTCGACGTCGTGGTTGTCGATGAAGGTCGGCATGCGCCACGGGTCGTCGTGCAGCTGCATCCGGTTCTCGATGCGATGCGCCAGTTCGGCGCTCGGCCGCCCGCGCGCGAACACGTCGCCCATGGTTCCGTACAGCGGGAAGTCGATCATCGACGGCAAGCCACCGTCCACCTGCATGTACGCGTCGAGCTTGCGCGCGTGCTCGTCCTCGTACGCGCGGTCGGCGCCGAACCCCTCGCCGAACGCAAGGAAGCCGTTGCGGCCCGTTTCCGCAGCCACCTGCGTCACACCAGGCGCTTCGACATCGGCCGCGTGCAGGAAGTCCTGAAAGAACCCCGCCGGCACGTGGTACGCCGTGTCCACCCGAAACGCATCCACCCCCGCCTCGCGGATCCAGTACCCGTAGGCATCGCGCAGCGCGCGACGCACCACGGCATTCTCCGTATCGAGGTCGTCCAGCCCCGCGAGCGCGAAGTCCAGTTCCTGCGTCCGGTCGGTGAAATCGCCGATCGACGGCGTCCAGTGATAGACCCCCGCCGCCGCGTGCGCCTCGTTCCTCGCATCGTTCAACTGGAACGGCACGCCCACGGGCGCAGTCCGCCCCCGCGCGTCCGCCCGCACCGTGCACCGTTCGGCCGCCGGCGCATCGCCCGCCTCGCACTGCAGGTAATCGGCCACGTGGTTCACCACCACGTCCTGCACCAGGAACATCCCGCGCCCGTGCAGCCCCCGCGACAGCGCGCGCAAGTCGGCGAGCGTGCCGTAGTGCGCGTCCACTGCCTTGAAGTCGCTGGCCCAGTAGCCGTGGTACCCGCCGTAGGTGCCGCCCGGGTTCCACCACTGGTTGGCGAAGTGCGGCGTGATCCACAGCGCCGTGGCGCCCAGTCCTTGTATGTAGTCCAGCTGGTGCGCCAGTCCGCGCAGGTCGCCACCGCTGTACTTGCGCGGGTCCGCCGGGTCGTATTCATCCACGCCCTGGTCGTTGTTGGCGGGCTCGCCGTCGGCGAACCGGTCGATCATCGCGAAATAGACGACCTGGTCGCGCCAGTCGGGCGAAGGCACGTGCAACGGGCCTGCTTCGGCGTCCGGAGCGGTATCGCCGGCAAGCGCGACCGCGCACGTACAACCCAACGCCATCCCCGCGATCCACCCCAGCGCACCTGCTTTCGCCATCGCCTGCATCCCCTCGCCTGCCGTCGCCCGGTCGCTACCAGGCCCCCGTTGCACCGTAGGCGGCGATCGCCGCCGGCCCGCCATGAATACGTTTTCAGCGCGGTTTTGCGGCGCACCCCCGGACTACCATGGCCCCGCGCCCGGCCTCCAGCTGCCGGCGCACAGGGGCGCCGCGCCGGCCATTTGCCGCGGGCATGAATCTTCGAAGTGCATTGGGGGAAGACGGTGACATTCAAACGCAACCTGCTGAGCGCGGCGCTCGCGTCCGCAACCATCATGCTTGCTGCGCAGGCGCACGCCCAGGACGCCGCCCAGGAGGCGGACCAGGTCGAGGCGACCGACGCGGACGAGGAAGAGGGTGAAGGCGAACGCGAGGCCACCGACCTCGACCGGGTCGTCGTCACCGGCATCCGCGCGGCGATCGAGGAATCGATCGACACCAAGCGCGAGTCGACGTCGATCGTGGAAGCCATCTCCGCCGAGGACCTCGGCAAGTTGCCCGACGCCTCGATCGCCGACTCGATCGCGCGCCTGCCCGGCCTGACCGCGCAGCGCTTCGGCGGCCGCCCGCAGGAAATCAACATCCGCGGCTTCGCCGGCGACTTCTCGACCACGACCCTCAACGGGCGCGAGCAGGTCAGCCTGGGCAACAACCGCGGCGTCGAGTTCGACCAGTACCCTTCCGAGCTGATCCACCAGGTGGTGGTCTACAAGACCCCGGATGCCTCGCTGGTCGGCCAGGGCCTGTCGGGCACCGTCGACCTGCGAACGGTCCGCCCCCTGGAATACGGCGAGCAGGCGGTTGCCATCAACCTGCGCGGCGACCAGAACCGGATCGACGACGAGAAGGAGTACGGCAATCGTTTCTCGCTGTCGTACATCGACCAGTTCGCGGATGACACCATCGGCCTGGCGCTGGGCTACGCGCGCATGGACACCCCGGGGCAGGGCTACAAGTTCGAGTCCTGGGGCTACCCCGGCGGCGCGATCGGTGGCGGACAGCTCTACGACTTCGAGAACGACAACGTCCGCGAAGGCCTGATGGGCGTGCTGGAGTACAAGCCCAGCGACTTCTACCGCATGACGCTGGACCTGTTCTATTCGCAGTTCGAGCGCGAGGAGAGCAAGCGCGGCATGGAGTTCGGCTTCGAGTGGGGCGCCTCCGGCCCGCCGGTCAGCCGCGTCGACAATGACAACGGCACCGCCGTCGAGGCCACGTTCGTCGGCGTGCGCCCGATCGTGCGCAACGACTTCAACGCCACCTACGACGACCTGTTCTCCATCGGCTGGAACCACGAGTTCACGTTCAGCGAAGACTGGACGATGCGCGTGGACGTGGGCCACTCCGGCGCCAAGCGCGACGAGCGGATCCTCGAGACCTACGCCACGCTTGATCCGTCGGCGCCCGGCGACACCGTCACCGCGACGTTCAACCCGGACGGCTACTTCGACTTCGACTTCGGACTGGATTACGGCGACCCGGCGAACCTGGTGCTCATGGATCCGGGTGGCTGGGGCGGCGACCGCGCGCAGGCCGGTTACCTCAAGGACTTCGAGATCGAGGACGAGCTGACCTCGCTGCGCCTGGACTTCGAGCGCTCGTTCCTGGCCGGCCCGTTCGTCGGCCTGGAGTTCGGCGCCAACGTCACCGACCGCACCAAGAGTCGCGCGTCCACGGAAAATACCCTGTGCACGACCGCCGGATGCACGGACAACACCCCGGTGGCGATCCCGTCGGCGTTCGTCGGCGGCAGCACCGAGTTCGGCTTCGGCGGGCTGCCGTCGCTGATCACGCTCGATCCGCTGCGCATGGTCGACGAGTTCTACTTCCTGCTGCCGAAGAACCACCCGGACATCTCCAACAAGAACTGGGAGATCGACGAGACGGTGACCACGGCCTACATGCAGGCCAACCTCGACACGATGTGGGGCAGCGTCCCGGTGCGCGGCAACTTCGGCGTGCAGGTGGTGCAGGCCGACCAGAGCTCGACCGGCGTGGCCACGTTCGAGGGCGTCGCGCTCGACGAGCCGTCCCGGCGCGGTGCCAAGCACACCGACGTGCTGCCCAGCCTGAACCTGGCGTTCGAATTCCCGGCCGACCAGGTGCTGCGCCTCGGCGCGGCGCGGCAGATGGCGCGGCCGCGCATGGACGACCTGCGCGCGAATGCCGGCTACGGCATCAACCGCACGTCGGTCTGCGGCAGCAGCACGCCGCCCCCCTGCTGGACCGGCGGCGGCGGCAACCCGGAGCTCGAGCCGTGGCTGGCCAACGCTTACGACCTGTCGTACGAGAAGTACTTCGGCGACGGCGCGGGCTATTTCAGCGTCGCGTACTTCCACAAGGACTTGAGCACCTACATCTTCAACCAGACCACGTCGTTCGATTTCAGCCAGTTGCCGCTCCCCGACAGCGTGGACCCGGACGACATCCCGGCCAATCCGATCGGCCAGTTCTCGCAACCGGCGAATGGCGAGGGCGGTGCGATCTGGGGCCACGAGATCGCGTTGTCGGTCCCGCTGGGCATCATCTGGCCGCAGATGGAAGGCTTCGGTTTCGTCGCCAACTACTCCGACACGGCGAGCACCATCCAGCCGCTGGGCCCGGGAACCACCGAGCCGCTGCCGGGCCTGTCGAAGTACGTGTCCAACATCACCGCGTACTACGAGCGCTTCGGGTTCTCGGTGCGCGCCAGCCAGCGGCATCGCTCCGACTTCCTGGGCGAAATCCAGGGCTTCGGCGGCGACCGCACCAAGCGCGTGTTCCAGGGCGAGACGGTCACCGACGTGCAACTCGGCTACAGCTTCCCGGAAGGCGGCATGCTCGACGGCCTGTCGCTGCTGCTGCAGGTCAACAACCTGGAGAACGAGCCGTTCCGCTCGACCTACGGGTCCGACGACCAGCCGCGCGACTACTTCGAGTACGGTCGCACCTACCTGTTCGGCGTCAACTACAAGTTCTGATCCGGCCCTGACCGGACGAATCTCGCGATACCCCCTGCCCCGCCGGTTCCCAATCGGCGGGGCTTTTTTTTGGGAGCAGCACCATGAATGACGATGTCCTGCAGGTCGGCGTGTTCCTGGCACTCACCGCGCTGGTGGCGGTGGCGACCTGGTGGCGCAGCCGCCGCGAACAGCGCAGCACCGATGCGGCGCGCGATTACTTCCTGGCGGGCGGCACGCTGGCCTGGCCGTTCATCGCCGGCTCGCTGCTGCTGACCAACATCAGCGCCGAGCAGATCGTCGGCATGAACGGCGCGCAGATGATGCTGGTGGCCTGGTGGGAGTTCGGCGCCGCGGCCGGCCTGCTGGTGCTGGCGCACGTGCTGGTGCCGATGTATTACCGCTACAAGTGCACGACGACGACCGAGCTGCTGGAACATCGTCTCGGCGATCCCGCGCTGCGGCGCACGGTGTCGGTGCTCTTCATGCTCGGCTACATGTTCATCCTGCTGCCGGTGGTGCTGTACACCGGCGCGGTGTTCATGCGGTCGATGTTCGGGCTGGACTTGCCGATCCTGGTGATCTCCGCCTTGTTCGCGGCCGGCGGCCTCGCGTACGCGGCGTTCGGCGGACTGCGCGCGATCGCGATCTCAGACACTTACAACGGGCTCGGGCTGTTGGTGCTTGGATTGATCGTGACGGTGGCTGCGCTGAATGCAATTGGCTGGGACCTGTCGGGCATCCCGGCGGAGCGCTGGACGCTCATCGGCGACAACGACTCGGACATCCCGTGGCACACGCTGCTCACCGGCATGGTGTTCATCCACATCTTCTACTGGGGCACCAACATGGTGATCGCCCAGCGCGCGCTCGCGGCCGGCTCGGTGCGCGAGGCGCAGAAGGGCATCTACGCGGCGGCGGCGTTCAAGATGCTCACGCCGTTCGTGGTGGTGTTCCCCGGCATCATCGCGTTCAAGCTGTATGGCGACGTGGGCGACGTGGCATACGGACAGCTGGTCGGCGACGTGTTGCCTGCGTGGATGTCGGGCGCGTTCGCGGCGGTGATCACCGGCGCGGTGCTGTCGAGCTACAACTCATGCCTGAACTCGGCGGCGGCGCTCTACACCTGCGACATCCACGTGGTGAAGGTGAACCCGAATGCCGACGTGAAGCGCATCGGGCAACGGGTGTCGGTCGTGTTCACCCTGGTGTCGCTGGCGATGGTGCCGCTGTACCAGCACGCGGAGAGCATCATCGCGACGTTGCAGCAGCTCAACGGCTTGTATTCGATGCCGGTGCTGGCGGCCTTCATCGTCGCGGTGCTGTTCGCGCGGGTGGACTCGCGCGCGGTGCGGGGCGGCCTGGTGTTCGGCGCGGCGCTGTATGCGGTGTTCACCTTCGCGTGGACGCCGCTGCACTACATCCACTTGATGTTCATCACCCTGGTGGCGACGATCGGTGTGACGTGGTTGCTGGACAAGGTGCTCGGCGACCGTTCCCGCCCCGCCCACGTAGGAGCGGCGTGAGCCGCGAAAGCCTTTCGCGAAAAAGCATCGCGGCTTACGCCGCTCCTACACGTCGAGCTTGGCGGCCTTGCGGGCCAGCTGGGAGATTCGGTCCCAATCGCCGGCCTCCAGCGCATCGGGCGGCACCATCCAGGCGCCGCCGACGGTGAGGACGTTGGATAGCGCCAGGTAGCTTGGCGCACTGTCGGCATCGATGCCGCCGGTGGGGCAGAAGCGGACCTGCGGGAACGGCCCGGCGAACGCTTTCAGCGCGGTCGGGCCACCCATTGCGGCTGCCGGGAAGAACTTGAAGCGGCGGTGGCCGTGTTCCAGGCCGCGCATCAGCTCGCTCGCCGTCGCGATGCCGGGCAGGAACGGGATCGCAGTGGTGCGCGCCGCGGCGTAGAGCGCGTCGGTCGCGCCGGGGGCGATGGCGAAATGAGCACCAGCGTCCGCCACCTGCTCCAGGTCGAGCGGACGCAACACGGTGCCGGCGCCGACGATCGCGTCCGGCACCTCCACCGCGATGCGCGCGATCGCCTCGAGCGCGACGCTCGTGCGTAGCGTCACCTCCAGCACCGGCAGGCCGGCCTCGACCAGCCTACGCGCGAGCGGCACCGCATCGTCGAGCCGCTCGATGGTGAGTACCGGCAGCACCGGCGCGCGACGCAGGATCGCATCGAGCGCCGCGGCGCGCTGTTCCGGGCCAAGGTCGGTCATGGCGAGTCGTCCCTGTGGGAGCCGCCATGGCGGCGAGCTCCTGGCGAAGAGCTCGCCGCCGTAGCGGCTCCCACATTGCGCAAAGCGACCGCCGCGCCGAGCAGGCCCGGGTGTGGATGGGTGATCACGTGGATGGCGACCGACTCGAGCCAGGCGGCGAACCGGCCCTTGGCCAGGAACCGTTCGCGGAACGCACTGCTGCGCAGGAACGGGACGAAGCGCGGCACCATGCCGCCGGCGATCACCACGGTGCGCGCGCCATGCACCAGCGCGCAGTCGCCGGCCACGCTGCCGAGCACCGCGCAGAACCGCGCGAGTGCGCGTCGCGCGGAGACGTCGGTCGCCGCGAGCGCGGCTTCGACGATATCGGCCGGTTCGCGCAACTGGGGTTCCTGGCCGATGGCCGCGCCGCGCAGGATGGCGTCGACCTGCGACAGGCCCTTGCCGCACAGCACGCGCTCGTTCGACACCCGCCCGTGGCGTGCGGTGAACCAGCGCGCGACCAGGTGTTCCTCGTCGCCCTGCGGCGCGAAGCTGACGTGGCCGCCTTCTGTTTCCACGACATGCCAGCCGTCCGCCTGCGATCCCACCAGCAGGCCCACGCCCAGGCCGGTGCCGGGACCGAGCACGGTGATCGGGCCGACCATGGGTTCTGCGACCTGGCCGTACAACGCAATCCGTTCGTCCGGTTGCAACGCCTGGACCGCCCAGCCGATGGCGCCGAAGTCATTGAGCAAACGCAGTTCGTCGAGGCCCAGCGCGTTGCGCAGCTCCTCGCGGCCGAACGACCACGCGCGGTTGGTCAGGCGGATCTCGTCGCCGGCGACAGGGGACGCCACCGCGATCGCGGCACGCTTCGGCTTCGCACCGACCGATTGCAGGTAATGGTTCGCCGCGTGCTGCAGGCTGGCGAAGTCCGCGTTGCACAGCGACTGCGGCTGCCGGATCTCCGCCCGCGGCGCGGCGAGGTCGACCAGCGCGAACCGCGCATTGGTCCCGCCGATGTCGGCGATCAGCGCAAGGTCGGTCGTCATCGGCTGTCATCCCCGCGAAGGCGGGGACCCAGTACCACCGGCGATGGATTCCCGCCTTCGCGGGAATGACCTTCCGGAACGAACAGGGAACACGCGCCCTGTTCGGCGGTGCCGGCATGCAGGCGCATCAGGCCGAACAGTTCGCGACCGAGGCCGGTGCGGTTCGGCGCCAGCGGGCCATGTTCCGGCGCGCGTGCATGCCACTCGTCGGCATCGACCAGTGCGTCGAGCGTGCCGGCTTCCGAATCGATGCGCACCACGTCGCCATCGCGCAACTGGCCGATCGGTCCGCGGTCGACGGCTTCGGGCACCACGTGGATCGCCGCCAGCACCTTGCCCGACGCGCCGGACATGCGTCCGTCGGTCAGCAACGCCACGCGCTGCCCGCGGTCCTGCAGGAGCGACAAGGTCGGCGTCAGCTTGTGCAGTTCCGGCATGCCGTTGGCCTTCGGTCCCTGGCTGCGCACCACGGCGATGAAGTCGCCCTGCAGCATATCGGCCCGGAACGCATCCAGCAGGCCTTCCTGCGAATCGAACACCCGCGCGGGCGCCTGGATCGTTCGGAACTCCGGCGCGACCGCCGACACCTTGACGACCGCGCGCCCCAGGTTGCCATGCAGCCGGCGCAGGCCGCCTTCCGCATCGAACGGGTCGGCCGCGGGGCGCAGGATCGTCGGATCACGGGTGACCGGCACCGGCTCGCGCCAGCGCAACACCAGGTCGTCGAGGTATGGCTCCATCGCCTGCTGGCGCAGGTCGCCGCCGTGCACGCAGGCGATGTCCTGGTGCAACAGCCCCGCGTCGAGCAGCTCGCGGATCACGAAGCCGGTGCCGCCCGCGCCCTGGAAGCCGTTCACGTCGGCACTGCCGTTCGGATACACGCGCGCCAGCAGCGGCGTCGCCTTCGAGACCTCGTCCAGGTCGTCCCAGTCGATCGACAGGCCTGCTGCGCGCGCGATGGCGACCAGGTGGATCGCGTGGTTGGTCGACCCGCCGGTCGCCGCCAGCGCCACCATCGCGTTGACGATCGCCTTCTCGTCGACGGTGCGCGCCATCGGTCGGTAGTCCTTGCCGAGCGCGGTGATGCCCAGTGCCATTTCGGTCGCGGCCACGGTCAGCGCGTCGCGCAACGGCGTGCCCGGATTGACGAACGCGGTGCCCGGTACGTGCAGGCCCATCACTTCCATCAGCATCTGGTTGGAGTTGGCGGTGCCGTAGAAGGTGCAGGTGCCGGGCGCGTGGTAGCTGGCGGCCTCGGCATCGAGCAGGTCCTCGCGGGTCGCCGTGCCCTCGGCGAAGTGCTGGCGCACCGCGGCCTTCTCGCGATTGGGCAGTCCCGAGGGCATCGGCCCGGCGGGGACGAACACGACCGGCAAGTGGCCGTACGACAGCGCGCCGATCAGCAGTCCCGGCACGATCTTGTCGCACACGCCCAGGCACAGCACCGCGTCGAACATGTCGTGCGACAACGCGACCGCCGTGGCCAGCGCGATGGTGTCGCGCGAAAACAGCGACAGCTCCATGCCAGCCCGGCCCTGGGTAACGCCGTCGCACATCGCGGGCACGCCGCCCGCGACCTGCGCGCTGCCGCCGGCGTTGCGCGCCGCGGCGCGGATCAGCGACGGATACGGCTCGAACGGCTGGTGCGCCGAGAGCATGTCGTTGTACGCGGTAACGATGCCGACGTTGCCGCCGGCGCCCGCGCGGAGCATCAGCTTGTCGGCGCCCGCGGCGGCGAAGCCATGCGCCAGGTTGCCGCAGCCCAGCACGCCGCGGGCCGGCCCGTCGAGGCGGGCGGCGTCCATGCGCGCGAGATAGTCGTCGCGCAGGCCGCGGCTGCGTTCCGCGATGCGCGTCGTGACCCGGTCGATGGTCGGATGCATGGCCATCAGGCGGCCCAGTGTAGGGAGAGCGGTGCGGTGTTCGCGTGGAGGAGCGCGGCGACCGGATGGCGCAATGGATCGCCGGAAGCCGCGGCCTCTTCCAGCACTGCGCGCTTGCCCGCGCCGGTCACCACGAGGTGAATCTCCCTCGCGTGCAGCAACCGCGACAGGGTGAGGCTGATGCGCGGGAACGGCGCTTCCGGAGGCAACGGTTCGGGATCGATCCGCACCACGTCCGGCGTTCCGGCGGGGTCCAACGCCGCGGCGAGCCCTGGCGCACCCGGGAAGAGCGACGCGAAGTGCGCGTCCGCGCCCATGCCGAGCAGCACCGCGTCGAACGATTCCGGGTGGCGGGCCAACCGCTTGTGCGCTTGGTCGAGCGACGCATTGCAGTCGTCTCCGGCTTCCGCGAGCGGATGCAGCACGATGCCGGGCGCGCCGAGGAACGCCGTCAGCATTGCGCGGTGATTGGAAGCCGGATGGTCGTTCGGGACACAACGCTCATCCGTCGGGACGACCTGCACCTGCGGCCAAGGCAGGTTTGTCCTGGCGAACTCGCGGTAGGCGGGGAACGGCGTCTTGCCGCCGGCGAGCGCGAGCCAGGCCTGGCCGCGTTCGGCGATGGCGCGGGCGCAGGCGTCGTGCAATGTGTTCGCGAGGGCGTGGGCCATGGCGTCGGCACTGGGGTGTTCGATCCAGTGCAATGGATTCCCGCCTTCGCGGGAATGACGGTGGGGTCGCGAGGAATGACGGGGTGTCGTCATTCTCGCCACTGGTGGCCGTGGCGTTCCGCGAGCGTGACCGCGCTGCCGGGACCCCACGTGCCGGCCGGGTAGGCCTTCGGCGCGACGCCGGCACGGCCCCACGCGGCATGGATCGCGTCGATCCAGCGCCATGCCGCCTCGGTCTCGTCGCGACGCACGAAGAGCGTGCCATTGCCTTCCAGCGCGTCCAGGTACAGGCGTTCGTACGCGAGGCGTCGCGGGTGGGCGGCGAACTCGGCTTCGGTGTCCAGGTCCAGGCCGACCTGCGACAGGGTCACGCCGCCACGGTCCAGGCCTGGCGTCTTGTGCATCAGGCGCAGTTCGATTCCCTCCTCCGGCTGCAGCTTCAGCAGCAACGCGTTCGGCTGCAGCGGCGCCGCCGCCGTATCGAAGATGGAATGGGGCACGCCGCGGAACTGCAGGTAGACCTCGGTGGACCGGCGCGGCATGCGCTTGCCGGTGCGCAGGTAGAACGGCACGCCCGACCAGCGCCAGTTGTCCACGTGCGCGCGCAGCGCGACGAAGGTCTCGGTGCCGCTGGGACGACCCAGCTCCTCGAGGTAACCGGGCACCGCCTGTCCCGCGATGGCGCCCGCGGTGTACTGCCCCGCCACCGTCTCGCGCGCCACGTCCTCGTGCCCGATGGGTCGCAGCGCGCGCAGTACCTTCAGCTTCTCGTCGCGCACCGCGCCCGGTTCGAACCGGGATGGCGATTCCATCGCCACCAGGCACAGCAACTGCAGCAGGTGGTTCTGCACCATGTCGCGCAGCGCGCCGGAGCCGTCGTAGTAGTCGCCGCGTCCCTCCACGCCCACCGTCTCGGCCACGGTGATCTGTACCTGTTCGACGTGCCGCGCGTTCCACAACGGTTCGAACAGCGCGTTGCCGAAACGCAGCGCCAGCAGGTTCTGCACGCCTTCCTTGCCGAGGTAGTGGTCGACCCGATACACGCGGTCTTCGTCGAACACCCGCGCGACGCCATCGTTGATCGCAATCGCACTGGCCAGGTCCTGGCCGATCGGCTTCTCCAGCATCACGCGGGTGCCGGCGCCGCCCAGGCCATGCGCACCGAGCGCATCGCACACCGGCGCGTACCAGCGTGGCGCGGTGCTCAGGTGGCAAAGCACGTCGCCATCGCCGCGACGCGCCTGCATCGCTTCCACCAGTCGCGCGAGGCCGCCGGCGTCGTCCAGCGCGACCGGCTGGTAATCGACGCGGGCGAGCAACGCGTCGAGCGCCGCCTCGTCCACGGCGCCGACTTCGGGCTTGGCCTGGACCGCCTCGGCGACCAGCGCCCGGAACCCCGCGTCGTCCAGCTCGCTGCGCGCGGCCCCCAGTATCCGCAGCCGCGGCGTCAGCAAGCCGTCCGCCTGCAACCGGTACAGCGCCGGCAGCAGCATGCGGCGCGCCAGGTCGCCGGTGGCGCCGAGGATGGTGAGCAGGGACGCGGTGTTGGAGGTCATCCGGCGAAGCGTAAACCGCCGGTGTTCACGAACCTGCATGCATACGATTGCAGGTAAGCTTTTCCGATGACCGATTTCCTGGCCGCCCTGCTGCTCGGCATCATCGAGGGCATCACCGAATTCCTGCCGATTTCCAGCACCGGCCACCTGCTGATCGCCGAGCACTGGCTGGGCCATCGCAGCGACCTTTTCAACATCGCCATCCAGGCCGGCGCCATCCTCGCGGTGGTGCTGATCTATCGCGAGCGGCTGGTGCAACTCGCCATGGCGTTCCTGCGTCCCGGTGCGGCGCCCGAGGCCGTCCACGGGCAGCCGCCGCGCGACTACGCGTGGAAGCTGCTCGTGTCGTTCGGCGTCACGGCCGTCCTCGGCCTGCTGGTCAAGGCGCTGGGCTGGGAATTGCCCACGGAAATCACCCCGATCGCCTGGGCGCTGATCCTCGGCGGCGTGTGGATGATCCTCGCCGAGCAGCTGGCGGCCAGGCGCGCCGAGAAACTGGGCGAGCGCAGTGCCATCTCATGGACGACCGCGATCCTGGTCGGCGTCGCGCAGGTCGTGGCCGGCGTGTTCCCCGGCACTTCGCGCTCGGGCGCAACGATCTTCGTGGCGCTGCTGGCGGGGACCACCAACCGCGCCGCCGCCACCGAGTTCGCATTCCTGGTCGGCATCCCGACGATGTTCGCCGCAACCGGATACGAATTGATCGACGTCATCCAGGCTGGCGAAGCGGCGAACGAGGATTGGGGGATGCTCGCGGTCGCGTTCACCGCCTCGGCCATCACCGCGTTCGTCGCGGTGAAGTGGCTGCTGCACTACATCCAGAGCCACCGCTTCACCGCATTCGCGGTCTACCGCGCGGTGCTGGGCGCTGCGCTGCTGCTCTGGTTGCCTACCGGGATCTGAGCCGACCGTCAGCGATTCAACGTGTACGTGCCATGTTCGGCGGCTTCGCCGAGCACGTGCCCATGCATCGCGCGGAACACGTCGGCGGCGGTGAACTTCGCGGGCAGGTCGAGCGAGTCGACGTCGAGCGCGAACACGCGGAAGAAGTAGCGGTGCACGCGCAGGTCGTGGCCGGGCGGATACGGGCCGTCATAGCCGTGGTAGTCGCCGCCCATGTCCGCGTCACCAGCGAACCAGCCGGTGTAGTCGTTGAGGCCCTGGCGGCCGCCGATACCGTCGATGCCACCCGCGGGCTTGCCTTGTTTCGTCACGCCGTCGCTGGCGGCGCCGGCGGCGATCGAACGCGTGCCGGCAGGCAGGTCGGCGACGACCCAATGCACGAACCCGCCGCGCGGATGGTCGACCGGGATCGGCACGTCGCCGGCCACGAGCGCGGGATCGGTCGGTGCATCGGTGTCGATGCACATCAGCGCAAACGAGCGGGTGCCTTCGGGCACGTCGTCCCACGCCAGGTGCGGATTTCGATTGCCGCCGAAACCATCGGGCGCGCCGAGCGCAAACTCCGCCGGCAAGGGTTCGCCATGGGTGAAGCTGTCGCTGCGGATGCGCATGCTGCCTCCGGCGTTTTAGGCCCGAGGGTAACCCAGGCGTTCGGCGACCGGCGCGAGCACCGCGAACGCCTCGCCAAGGACGCCGTCGTACTTGCGCCAGTGGCCCGCGGGCAGGCGCTGCAGCGTGGACGGCAACGACGGCGGCGGGGGCGGCAGGTCGATGTCGAGCGCCACGTTCAAGGCATCGGTGAGCGCCGCCGGGTTCTCGATGGCGTCGTCCAGTCGCACCAGCCGGTGCGGATAGAGGTCCTGTTCGCGCAGCGTCGCCACCTGGTCGAGCATGCCGGCCAGCCAGTGGGCGCCTGCCTGCGGCGACTCCAGCGCGAGCGGCACCGTGCCGCCGAACGCCAGCCAGTCGAGCAACATGTCGCGCGGGTCGCGCAGCGCCAGCAGCAACAACGCGCCGGGCAACCGGGGACGCAGCGCCAGCAACAGGGCGTTGTCCCACCACGGCAACCTGTCGATCAGCGGGCCCCCGGCATGGCCGCGGCCCGGCAACGCCTCGCGCCACCGGTCGACCACGGCCTCAGGGGTGAGTTCGCCGCCAGCAAGGCGCGCGCCGGTATCGGCGCGCTGCAGCGGATCGCGGGGCGGGTTTTCGCCGAAGCGGTCGCGCAGGATCGGCAATCCGGCGCGCGTGGCCTGTTCGACCAGCTGGTCCACTGCCGAGCCGGGCGGACCCCAGAGCAGGGCGATGGCAGGCGCTTCCGCGTCAGCGACCTCGCCCAGCGGCGGCCATTCGGCCGGTGCCGGCACGAACGTCGGCCGTGCCAGGGACTGCGGCAGCCGGTCGGCATGCAGCGCGGTCCAGGTCGCGATCGCGTCCTCGAAACGCCCTGCCTTGTCTTGCGCGAGCCCCAGTTGCGCACGCAGCTGGGCGCGGACCCCCGGTGCCTCATGGTGGTCGACCAGGCGCTGCAGCCGTGCGATCGCCGCGGGCGGGTCCTCGCGTTGCTCCAGCCATGCCAGGCGCAACTCGGAGACGAGCCGGCCGGGCTCGAGCTCGACCACGCGGCGGGTCGTCTCGATGGCCGCATCGTCGCCAGCCAGGTCCTGCAGCGTGGCCAGCACCTCGAGCGCGGCCGGATGGTCGGGCATCGCCGCCAGCCAGCGGTCGACGACTTCGCGCGCGTCCTCCTGGCGGGTGAAGACCAGCCGCGCTTCCCACAAGCGCGGCTCGTCCGGATGGACGGCCAGCGCCGCGTCCAGCGCTTCGCGCGCGGGCGGCGCCTGGCCGATCGCCTTCCACGCTTCGACCAGCGTGGTGAGGACCTGCGGATCGCGTGGTCGCGCCTCGAACGCGGCGCGCAGCCACGGCAGCGCGCGCCCCGGGCGACCGGCGGCCATCTCGAGCTCGCCCGCCAGGCGCTGCAACAGGAAACCGGGATCGGGGCGCTCGAGCAACGGGCGCAGCATGTCCAGCGCTTCGGCCGGGCGCCCCTGGGTGGCCATCAAGTCGGCGATGATCCCGCGCAGGCCGTTCGCGGACGGCAGCAGTTCCAGCACCTTGGCGAAGGCCTGTTCCGCAAAGGCGCGGTGGCCCTGCGCCAGGTAGGCGAAGCCGAGCGCGTAGTAGACCTGCGGCTCCTCGCCACCCTCGGCGACGGCGGCGTTGAGCAGCGTCACCGCGCCTGCGGCGTCGCCGCGGCGCAGGGCGACCATCCCGCGGATCGCGGCCAACTGGGGATGGTCGGGTGCGATGCGCGCGGCGAGCGTGGCGATGCGTTCGGCCTCGTCGACATCGCCGCGGGCCAGCGCCATCTGCGCCTGGAGGAAATAGGCGCCGAGCTGGTTCGGGTCCAGGCCGGTCGCCTTGGCCAGCGCAACCTGCGCATCGTCCATCCTGCGAACGCCCAGCAACACGCTGCCCCGCACCAGGTGCAATTCGGCCTCGTCGGGGGCCAGCGCGATCGCGCGGTCGATGCTTTCCAGCGCGCCTTCGTGGTCGCCGGCCTGGGTCTGGGTGACCGCCAGCCAGCGATGCGCCTGCGCGTCTTCCGGGGCTTCGGCCACCCAGTCGCGGGCGAGCGCCAGGGCTTCGGCGGTGGCGCCGCGGCGCAGGGCTTCGAGGATGGCGTCGTGCATCGGCAATGGGGGCCTGGCGGGAAGCCGGCCATTGTACCGGCTAGGGTTGGGCGAGCCGTTCGGCGATCCAGTGCTCGGCGAACCCGCGCAGGTGCGCGTCCAGCAGGAACCCGCAGTGGCCGCCGTGCTCGGCGACCTCCAGGCGCGCGGTCGGCGGCAACTGCAGCGCCTCGAAGCCGGCGACGGGGATCACCGGGTCGTCGGCGCTGGTCAGGATGTGGGCCGGCACCTGCAACCCGGCTAGGCGATCACCGGCGATCGAGTACCCGTCGAAGTAGCGGTCGATGTGCCCGAAGTCGGTGTGGCGTTCCACCAGCCAGCCCGTGAGCGGGCGCAGGTCCAGCCCCAGGGTCTGGTCGTCGAGTGCCAGCAGCTGCGGGAACAACGCCTGCTTGCGCCGCAGCGACCGCGTCCACTTGTGCCGGAAATACCACGCATACAGCGGGAAGCCGCGCTCCATCGCGGTCATCGTCTCGGCGGGATCCAGCACCGGGCAGACCGCCGCGATGCGTGACACCGCCAGCCCCGCGGCCGGCGCCCGCAGGCCGAGCCGCAACGCGAAGTTGCCACCCAGCGAATGCCCGCCGACCCGCAACGGTGCGGCGGGATCGGCCTGGAACCGGCGCGCGATGTCGCCGGCCGCATGCACCACCTCGTCGATCAGGCAGGAATGGAAGATGCCCTCGTTGAGGTGGTGGGTGCCGCCGTGGTCGCGGAAGTTGAGGCGGAAGACATCCAGGCCGCGCGCCAGCAACCGGGCCGCGGACAGCCGCATATAGGTGGATTCGGCGCTGCCTTCCCAACCGTGCAGCAGCAGCGCCAGGCCCAGTGGCTCGCGGCCCGGGACGGTGCTGTGCAGGCCCTGCAGGCGCACGCCGTTGCCGCCGTCGACAACGTGCGTGGACGTGGCCGCGCCGGTCGCCGCCAACGCGCGCGCGGCCATCCGGCGGCGCATCGGGCTGGTGCCGAGCAGGCTCTGCACGTGCGGGTTGTGCAGCCAGCGTGGCGCGCGATAGGCCGACGGCGCGCGCTTCACTGGAGCGCTCAGGGTGCCTGCATCGCCGCGACGATGCGTTCGCGCGCCAGTTCGGCGATACGCCGCCGACCAATGGTGTCCGCGGTGCCGATCGGCGCCAGGAAATGCACCTCGGCCACGCGCGCGGGTTCGCCGAGCAGCCTCAGGAAGTTGGACAGGAAGTTCTCGCCGGGCTGGAACGCAACGGTCGCCTGCGCGTCACCGCGTTCGCCATACCGCAAGGCCACCGGCTGCACGCGCGCGCCGGTCTCGACCGCGGCCAGGAAGATCCGCGCGTGGAACGGCCCGACTTCGCGCCCGTCGCGGGTGCGGCCCTCGGGGAACACGCCGACCGAGCGCCCGGTGCGCAGGCGCGCCAGCATTTCGTGCAGCACGCCACCCAGCGATTCGCTGTTGCCGCGCTGGTGGAAGATCGTCTCCGCGCGCCCCGCCATCCAGCCGACCAGCGGCCACCTTTCGATCTCGCGCTTGGCGACGAAGCCCATCATCCGCTGGCTGTGCAGCACCACGATGTCGATCCAGCTCACATGGTTGGCGACGAACAGCACCCCGCCGGGCAGCGGTTCGCCGACGCGCCGCAGCCGGAAGCCGAACACGCGCACCAGCCCCGCGGACCACCAGCGGACGACGCGATTGTCCACATGGTGCCCGTGCTCACCGCGCTCCGCCCAGGGCAGGTTCACGACGACCATGGCGACGGGCAGCAGCACCAGCAGGTGCACGAGCAACAGGGGAATGCGCACGAGGTAGCGCAGCACGCGGATCATCGCGCAACGATACCGGAGCGCGTGTCAGGCCGGTGCGCCGACCACCGCCAGGGTGAGGCGCGACACGCAGGCCAGCCGTCCCTGCGCGTCCTCGATCCGGATCTCCCAGACGTGCGTGCGCCGGCCGACGTGCAAAGGGCGCGCGGTGCCGGTCACCAATCCGCCGGTAACGGCCTGCAGGTGGTTGGCGTTGATCTCGATGCCGACCACGCGCTGACCGTCGGGCACGCACAGGTTGCCGGCGGAGCTGCCCAGGGTTTCGGCCAGCAGCACCGAGGCGCCGCCGTGCAGCAGGCCGTACGGCTGCACCGTGCGCGCGTCAACGGGCATGGTCGCGCGCAGGAAGTCGTCGCCCAGTTCGGTGAACACGATGCCCAGCCGCTCGATGGCGGTGCCTGCCGACAGCGCGTCGAGTTCGGCCGGTGTAGGCCGGCGCAGGAACGGCACGGGCGCGGTGTCGCGGGTCAGCGGGCGCTGAACAACCCGGGGCGCCAGCCGCGATCGGCGTAGGTGCGCTTGCCGGAGGCGTAGCCACTGCTCTTGCCGTAGCCGGCGCCGGCGTCGCGCTCCCGGCGGCGATGCATGCGCTCGACCAGCTCGTCGCGGCGGGTCCCCAGCCAGTCGGCGCGGCCGACCTTGGCCGGTTCCATGGAGCGGCGCTGCGCCTCGCGCTGGCGGTAATCGCAGAACTCGTCGTACGCATCGATCTCGTGCTGCAGGTCGCGCACGCACAGCTCGATCATCACTGCGTCGTCGAGGTAGCCGAGCACCTTGACGTGGTCCGGGATGACATCGGCCGGCTCGCAGAAGTAGGTCAGCGCCGACAGCACGCGCTGGCGGTCTTCGCCGCCCATCGCCCAGCCCTCGTCGCGGACCATGGCGATCAGGTCGTCAAGGCGCAGGAGGCGTTCCAGGATGAAATCCGGCACCTGTTCGCCGCGCGCCTCGATCAGCAGCTTCGACGCGCATTCCACGATTTCCGCCTCACCCTTGCCGGTCGCGGCCTTCTGCGCCGCCTCCATGGCGTCCTGGAAATGCGCCAGGTCGCGGTCGTTGAGTTCAAGGGTCAGCGAGATCGACATGGCGGTTCCGTATGCGCGGGTGTGGAACGCGGCAGCCTACCAAAAAAGTCCGCGTTCGCCGGGCTCGCGACGGGGAGTTCGCGGCCCGGGAACGCGGTGGGGAGAGAAGCGATCGGTGATGCGCTGTTACGCGCAACGGAAGGCGGGCTGGCGCCAGTCGGGGGCATAGCGCCGGTCGGGGCTGGCGTAGCCGCTGCTCTTGCCGTAGCCGACGCCGAACTCGCGCTCGCTGCGGCGGGCGGTCCTGGCGACTGCCGCCCCGCGCCGCTCCACGGCGACGTTGCGCGGCTGGGAGGGGGACGGGAACGGACGGACGACGGTGTTCATGGCTGGCCTCTGCGGTGGTGCCGGGGGACCCGGCGTGAATTGGTGTATTGGTAGACTACAACACCAAGACCAATCCGCATGGGCCGGAAGTCACCCAGCCGTCGGCACCCCTACAAAACCGGGGCCAGGCCGGCCCCGAAGGCCATCAGGATCCGCGTGTACAGCCATTTCGGCCCCACCGCGACCTCCGGGAAGTCCCCGACCGGCTCGTAGCACTGCTCGAAGTCGGGGTGGTCGCGGCGGACCGGCACCGGGCATTCGGGCCCAGGCTGGAACTCGTAGCTGGTGGCGTAGCGGATCGGCCACAGGTCGAACAGCGGCAGCTGCTCGAACACCTTGCCCAGCGAGTACTCCAGTCCCGACAGCACCGGCGGCTTGGGGCGCCGCGCGATCAGCCAGGAATTCTCCGGCGCGATGTCATGGCGGATGCTCGCGGCCAGTGCCTGGGCGAACGCCGGGTCCGGCACCACCACCGCGCTCTCGGTGTTGTAGTTGTCCGACCGCGGGTCGAAGTTGTGGGTGCCGACCACGCCGACGCGCTCGTCCACCACCAGCGACTTGGCGTGCAAGCCGATGCGCAGGCCCGCGCGCTCCAGGCGCACCGGTTCCGTGACCGGCCCGAGCGACAGGAACGACGGCCGCGTCTCGGTCCGCAGTCGCAGCCGCCGGCGCAGCGCACTACCGCGTTCCACCCGCCCGGTTTCGACCACCGTCTCGCCCGGCATCGGGGGCGCCGGCAAAGTGGCGCCGGTCGACGCGAAGTCGATGGGCGCATCGCCCGGGAAGGGCTTGTACTCGTAGATGTCGAACCCGTAGTCGCGCAGGTACGTGCGCTTGTACTTGTGCGACAGCGCGTAAACCATGAACGCATCGGTCGCCGCCAGGCTGTTGGTCGACACCGTGACACGCGGCGCGTCGGGACGGTCGTGCAGGTCGGAGAAGACGTCCTGCGCGGCCTCCGACAGGATCAGGTAGGGCGTCTGCAGCAACACTTCGTCCTGCGCCGACTCGATCAACCGGCGCAGCACCACCGACGCACGATCGCCATCGGCGATGCCCTCGGCCTCGGGGTCGTGCTTGTCGGGCAGGTCGGCGATGAAGTGCACGGCGCCGACTTCCAACGCAGGCACGACCAGCCGCTCGTGCAGCAGCGCTGCATCCTCGGCGGCTGCCCGGGCCTCGGCCACGCGCCCGGGCCGGACATACGGACCCAGGTCGAGCGCGGGTACGCCGTGCTGGAGCAGGTAGCCGCCGACGTCGGTCAGGCGCGCGGCCGGCACGCTGCGCCGGTCGGTCCAGAACGCCTCGAAGTTGGCGCGCATGTCGCGGGTTTCGGGACCGGCCACCAGCAAGTCGCGGTCGCGGAAATCGTAGTGCGGATCCCAGTCGTAATAGCCGTTCTGGTAGTTGCGCCCGCCGGTGATGCCCACGGCGCCGTCGACCAGCAGCAGCTTGCTGTGCATGCGCTGGTTGAACTCGCGGAAGCAGCACAGCACGCTCATCGCGTAGTGGAAATAATTGGGTTGCGCGCGGCCGAACGTCGGGTTGTAGATGCGCAGCGCGAAGTTCTCGTGCGCGCCCGCCAGCGCCGCCAGCGTCTCGATCTCCTCCAGCGCGGACAGCTGGTCGATCAGCACGCGCACGCGCACGCCGCGGCGCGCGGCCGCCAGCAGCTCCTCCAGGAACAGGTGGCCGGCGTCGTCCTGGTCGAAGATGTAGGTCTGCACGTCGATGCTGCTGGTGGCGCTGCGGATCAGGTCCAGGCGCGCGAGCAACGCGTCCTGGCCCGAGTCGAGGATGACGACGTAGTGGCGCGGATCCTCGGGCGTGGACGCCGCGAAGGCGCGGCCGCCCATGTCCCGCACCGGCGACGTGTCGGCGCAGGCGTCGGGTTCGCTGCAGGCCACTTCGCCGCTGCGCGCGGCCAATGCGATCGACTGCGCGCGGTCGCGCTCGGCGGGCGACAGCGTCGCGCACGCGCTGCCGGCGAGCGCGAGCACCAGGACCGCCGCGCGCAGGAACACGTTCATCAGGAACCCGGTCATGGCGTCACCGCCGCTTCGGCAGTGCGCACGCGCAACTCGAAGCGGACGGTGTCGCCCACCGCCACTTGCCAGTCGTCCATGCCGAAGTCGGTGCGGTCGACCTCGCCGCTGGCGACGACGTCGCACGCGATGCCCGGCTGCTCGCAGGTGGCCGGTTCCAGGATGAAGCGCACCGGCCGCGAGATGTCGCGCATGGTCAGCGTGCCGTGCAGCGCGCCGCCTTCGCGCAACAGCGTCGCATCGTAGGTTTCCGACACGAACCGGATGACCGGGAAATCGGCGACGTCGAAGAAGTCCGGCCCTTTCGCCCAGCGGGAGTAGCGACCATGGCCGACGATGTGCATCCGCGTGCTGTCCAGGCGCATGCGCACGTCGCGGCGCCCGTCGGGATACACGCGCACTTCGCCTTCGTACGCAGGGAACTCGCCGCGCAGGTGCTGGCCCCAGCGCGTGTGCAGCCGGAAACCGACGCGGCTATGCGTGGTGTCGAATGGCAGGACCTGGGGCGAAGTGCCCACGTCTGATGTGGGAGCCGCCAAGGCGGCGAAGCTCTTCGCCGGCATGCCGGCTCCCACAAGTGCGGCCAGCACTGCTGCCGGCACGGACAGCCACCATGGCGACACCGACCGCCGCATGGCCTACGGCCACCAGAACGCGGCCAGCCTGGCGCTGCCGGGTTCCAGCGGCGCGTCGTCGTCGTTGAATGCCAGGACCGCCACCGAGCCGGGCGGCATGCCGCGGTATTCGCCCGACTGCCCGCTGTGCAGCAGCGCCGCCAGCCGTTCCAGCCCGGGGTTGTGGCCGACCAGCAACACGCGGTCGCACTCGCGATGCGCATCGGCCAAGCCGATGAGCGTGCCGGGCGTGGCGTCGTAGATGCCGTCCTCGAGCCGCTGGTCGACGTACCCGATCACGCCGAGCACCGCCTCCACCGTTTCGCGCGTGCGCCGTGCCGGCGACGACAGCACCCGGTCGGGCACCAGCGCCTGCTCCTTCAGCCAGCGCCCGGCGGATTCGGCTTCGGCCAGTCCTTCGGGCGACAGCGGCCGGTCCAGGTCGACGCCGTCGGGCAGCGTCGGCTCGGCATGCGCGTGGCGGAGCAGGATCAGTTCCTTCATGGGGGGCCTTCGCGGTCCGCGACCGCCGTGGTCAGTGCTTCAACCAGCGTAGCAGCGGCTGCCAGTCGGCCTGGTGATCGCGGACCTGGGCGGAGTGGTAGTCGAACAGGCTCTTGCCCAGCCCGACCAGCACCGAATAGGCCTGGCTGTCCCGGAGCTGCGCCACGACCGGCACCGGCCAGGTCCGCAGCACGTCCAGCGCGTTGCGCGAGGCGTTGGTCCAGGGCCGGTACTTGTTGACCACCAGCCCGATCGGCAACTTGCCGCGCTTCACGCGCGGGTGCCTGGCCAGCGAGTCCAGGAAGTGGATGGTGGCCTCGATGTCCAGCGTCGAGGGCAGCACCGGGACGACCACCGCGTCGGCGGCATCGAGGAAGGACCCGAGGTCCGCGGCCATCGCGCCGGCCGCCCCGTCGATGAAGACGGCTTGCGATCCGTCCGGTACGTGCCGGTCCCAGGCCTTCCGGCCGGTCCCGTCGACCGGGAGCACGGCGCTGTCCATCAAGGCTCGTCGTTGGCACCAGCGGGTGGAGGATCCCTGGGGATCGGCGTCGACCAGCACGGTGCGCCGGCCTGCGAGGGCCGCGTGCGCGGCCAGGTGGGTCACGACGGTGGTCTTGCCGACCCCGCCCTTGGAACTGGCCACCAGCACCGTCTTCATGCACGACTCCGGATGCAGCGGATGCCCGCTGCCCGGAGCCTAGCGCATTCACCGGGGCAAGCGGATCGGGGGCCTGGCCCTATCATCCTGTAGTGCCTTTCCCGCGGAGGGGATTCGTAGTGGCCCTGGTCAACCCGATGTTCGCCGTCCCGTTCTCGCTGGCGCGCCATCCGGCGCAGGCCGACCTGAACCGGCGCCTGCGCGAGTTGTTCCTGGCGCGCGAGGCCGAGGGCGACAAGTACGCGCACCCGACGCCGCGGGTCGAGCGCAACGAACACCTGTTCGAAAGCCGGTTCGACCTGTTCGGATGGCCGGACGCCTGCGTGCAGGAGCTGAAGACGTTCTGCTGGGGCCACCTCTATCGCGCCATCGGCGAGGTCAACGGGTACGACGTGCCCGCGCTCCAGCGGCTGCACATCGCCGACTCGACCTGGTTCCACGTCACCCGGCGCGGTGGCTACTTCGGCCTCCACAACCACCCGATGGCGACCTGGTCGGGCGTCTACTGCGTGAGCGCGGGCGGCGAGGCGCCGGGGCATGCCGACAGCGGTGCGCTGGTGTTCGTCAACCCGCATGCCACCAGCCAGATGTTCAAGGACGGGTCGACGCTCAACATGCAACGCCCGTATTCGACGGCGGCGCAGCGGTTCCAGCTCGAGCCGGGGCAACTGGTCCTGTTCCCGTCCTGGTTGCTGCACGAGGTCCGGCCGTTCCACGGCGACGGCGAACGCATCACCGTCGCATTCAACGCCTGGTTCAAGATGACCTGAGCCTCAGGCCTTGGCGTGCCACCAGCCGGTGATCGCCAGGCGTGGTTGTCGGGCCCAGGGCGCCACCAGGGTGACGAGGTGGCCCGCCGGGACCTTGAACAGGCTCAGGGAGTTGAAGCGCGGGACGAAGGTTTCGATCACGTTGCCGCGCGCGTCCACGAACTGCAGCAGGCCGCCCCAGTCGGCCTCCCACTCGCGCGACAGGTTGAGCACGTAGGCATACCGCCGACCTTCTTCCTCGTGGCGGTCGTCGTGCAGGCGCAGGAACTGGCCGGGCCGGTAACGGGTGGCCTGCGCGCCGACCATGTTGATCGCCGGGTCGTTGCCGAACCAGCGGATGAACTCGAGGAATTGCGGGCTGTTGAAGAACTCCAGCACCGCATGCAGCACCAGCCTCGGGTCACGCCCGGCTTTCAGCGCCTCGACCATCAGGTAACGGTCGTACGCAAAATGGAATCCATCGGCCGCGCGCGCGTATGCGTCCTGCAAGGCCGGGTCGGATTCGCCGAATGCAGGGGCCGGCCGGTCGGGCAGGTTGCGCTCGCCGACGATCCACGGCACTTCGTCGCGCAGGCACGCCTGCAGCCTGTCGGCTGCGTCGGGCTGCAGGAAATCGCGGACCTGCACGCGGCCGCGCGCCTGCAGGTCGCGACGATACGGCGCCAGGTCGAGGGCGTTGTTGATCACGGCGGCATCGTATCGCGCGCGCAGGCGTCGATGACCAGGCGCAGCCGCTGCACGGCGGTGGGGAGGTCGGCCGCCAGCGGGAGCAATGCGTCCCAGTCGTCGTCGCCCGCGGCGGCTTCCAGCAGGTCCGCGCACGCAGCCAGTTCCAGCGCGCCAACCAGCCGCGCGGCGCCCTTGATGCGGTGCGCCTGGCTGGCGATCGCGGGCGCGTCGCCGGCACCGCGCGCGGCGTCGAGCGCGGCGAGGTCGTCGGCGGTCGTGTCCATGAAGTCCTCGAGCAACTGCCGGCTCGTCGCGTCATCGCGCCCGGTGAGCGACGCAAGCACGGCGGGATCGAGCGCGGCTGGCTGGCCGAGCTGCGGCAACGGCGTCGCCGATTCGTTGCCGGCGGCGACATCCCCGGGCGCCGCCTGCGGCAGCCAACGCTGCAGGCAAGCGGCCAGCGTCGCGACGGGCACCGGCTTGGCCAGGTAATCGTCCATGCCCGCCGCCAGGCACCGCTCGGCCTCCCCCTTCAACGCGGCGGCGGTCAGCGCGACGATAGGCGTGCGGAGGCGCCCGGTTTCGGCTTCCTCCCTGCGGATCGCACGCGCCAGCGCGTAGCCGTCCAGGCCGGGCATGTGCACGTCGGACAGCACCAGCCCGTAATTGCCGGCGCGCCAACGTTCCAGGCCTTCACTGCCCTCGTTCGCGGCCTCGCTGGCGAAGCCGGCCAGTGCGAGTTGGCGCGCGATCACCAGGCGATTGGTCGGGTGGTCGTCGACCAGCAACACCAGCGTCCCGTCCGCGCGCGCCTGTGCAGTCGTCGGCAACGGGCGCGCATGGATGGCGCCGCCCTTGCTGCCGGCCAGCGCCTGGTCCGCCACCACGTCGGCGGGATCCGCGCGCGGCAGCGCCACGCGCAGGCGCAAGGTCGTCCCGGTGCCGGGCGCGCTGTCGAGCACGAGTTCGCCGCCCATCAGCCCGGCGAGGTGCCGGCTGATCGCCAGGCCCAGGCCGGTGCCGCCGTAGTGCCGGCTGGTATCGCCCTCTGCCTGTGCGAACGGTTGGAAGAGCAGCTCCTGGCGCGTCGGGTCGATGCCGATGCCGGTGTCGGTGACGCGGAAGCACAACCGTTCCGCCACGCCATCGTCGTCGGTGCCTTCGTGTTCCAGCGCGGCTTCCACGCTGCCCGACGGCGTGAACTTGATCGCGTTCGACAGGCAGTTGGCGAGCACCTGGCGCAACCGCATCGGGTCCGCGAGGTGCGCCGCGGCAACGCGCTCGTCGACCGTCGCCGACAACCGCAGTCCCTTGCTCGACGCCGCGCCAGTGAAGTTCGCGACGGTGCCGCGCAGCAACCGTCCAAGGTCCGTCGGCACCGCCACCAGGTCCAGCCGACCCGCTTCGATCTTCGAGAAATCCAGGATGTCGCCGACCACCTGCAGCAGCGACTGCGCCGACTGCTGGATTACGTTGAGCGCATGCCGCTGGTCGCCCTCCAGCTTGGAATGCGCCAGCACTTCGAGCATGCCGGTGACGCCGATCATCGGCGTGCGGATCTCGTGGCTCATCGTCGCCAGGAACGCGCTCTTGGCCTGGCTGGCGGCGTGCGCGCGCGCTTCGCTGTCGCGCAGGTCGGCTTCCAGCCGCTTGATCTGCGTGAGGTCGGCGGCCACCGCGATCATCCCCGCGCGCTGGCCCTGCGCGTCGTCGAACGCGGACAGCGCGAGCAGCACCGGCACCTCCCGGCCGTCGCGATGCAGCATCCGCGACTCGGCCGGCGGCTGACGCAGGTCGGCCAGCGCATACAGCGCGCGCCAGTCGTCCGGGACGTGCCGGCCGAGCTTCTGGCGCAACCAGGCCGCGGTGTCCTCGACCTGCCCGGGCGTCACGAGGAGCGGCGCGTCGTCCGGCGCGGCATCGCCGTAACGCACGCGCCGGCCGATCACCTCGTCCGCGCGCCAGCCGAGCAGGCGTTCCGCGGCGGGATTGAACACGCTCCAGCGGCCCTCGTGGTCGATGGCCATGATCGCGACCTGTGCCGCATCCAGCAGCGAACGCAGGAACAGTTCGCGGCGCGCGAGCTCGGCGCGCACCGCTTCGTTGCGTGCGAGCTGTTCGGTCAGCCTCGCCTCGGCCTCCGCCACCTCGGCGCGGGCGCGGGCGTAAAGGTTGCGCAGGACGCGCCGGGAAAACCAGGCGACCAGCCGTCGCTTCATCCGCGGCGGCTCAGCATTCCGGGCGGCGCCACTTCCCGAGCGCCTCGGGAAGTTCCTCGCCCGGCACCGGACGCGCCACTAGATGGCCCTGGGCCATGCCGCAGCCCAGCTCCGCGAGCAGGCGCCATTCCTCGACGGTTTCCACGCCCTCGGCCACCACGGTCAAGCCGAGCTTGCGCGCCAGGTCCAGGCTCGCCTCGATCATCGCCCGCTGCCGCGGCTGTGTATTGGCGCCGGACACGAAGACCTGATCGATCTTCAGTTCGGTGAAGGGCACCTGCGACAACTGCGACAGCGAGGAATAACCCGTGCCGAAATCGTCTACCGACAGGCCGAAGCCCTTCAGTCGCAACCGCGCGAGCACGCCGAGCGTGGTGGCCGCGTCGGTCATCACCGAGCCCTCCGTGATCTCCAGCACCACGTCGGCCGGGTCCACGCCGTGCGACTTCACGATGCGCTGGTAGTGGTCGGCACTGTCCGGGTTCGTGAGCGTCGCGGGCGACACGTTGACCGACAGGCCCAGGCACAGGCCCTGTTGCTCCCAGCGCTTCACCCAGCGGCAGCCCTGGTCGAGCATCGCCTCGGTGAGCGCGCCCGCCAGGCCCTCGCGTTCAAGCACGGGCACGAAGTGGCGCGGCAGGATCACGCCGCCGTCCGGTCGCTCCCAGCGGGCCAGTGCCTCGACGGCCACCGGCTTGCCGTTGGCGATCTCCACCTGCAGCTGGAACCACGGCAGCACGTTGCCTTGCGCCAGCGCGTGCCGCAGCGACTCGACGGGCACGTCCGGCGGCTCGGCCACGGCGGCCGGATGCAGTTCGTCGTCCGAGCGCGACAGGACGTCCTGCAGTTTCGCCAGCGTCAGCGGCTTCTCGACGCAGCCGAACACGCGCAACCCGTAGGCGCGGGTCATCGCCTGCACGGTGTTGAGCAACGCCGGGTCGAGTGCGCTCACCAGCACCACCGCGGGGGCCAGGTGCTCGCGCGCCACGTGCTCGATGAACTCCACCCCGTCCATGCCGGGCATGTCGAGGTCGACCAGGACGACCTCGGGCGAAGCGCCGGGGGCATCGCGCACGAGCCCGCGCAATGTCTCGAGCGCGCCCGCGCCGTCGCCGGCCTCGCGCACGTCCTCGATCCCCAGTTCCGCCAGCAGCCGCAGCGCCATGCGTCGCTGGAAGCCGTGGTCCTCCACCACCATCACGCGCAAAGCCGACAGGGCCATTCCATCGCTCCCTTGGACACGCACTACGGCGAGCCCCAAGCCTACCCCACGCGTGCACCGAGGAACGGGGCCGGGGTCACGGGTGGGCGGGCCGGACAACGGCCCCGGATTGCGGCCTGCGGCCTCCATCCGGGCTACCGATCCTGCCGATCCCCGTAGCCCGGATGCAGCGCAGCGAAATCCGGGTCACCCAGCCAGGAGAGCGCGCTGTTTCGTTGCCGTTGCGTTGGCGACGATCACCGACGCTGCGCGTTCGACGCGCGTGGCGTCAGCCGTCCCTTCGACCAGTACTGCGACTGCATTGGGCATCGCTTCGACCACCGCGCCGGCGAGTTCCGACACCCGGCGCATGACGAAGCCACGCGCGTAACCCGTTTCGGTCGCCAGCCGTTCCCAATGGCGGCGCTCGACCGCGTCGATCCGCGGTGCGCCGCCAATGTCGAGCGCCGGCGTGCGCTCCACCATGGATTCGGGATACACGATCGTCGGGACCATGTCGTAGAACGGCGCCAGTGCGAGGGTCCCGGCTGCGTCCCGGAGGAGCGCCAGGTTCTTGGCATGCGCATCGGCATTCCCGATGAGCACGTTGTAGATGATCCAGTCCAGGAAGCCCTGCAGCGCGGGCGGCCCGAGGCGCAACGTCGTGCGAAGCAATCCGGCGCAGCGCGCGAGCGACGGCCCGCCCTGGGCCTGGTACTTCAACTCCCCCGGCATGCCCAGCGCCTGGCAGAAGTCTTCCTGGTGCAGCCGGACGCGGTTGTCGTCGCGGTCGAGTGCCCGGTCGTAGCGTTCCACCAGCAACGCCTTCCGACCGGCAATGTCGACAGGACTGGCCGCGACGGCCTGCAGGCCAACGGCCCGGGCAAGAGTCAGCCCCAGCAGCTCCAGGTCCCGCAACCCAGGCAGCACCCTGCTTTCGGGCTTGAGGATGTGGGTGCTCGGCTCGCCGAGCCGCGGCAGGCGCAGCTGGCCGCCGGGTTCGACCACGACCGCGATCTTGTCTTGCGCGCCCGCGAGCGTAAGGCGGTTCGGCGCGGCGATTGCGGCCCAGGCGCCCTCGCCGGCTTCGTCGCCGTCATGCACCTGGAGCGTCGTTGCGAGGTCGGCCGCATCGGATGGCATGTCATCGGGCGCCGCGCTTCCGCGCGGTCCGATGCTGACTGCACCAGCGCACTCGCCGCCGATTGCGGCCAGCATCGCGAAGTCGTCCCGCGGGGGAATGCGCAGCCGCTGCTCGATCGCCTCGCGCACCAAGCCTTCCGGCAACAGGTTGCAGAACCAGTTGCGCACGACCGCACCTTCGAAAGGTTGCGGGCGCAATGGCAGCGTGGTCGAGAGCGGGCAGCTTTCCGCTCGGGCCAGGTAGGCCTCGTAGTATCGGAAGCGCCAGTCTTCCGGACTGTGCAGCGGACCGTCGATTTCCAGCTTGCCCGCCGGCTCCCCGAACAGCCGGACGACCAGCCGGTCGGGGCCGATCGTCATGGTGCGACTTGCAACCGCAGGCCGAGCGCCGCCAACACGGCTAGGACCTTGTCCAGTGACAAGCGCGGCTTGGCGCGCTCGAGGTCTCCCACGAACCGGATGCCGGTTCCCGCCAGGCCCGCCAATTCGGCTTGGGTCAGGCCATGGCGATGACGCGCCTGCCGGACCTCGGTGGCGATGGCTTCGAGGTCCGGGTGGAGCGACGATGTTCCCGATCGGGAATTCTTGGGTTGCATTCTAACGAGTCGCGGTTGATATTCCTGATCGGGAATATCTGCCGCGCACAACGGAATGTCAACCCATTTATTCCCGAGCGGGAATAATCACCCGGATGCCGCGCGCGACCCGGATTGCGGCCTTCGGCCTTCATCCGGGCTACGTCGTCCCGGACCCGGATTACGGCCTTCGGCCTTCATCCGGGCTACGACTTGCGCGTAGCCCGGATGCAGCGCAGCGGAATCCGGGTCAAGCCTTCAGAACGTAAACACTTCCGGGCACGGCGATCCCGCACCCGCCGGCATCATCAACTGCAGCATCGCCGCCATCTCGCCCGCATACGCATCGGCATCGGCTTGGGTGGAGATGGAACGCTTCATCGCCACACCGGCGCAAGCGGCCCACGCCTGGACGTTCTCCGGCTCGTTCTCGATCCGCGTGGCGTACTGCTGCGCCAGCGCTTCCCAATGCGCGCTGTCGTCGTTCTCGACCACCGCGTCAGCACCGCTGCCGCCAACCAGCACCAGACGCGAGCCCACGTTGCCCGGCACGTCGGGCTTGAACGCCTCGATGGTGCGCTCGTCGAGGTAGCGGATGCCGTAGGTGGTCTGCGTGTTGTCGTTCCAGAAGTGGAAGTCGGTGTCGTTGACACGGGTGTACGGCGAATCCTTGTTGGGCTCGTGGACCACCAGGCCGTCGCTGGTGGGCGCGACCTCGATCATGTAGCTGCCGCCCTCGAGCATGTAGGTGCCGGGGGTGACGTCGGCGGCCAGGACGGCCGCAGGCATGGCGACGAGGAGTGCGAGGCAGGTCGAAACGAAACGGTTCCGCATGGTGTGTCCCCTGGTGTCTGGCCGGTTCCGGCCGCCCGTGCCGGATGGCGCGGTTGGCGGAGGATACGGAGGTCCGGGGGCGGACCGGACAGGCTCACCCGCGGTGCCAGGCGAGGCACCGATTGTTGGCCGGCATCGCCACGTCCTCGACGAGCTCCAGCCCGATGGCGCGGGCCAGGGCATCGACCGATTCGAAGTCGCGGATGCCGGACCGGGAGTCGCGTGCCTTCAGCCAGTCGTCGAACTCCCGGTTGCTGCTGCTGGTGTAGTCGCCGCCGTAGTTGAAGGGGCCGTAGACCACGACGGTCGCCTTGCCTTCCAGCACCGTCGGCAGTCCGGCGAAAAAGGCCTCGACTTTCGGCCAGCCCATGATGTGCAACGTGTTGGCGCTGAAGACCGCGTCGAAACGGTTCCGGGGCCATGGCCCGCGCGAGACGTCGAGTTCGATGGGCGGCGGCGTGTTGGGTAGCGCCGCGTCCGCGAGCCAGGCCTCGATGTCCGGCAGGTGTGCGGCGACGTCCGAACACTGCCACGTTAGGGATGGCATCGCCGCGGCAAAGTGCACCGCGTGCTGCCCGGTGCCGCTGCCGATTTCGAGCACGCGATGGCGCCCGGAGAAATGCCTTTGCAGCACCGCCAGGATCGGCTCGCGATTGCGCTCGCACGCCGGCGAGAAGGTCTTGTCCGCCATGCGTCGAGGATGCCCGATTTCGCGCCGGCTGCACCCCCGGTCGCTACCCTGCCGCAATGCAGCGTCGCGACCTCACCACCGGCCCCATCGGGCCCACCCTCTTCGCTTTCGCCCTGCCGATCCTCGGCGCCAACGTCCTGCAGTCCCTCAACGGCTCGGTCAATGCGATCTGGGTCGGGCGCTTCCTGGGCGAAGAGGCGCTGGTGGCGATCGCCAACGCCAACAACATCATGTTCTTCCTGCTGGGCGGGATCTTCGGCTTCGGCATGGCCTCGACGATCCTGGTCGGGCAGGCGATGGGGCGGAAGGACCTGGCGGGCGCGCGCAAGGTGATCGGCAGCGCGGCGACGTTCTTCCTGTTGTTGTCGGTGGTGCTGGCCGCGATCGGCTGGGTGCTGGCCGAGCGCGTGCTGGGTTGGATGGCCACCCCTGCCGACGCGATGCCGCTGGCCGTTGCCTACATCCGCGTCATCTTCCTGGCGCTGCCGCTGCTGTACGCGTTCGCGTTCCTGTCGGCGATCCTGCGCGGCGCGGGCGACACCCGCACACCGTTCCTGTTCCTGCTGCTGGCGGTGGCGCTGGACATCGGGCTGGTGCCGTTGCTGATGTTCGGCGTCGGGCCCCTGCCCGAAATGGGCATGGCCGGCAGCGCGATGGCGACGTTGGTGGCCAACCTGATCGCCCTGCCTGCGATGGTCCTGTGGCTGCGGCACAAGCGGCATCCGCTGTGGATCAGCCGCGACGAGAACCGACTGTACCTCCCCGACTGGACCATCGTGCGCACGATGGTGGTCAAGGGCGTGCCGATGGGCCTGCAGATGGTGGTGATTTCGCTGGCGCTGATCGCGATGATCGTGATGGTCAACCAGTACGGCACCGACACCACCGCGGCCTACGGCGCCGCGATGCAGTTGTGGACCTATGTGCAGATGCCGGCGATGGCGATCGGCGCCGCGTGTTCCTCGATGGCTGCGCAAAATGTGGGCGCGCTGAAGTGGGACCGCGTGAACGCGACCGCCCGCACGGGCATCGCCTTCAACTTCCTGCTGACCGGCGCGCTGATCGCGCCGCTGATCCTGCTCGACCAGTTCACGCTGTCGTGGTTCATGCCGGCCGGCAGCGAGGCGCTGGAGATCGCCCGTCACCTCAACCGCATCGCGGTGTGGTCGTTCCTGTTCTTCGGCGTGACGTTCGTGGTAGCCGGCGTGGTGCGCTCGACCGGCGCGGTAATCCCGCCGCTGGTGATCCTGGGCGTGGCGCTGTGGGGTGTGCGCATCCCGTTCGCCAACTGGCTGCAGCCGGAGCTGGGGGTGGATGCGATCTGGTGGAGCTTCCCGGTCAGCGCGTTCGTGGCGATGGTGGCGTCGCTGGCGTACTACAAGTGGGGAAGGTGGCGAGAGGCGACGATGCTGCCGGTGGGTCCGGATGCGATCGCGATCCCGTCGGAGGTGCCGGCGCAGGTGCCGGCGCCGGTGGCGGATGCTGGGGCGCGCATAGAGGAAGCCGAGAATCTCGCCTATCCTGGGCAGAAGGGGTTCCGGGAATGATTAGGGATGGCCGTTCCGCTTGAGGGGCGTTGGTACTACGGAGACACCATCTCCAGTTTCCTGGGACGGGAGGCGGATTTCGTTGTCGGCCACCTTGTCCGGAATTCCAAATTTTCTGTCGATATTGAGCAAACCCGTGCGTGGGTGGCTCAAGTCGAGATCCTGCAAGAGGCACTGGCTCAGCTTGACGAAACTGGACACATCTACTTCGAGTTTGCGGTCCCGCGCCTTGGTAAACGTATTGATGCCGTTGTAGCAATTCGGCACCTCATTTTTGTTATCGAGTTCAAGGTTGGTGAAACCCAGTTCACCGCCGCTGCGCGTGATCAGGTGTGGGACTACGCGCTTGACCTCAAGTACTTCCATCAAACGAGCCACCAAGCTTGCTTGGTGCCACTCCTGATTGCGTCGAACGCTGCGCCTGTACGGGTCGAGTTCGGTTTGAGTATGCGAGAAGACGACGTTCTGAAACCAATCAACGTCGGCAAAGGGCAGGCGTGCGAAGTATTGCGAAAGGCGCTCGTCACCTTGTCAGGTGCGGCACTCGGGGAAGACTGGGCGTCCGGCCGCTACTCACCAACACCAACAATTGTCGAGGCTGCAGTTGCCCTCTATGCGGGCCACTCCGTAGATCAAATTTCGCGCAGCGACGCAGGCGCCATCAACCTCTCCATGACCGCCCGTGCGGTCGACTCCGTGATTCACGATGCTCGGAACCGGAGCAGAAAAGCCATCTGCTTTGTTACGGGAGTTCCGGGCGCTGGAAAAACGTTGGTAGGGCTGGATGTAGCTCACCGCCACATGGATCCGAGCAGCGAACTTTACAGCGTGTATCTGTCCGGAAATGGTCCGCTTGTTGCCGTATTGCAAGAAGCTTTGGCTCGAAATGAGCTACAAGTTAGGAGGTCCCAGGGCGAGCGGGTGACAAAGAAGGAACTGAAGCGACAGGTCAGCGCATTCATTCAGAACGTCCACCATTTTCGCGACGAGTACTTAAGCGACCAAGGCGCTCCAAGTGATCACGTAGCGCTGTTTGACGAAGCGCAACGCGCTTGGAATTTGCAACAGACGCGATCCTTCATGAAGAGGAAAAAGGGAAGGGAAAATTTCCCGATGTCTGAGCCGGCTTTTTTGATTTCGTGCATGGATCGCCACGAAGACTGGGCAGTCATTGTTTGCTTGGTAGGAAGTGGCCAGGAGATCAACACAGGAGAGGGCGGCATTGCGGAATGGCTAGAAGCCGTAGCCGGTCATTTTCCGCATTGGGACATACACGTCTCACCGCAATTGCGGGCGCCACAGTACGGCGCACAGCAACACCTGGACGATGCAAGCGTGCGTGGGTCATTGCACCTCGATGAGACGCTACATCTGGCCGTTTCGATGCGGTCATTTCGCGCGGAATCACTGAGTGACTTCGTCCGTATGGTCCTGGACCTGGAAACAGACGGTGCGCGGGATCTCTTGAAGCAGCTGTTGGCTGATTACCCCATTGCTCTTACACGCTGCCCAGAAGCCGGAAGGGAATGGGTTCGTACTCAAGCGCGTGGGACGGAACGCTACGGAGTCGTTGTCTCGTCCCAGGCTTATCGCCTCAAGCCACACGCGATCGATGTCCGGGTGCCTGTTGACCCAGTTCATTGGTTTCTTGGCGGGAAAAGCGATGTTCGTTCGAGCTACTACTTGGAGGATGTTGCGACCGAGTTCCAGGTTCAAGGGCTGGAGGTCGATTGGGCGTGCCTCGTGTGGGACGGAGACCTTCGTTTCTCACCAGATGGCTGGTCACACAATGAATTTAGGGGTACCCGGTGGCAGCGAATCAAATCTGAAGATCGACAGAGATATCAGACGAATGCGTACCGGGTCTTGATGACACGCGCCCGCCAAGGACTAGTAATTGTTGTGCCGAATGGTGATCCTTTCGATCCGACACGCTCGGCTGCGTACTACGATCCGACCTTCGAGTATCTCAAGTCTCTTGGCGTGCCTGTTATTGCTTAGGCGCCATGTTGGTTGCCTTGTAAGTTTCCTGCTCGATAGCCTAGTCCGCCGTCGACGATGGGGACCACGCCCACAGGATCGTCCTGATTCAAGGTGATCAGTGAGGGCCGCTAACCCGACGCGTTGCCCCGCAACCTGCTTCGACATCCAGCTTCCACGCCGCAGCCATCATCCCGTCCCGCACCATGTCGTAAACCATGGAAGGGAACGCCGGCGGCAGGCGGTTGCCGATCTGGTCGAGCACCACTTCGACTTCGCCGCTGAGGCCGGCGATCAACTCGCGCGCCCCCGTCTCCAAGCCGAGTTGCTCCGCCATCGCGACCCAATGACGGTGGTGGATATCGGCAACTAGGTAATGCCGATTCTTTCCGCAGACCGCCATGGCCAGTCTCGCGCGGCGTGGATCCAGTTGCCCCGGGCCGCGCCCCTGGATGGGATACGTCGACAGGATGTCGTACAGCGGCGCCAGGCGGTACGTGCCGCCGGGCATCAGGACCAGGCTGAAGTTCTTGGCGTGTCCGTCCGTCGCCGCCATCAGCCAGTAGAGGACCTGTGCGCGGAAGAAGGTCACGCGGTCGGCGGTTGCTTCGGTCGACCCGCGCAGCAACGCCATGATCTCCCGGATGCCGGGACCGCCATCGGCTTCGTACCGGTTGTCGGCGCGCACGCCGTGCGCCTGGCACATGTCCTCCTGGGGAATCCGGATGTACCAGGATCCGTCGCTCGCGAGCCGTCGGTCGAAGCGTTCGACGACGAGCGCCTTCTGGTCCTCGAACCAGCCGATTTCCGCCTTGGCCACCGGCAGCCCGAACGCGCGTGCGATTTCCAGGCACAGCCATTCGAGTTCCACCGATGACGACAGGTCGGCGCGCATGTTGCCGACCAGCCCCAGCGGCAACTTGAGGATGTGCGTGCTCGGCGTTGCACCGTGGGGAATCTGCCATTTCCCTTCGTGTCGCAGCAGCGCGGTCTTTTCCTGCGCGCCCGCGATCGAGATTCGGAACGCATCCGGGTCCGCTTGCGTGGGCAGTCTGTCGAGGGTTGCGGCGCGCAGCACGGCGGCGACGCCCGCGTCGTCCAGCTCGCGGCCTTCGATGAGTTGTGGGTTCCCCGGCTCGGCGCCTTCGGGCACGAGTTGCAACGCGCCCGCGCAATCGCGGCCGACGGCGGCGAGCAGGTCGAATGCGTGCGTGCTTCGCAGCCGATGGCGGTCGCGGATCCGCTGGAGGATCCGGTCGTTGTCCGGGAGCAGGTTGTCGAAGAAGGCACCGACTGCGGGGGACCGGATGGAGACAGGGCCGCCAGCGGCCCGCGCATACGGCAGGGACAGCGAGATGGGCCTGCCTTGCGGCGAGTCCATCCACTCGCGGCGATACGTCAGCCGATCGATCCCGGCGTGCCGGGTCCAATGGCCGACGAGCGAGCCGTTCATCCAGATGTCGAGCGTGGGCACGTCACCACTCCGCGTCGGCGACGGCGGTTCGTGGTTGCAGGCCCAGCTCCAGGCCCAGGACCAGGCACAGGCGATGGATCCGCTCGAACGATGCGCGGCTGGCATTGGCCTCGAGTTTGGAAATGGCCTGCACGGTCACGCCCATGCGCTGGGCGACGTCGGCTTGAGTCCATCCCAGCTGGAGGCGGGTAGCGCGCAGCAGCGGGCCCAGTTGGTCGGGAATTCGGATGGGGGTGAGCATGTTCAACCCATAGGGTGATAATTACGTTTTCAACGTACTGATTGATTTATTAAAAGTCAACTAACAGGTTGATCCACTCGCGCGTCCGCTCGATCGCCGGCCATGAGACGGCGCCCGCTAGACTGGATCGATGGATTTCGTCTCCCTGCTGCTCATCGTCATCGTCCTCTCGCTGGTGGGCGTTGCCGCCCTGCTGGTCGTCCTGCTCCGCCGCCGTCCCGATGCTGCCCTGGCCGGGTTCCGCGAGGCCATCGAGCGTGCGCTTCGCGAAGAACAACAGGCCGGCCGGTCCGAACTCCGGCAGCACCTCGACAGCTTCTCCACCCACCAGGAGCGTCGGATCGAGGGGTTCGGCAAACGCCTGGAGGATCTGCGGACCCAACTGGGCGACGAGCAACGCCGTAGCCGCGCCGAAACCGCCGAGCAGCAACGACTGCTCGCCGAGACGCTCGAGCGCCAGCTCAAGTCGTTGCAGGCCGACAACGCCCAGAAGCTCGAGCAAATGCGCGCCACCGTCGACGAGAAGTTGCACGCCACGCTGGAGACGCGCCTGACCGAGAGCTTCGGGAACGTGGCGACGATGCTGGCGCGCGTGGACCAGGGCCTGGGCGAGATGAACAAGCTGGCGACCGACGTCGGCGGCCTGCAGCGCGTGCTGAGCAACGTGAAGTCGCGCGGCGTGTTCGGGGAGGTGCAGCTGGCGGGCCTGCTGGAGCAGGTGCTGGCGCCTGACCAGTTCGCGAAGAACGTGGCGACGATTCCGGGCAGCAATGATCGCGTCGAGTTCGCGGTGCGGTTCCCGGGTTCGTCCGGCGAGGCGCCGGTGTGGCTGCCGATCGACTCGAAGTTCCCGCGCGAGGATTACGAGCGCCTGCTGGACGCGCAGGAACGTGGCGATCCCGAAGCCGCGCGATCGGCGGGGGATTCCCTTGAACGCCAGGTGCGCGTCGAGGCGAAGCGCATCTGCGACAAGTACGTCGGCGCGCCTTACACCACCGAGTTCGCGATCCTGTTCCTGCCCACCGAGGGCCTGTACGCCGAGGTGCTGCGCCGGCCCGGGCTGGTGGACGGCATCCAGCGCGAGTGCAAGATCGCAATCGCCGGACCGACCACGCTGCTGGCGTTGATGACCAGTTTCCAGATGGGCTTCCGCACGCTGGCCATCCAGGAGCGGAGCAGCGAGGTGTGGCGCACGCTGGGCGCAGTCAAGACCGAATTCGGCAAGTTCGGCGGTGTGCTCGATTCGGTGCAGAAGAAGCTGCAGGAAGCGAGCAACAAGATCGAAGAGACGAGCCGCCGCAGCCGGGTGTTGAGCCGGAAGTTGCGGGATGTTGAGGCGTTGCCTGTGGCGGAGAGCCAGGGGTTGCTCGGCATCGATACCGAGGAAGAGGATCTGTAGGAGCCGGCATGCCGGCGAAGAGCTTCGCCGCCTTGGCGGCTCCCACAAAAGTGCGGCTGCGCTAGCCGCCTTGGGGCAGGACGGGCATCGCGTCGACGGGGACGGTCGGGAGCTGTTCTTCGCGCAGGTAGTCCGGCAGCGACTCGTCTTCGTCCGCGGCCTTGTCGCCGTGGATCTGGTAGTTGCGGCGCTGCAGCCAGGCATCGCGCAGCAAGGCGTACTCGTCGGGCGCGCCCTCGAGCAGGCTGTCCAGCGCGAGCAGCTGGACGCGCACGTCCACCAGCTGCAGGCCCTGCAGGAACACGCGGACCTTGTCCTCTTCCACCTGGCGCAGCGGCGACAGCGGCGCGTCGCCGAACAGGCCGACCACGTCGCGCACGGTCCTCGGGCCGAATAGCGGCAGTTCCACGTAGCGCGAGGTGTCCCAGCCCCACACGCCGAGCGTCTGGCCGAAGTCCTCGTTGCGCAGCGGCAGGCCGACTTCGGTCGCCGGATCGAACACGCCGGCCAGGCCGACGGTGGTGTTGAGCAGGAAGCGCGCGAGGCCTTGCCCGGCCTGTTTCGGCTTGCCTTGCAGCAGCGCGTTGAGCGCGCTGACCGGCTGGCCCAGGTTGCGGAAGAAGTTGCCGATGCCCAGGCGGATCGGGCGGGGCACGACTTCCATGTAGGCGTTGGCCAGTGGGCGCGCGACGCGCGTGTCGATCACGGTGTTGATCGCGTGCATCCGGCGGTTGAACGGCTCCCACGGGTCGTAGGACTCGGGGAGTTCCGCCGGTGACGGCAGGGTCGGATCGGCGACGGGGTTGTAGACCTCGCCGCCGTAGAGGGCGGCGTAGTCGAGCTCTTCCTGGGTGGGGGCGGGTGCCGCTTCGTCTGTCATTCCCGCGGAGGCGGGAATCGCTTCATCGGCCGCCTGGATTCCCGCCTGCGCGGGAATGACGGGGGTCGCGGGAATGACGGGGGTCGCGGGAATGACGGGGGTCGCGGGAATGACGGCCGATTCGTCGACGGCGTAGGTGCCGGTTGCGGATGCGGTCATTGCCGCCGGTTCGGCGGGCGGCATGTCCTCGGCCGGGCGCGATGCGCAACCGGCGAGCAGCAACAGCACGCACGCGATGGACGGGCGTGCGAGGACGGGGGAAGTCAGGCGCATCGTGGAATTTTACAGGCGGCGTCAGGCCGTTTGCAGCGTGTCACCCAATCGATACGCAGCGCGCAGTCCCGGCAGGCCATTGGGTTCGCCATTCAGGGCCAGGCGGCCGCCTGCGCGCGCCTGCAGTTCGGCCAGCAGCGCGAGGCCGGCGCTGTCCACGTGCGAGACCGCGCCCAGATCGATCGCCTGGGCACCATCTAGCAATGGCAACGCGGCGGCCCACAACGCGGGCACCGCCGCGCGCTCCAGCGGGCCTTCGAAGGCGAGCGTCGCGCCATCGCGGCGCACGCGCGCCGCCTGTCCGCCAACGTCCGCCGCGCCGTGGCTCATCGCCCGGCGTCTGCGCTCATCTTGCCGTCGCGCAGGTCGGCCGCGACCGCGGCGATGCCCTTGCGCGACAGCGGCTGGTCGAACTGGCCGCGGAACGTCTGCACGAACGACACGCCCTCGACCATCACGTCGAACACCTTCCACTTGCCGCCGTCCTTGTGCATCAGGTAGTCGACCGGGACGGTGTTGCCGTTCTTGCGGATGAACTCGCTGGACACCTTGACGATGGCGCCGCCGCGCAGCGACGTCTCGGAGTTCACCTTGACCTTCAGGCCGCTGTCGAAGCTGACCAGCGAGGCGCCGTAGCGCGAGGTCAGGCTGTCGGCCAGCGCGTCCGCGAACAGCTTGATGTCCGCCGGATCGGCGCCGCGGGCGTGGCGGCCGAGCACCAGGCGCGCCGCGTAGTCGCGGTCGAACATCTTGTTGAACTCGCCGGAGATGAACTTGTCGAGCGCATTGCGATCGGCGGCGAACTCGGCGCGGCGCGCCTCGAGGGTGCGCAGCACGCGGGTGCTGTTGTCGAGCACCAGCTGGCTGGGCGCGCCCTGGGTGGTGGCGGCCAGGGCCGGCGCGGCCGGAACCAGCATCACGACCGGCGCGAGCAGGGCGGCGCCGAGCAGCAGGGACAGGGTGGAGCGTTTCATGCTGATAGTCATGGCATTCATTCCGTGGGGGGCGAGGCAGGCTCGGCGTAGGGATCCGCCGGTGCTTCCTCAGCCTGTGCATTGTCCCCACCGCCGCTGAACATGTACTTGCCGACCAGCTGCATCAGGTCCACGGCCGACTGGGTGAGGATGATCTCGTCCCCCGGGGCCAGGGTCATCGGGTCGCCGCCCGGCTGCAACTCGACGTAGCTCTCGCCCAGCAGGCCGCTGGTGAGGATGGCCGCCGAGGTGTCCGCCGGGAGGTCCTTGTACTGCTCGTCGATGGCCAGGGTGACCACCGAGTCGAAGCGGACGGGGTCCAGGCCGATCTCGGAGACGCGGCCCACGGTGACGCCGCCGATCTTCACGGGCGCCTGGGCGCGCAACTGGCCGATGCCGCTGAACCGCGCCTTCAGGTCGTAGCTGTCGGGCTTGAAGGCGAAGCCGCCGTTGGTGGACGCGATGGACAGCACCAGCAGCGAGGCGAGCGCCAACAGGAGGAAGGCGCCGACGGCGAACTCGATGCGGGGAGCGCGTACGTTCATGGG
>DASTUL010000030.1:0-11645 GCA_035759645.1 Lysobacteraceae bacterium | reverse complement strand
CGAGGTCCGTTACGCGCTTTATCGGCGCGTTGCCCGGTCCCCGGCGGGGGCCGGCTGATAGACTGGCGCGGATGAGCGCCGCCCGCACCCGAATCGCGGTTTACCCGGGCACTTTCGACCCGGTGACCAACGGCCATGTCGACCTGGTGGAACGCGCGGCCGACCTGTTCGAGCGGCTGGTCGTCGGCGTCGCCGAAAGCCCCACCAAGAAGCCCGCGCTCGCACTCGACCTGCGGGTGCGCCTGGCACGCGATGCGCTGGCGCACGTGCCCAACGTCGAGGTCCGCGGCTTCGAGTCGCTGCTGGCCCATTTCGTTGGCGAGGTCGGCGGCGGCGTGCTGATCCGCGGCCTGCGCGCGGTGTCGGACTTCGAATACGAGTTCCAGCTGGCGAGCATGAACCGGCACCTGATCCCGGAGGTCGAGACGTTGTTCCTGACGCCGGCCGAACAATACAGCTTCATTTCTTCTTCGCTGGTGCGCGAGATCTCACGCCTGGGTGGCGACGTCTCGGGATTCGTGCCGCCGGCGGTGGCCGTAGCGCTGCAGGCCGAATGGCAGCGCACCTTTGCTTGAACCTATGCATTTCGGGGGAAACATGACCACCACCATCCGCGCGCTGTTCATCGCACTGCTGACGTTGTCGTTCGCAGGCTGCCAGGAAGGCACCGACGAGGCGCCAGAAGACGCCGTCGCCACCGCGCCTGTGCCGCTGACCGCACCCACCACCGACGACGACGCCGCCTGGGGCGAGTACCTGACCGAAGTGGTCCGTCGCAACCTCGGCGGCATCTCCAACAGTCCGTACCTGTACTACCTGCCGGCCGAGTCGACGCCGGGTTTCGAGGGCGAGTACGGTCGCCTGCTCGAGAAGTCGCAGGTCGACATCGCCCGCGGCATCCTGGCCGGCAACATGCTGGCATTCGGGTCGCCTGCGTCGTCGAAGATGGCCGACCTGATCATCGCGTCCTTCGCGGACGTCGATCCGGGCTCGATGGAAGGCGTGCGCGTGCTGTTCATCGGCGACGCCGCCGACAACCAGCGCGTGCAGGAAGCGCTCGCCCCCAGCGGCGTCGCCTACGTGTTCGTCGAGGCAAGCTGATGCCACGGGCGCGCCCGCGGCACCGCGGGCGCGCCGGCGAAGCAAGACGATGTCGCTGAAGATCAACGAATGCTGCGTCAACTGCGACGTCTGCGAACCGGTCTGCCCCAACAACGCCATCACGCAGGGCGAGGTCATCTACGTGATCGATCCGGCGCGCTGCACCGAATGCGTGGGCCATTTCGACGAGCCCCAATGCGTCGTCGTCTGCCCGGTCGAATGCATCGACCCCGACCCTGGGCGGCCCGAATCACACGGCGACCTGCTCGCAAAGTTGCTGCGACTGCAGGCGGAAGACAGCCCCAAGGAGACACCATGAGGACTTTGCTGCTCGTTGCCGCGGGCTGGCTGGTGGCAGGCGCCGCCCTGGCGGCCGCGCCCGGGGACGCGTCGCCCGCTTCGGAGGCCACGCCGCCCGGTGCCGCGATCGCCAGCGCACACCACCTGGCCACCGACGCGGGGCTGGAGGTGTTCGCACAGGGAGGCAATGCGTTCGACGCCGCGGTCGCGGTGTCGTCCACGCTGTCCGTAGTCGAGCCGATCAGCTCGGGCCTGGGCGGCGGCGGCTTCTTCCTGTTGCACGACGCGGCGGACGACCGCGACGTGTTCATCGATGCGCGCGAAGTCGCGCCGGAATCCGCGACGCCCGCCGCGTACCTCGACGCGTCCGGCGACCTCGACCGCGACCGCGCCACCAACGGGCCGTGGTCTGCCGGCATCCCGGGCCTGCCCGCGGCGCTGGTGCACCTGGCCCGCGAATACGGCCGGTTGCCGCTGGGCACGTCGCTCGCGCCCGCGATCCGCATCGCGCGCGAAGGCTTCCCGGTGTACGAACGGCTTGAGCGCGGGTATGCACGCCGCGCGGAAGTGATGCGGCGCTACCCCGGCAGCGTCGCGGTGTTCGAGGCCGACGGTGATGCGCTGCAGGTCGGCGAAGTGCTGCGCCAGCCCGACCTGGCGCGCACGCTGGAACGCCTGGCGCGCGAGGGATACGACGGCTTCTACAAGGGCGAAGTCGCCGCGCAGCTGCGTGCCGGCGTCGAGGCCGCGGGCGGCCGATGGACCGCCGACGACCTTGCCGGCTACACGGTGCGCGAGCGCGCGCCGATCGAGTTCGACTACCGCGACTGGCACGTCGTCACCGCGCCACCGGTGTCCTCCGGTGGCGTCGCGCTGGCGCAGATGCTGCAGATACTGGAGGGCTGGGACCTCGCGACGCTGGACGAGGCCACGCGCACGCACCTGATGGTGGAGGCGATGCGCCGCGCCTACCGCGACCGCACCATCTACCTGGGCGACCCGGACTTCGTGCAGGTGCCGGTCGAGCGCCTCGTGCACCCGGCCTACGCCGCCGGCCTGCGCGCGACGATCCATCCTTCGAAGGCGACGCCCAGCGCGCTGCTGCCCGGCAAGCCCGCGCCGCTGGAAGACGAGGAAACCACGCACTTCTCGATCATCGACAGCGAAGGCAACATCGTCTCGGCCACGCAGACCATCAACCTGCTGTACGGCTCGGGCCTGGTGCCGGCGGGCACCGGCGTGCTGCTCAACGACGAGATGGACGACTTCGCGCTCAAGCCGGGTACGCCGAACGCATTTGGCGTGATGGGCTTCGAGGCGAACGCGGTCGAGGCCGGCAAGCGCATGCTCAGTTCGATGACGCCGACGATCCTGGTGTCGGACGACAAGGTCGCCGCGCTCGGCGCGCCGGGCGGCAGCCGGATCATCACCGAGGTGCTGCTCGGCATCCTGGGTTACGACGCAGGCCTCGGCGCACAGGAAGTCGCGGCCCTGCCGCGCATCCACCACCAGTGGCTGCCGGACGCGATTTCCGCCGAGCCAGGCGCGCTGTCGCCGGCCACCATCGAAGCGCTGGAAGCGATGGGGCACGTGGTGAATGCGGGCGAGGACACCTGGGGCAACCTGCAGACGGTGTCCTGGGACCGCGACGCCGGCACGCTGTCCGGCGGCACCGACCCGCGTAACGCGGTCGGCAGCGCCGAGGTCGTACCATCGGCCCCATGAAACTCTGGTCGATCAGCGGCAACAGCCAGAAGCTCGACGGCGGCGCGATGTTCGGCAACGCGCCACGCGCGATGTGGTCGAAATGGAGTCCGCCCGACGAGCAGAACCGCATCGAGCTGGCCTGCCGCGCGCTGCTCGCCAGCCCGCTGGCCGGCAAGACCGTGTTGTTCGAGACCGGCATCGGCGCGTTCTTCGAGCCGAAGCTGCGCGAGCGCTACGGCGTGGTCGAGGACCGGCACGTGTTGCTCGAGTCGTTGCGCGCCGCCGGCTTCGAGCACGAGGACATCGACGTGGTGGTGCTGAGCCACCTGCATTTCGACCATGCCGGCGGATTGCTGGCGCAGTGGATCGAGGGCCGCACGCCGGAGCTGCTGTTCCCGAATGCCACGTTCCTGGTCAGCTCGGCCTGCTGGGAGCGCGCGCGCACGCCGCACTCGCGCGACAAGGCCAGCTTCATCCCGGAACTGCCCGGCCTGCTGGAACGGAGCGGCCGGCTGGAACTGGTCGACGGCACCTGGTCGAAGACGCTCGGCCACGCGGTGCGCTTCCATTTCAGCGACGGCCATACGCCCGGGCTGATGCTTGCCGAGATCGTCGGCCCGGAATGCGTCGACGGCGACGCGCATGGCGGCGTGGTGTTCTGCGCGGACCTCATCCCCGGCCGGCCGTGGGTGCACGTTCCGATCACGATGGGCTACGACCGCAACGCGGAGCTGTTGATCGACGAGAAGGACGCGTTCCTCGCCGACAAGCTGGCGCGCAACGTGCATCTGTTCTTTACCCACGACCCGGGTTGCGCGCTGGCGCAGGTGACGCGCGACGAGCGCGGCCGCTTCGGCACGACGCACGAAGTGCCCGAACTGCACGCGCGGGCCCTGGCTGCATGATCGCGGCCGCCCGCGCGGCGGCACTGGCCTGCCTGCTGGCCGTCCCGGTGGCGCAGGCATCCGCCGACGACGCCGGCAGCGAACCGCCACGCGATCCCGATTTCGGCGTCGTGGCGCGCGGTGCGATCGGCCTGGAGCGGCGCGTCGCGATGTACCAGTGGCATCGCGATGGCACCGGCTACCGCAAGGACTGGAGCGAACGGGCGATCGATTCGACGGAGTTCGTGCCCGGACACGAAAACCCCCCTGGCATCCCGCTGCAGCAGCGCCGCTGGGCACTGGCGAAGGTGACGCTGGGCGGCTACCCGGTTGCCCCGGATGCGGTGGAGGCCCTGGCGCGTTGGGAACCCTTGCGCCCCGATTTTTCCGCGTTGCCGGGAAACCTGTCCGCCACGTTCCAGCCCGAGGGCGATGGCCTGGGCAGCGCCGCCAATCCGGTGCATCCGATGGTCGGCGACCTGCGCGTCACCTGGCGCGAACTGCGCATGCCGGCGACCCATGACGCGCTGGTCTTGCGCGACGGGCGCTGGGAACTCGACGAACGCGCCCTGGCGCGTCGGGCTCGATCCGGCGAGGACGGAACGCAACCACGCATGAGTTACGCGTGGCTGGTGCTGGGCGCGCTGGCTGCGGCGTTGTTCGCCGGGTTGTTCCTGCTGCTGCGACGCAGGCGCCGCAGCTAGCGACGCAGGTCAGGCCGCGGCGGCGTGCTGTTGGCGCGGGCCTTCGCGCAACGCCTTCCCGACCATCCCCACCAGCAGGTCGATCTCGGCGCTGGTGATGGTGAACGTCGGGGTGAAGCGCAGCGAATTGGCGCCGCCGTGGATCACGCCGATGCCGCGCTCGCGCAGCCATTCCTCGGTCGAGCCCGCGCCGAAGCACTTGAACTGCGGTGACAGCTCACAGGAGAACAGCAGGCCGGTGCCCTGGACCTTGGTGATCATCCCGCCGGTCTCGGCTTTCAGCGCCTCGAGCTTGCGGATCGCCTCGGCGCCGCGCTCGCGGATGTTGGCGCGCAGTTCCGGCGTGACCTTGGCCAGCACCGCGCAGGCCGTGTCCAGCGCGCGCGGGTTGGAGGTCATCGTGTTGCCGTACAGGCCGCGCTGGTAGATGCCGGCCGCGTGGTTGCCGACCGCGAGCACCGACAGCGGGTACTGGCCGGCGTTGAGCGCCTTCGAATAGGTTTCCATGTCCGGCGGGTCGAGCCGCTCGAAGCCGGGATAGTCGACGATCGACAGCACGCCGTGCGCACGCAGGCCGGCCTGGATCGAGTCGACCAGCAGCAGCGTGCCGTGCGCCTTCGTCAATGCGCGCGCGGCCTTGTAGAACTCGACCGGCACGCCGCGGCCCGGGTCGCCTTCGCCCATCACGGGCTCGAGGAACATCGCCTCGATGAACCAGCCGTTCGCGTCGGCGTCGGCGAACGCTTTTTCCAGCGCGGCGATGTCGTACGGCTCCACCGCGATCACAGTGCCCTCGTCGCGGTAGCTGGCGAGGTACTTGAGGTAGGTCTTGCGGCTGGAATCCGAGTACAGGGCAGGGCGGTCGGTGCGGCCGTGGAAGCTGCCCTTCACGACGATGCGGCGGATCGCCTTGCCCGCGTGGCGCGCGCCGGGATCGGTCATCGACTTGGCGTTGGCATCGGCGATGCGCGCGGCCAGGGTCACGGACTCGGAGCCGGAATTCAGGCAGAAGAAGCGGTCGTACGGACAGTCGCGGCCCAGGCCGATCGCGTCGCGCAGCATGTTGGTGAAGCGCAGCTGCGACAGGCTCGGCGTCATGATGTTGGCCATCGCCTGCGGGCGCGCCATCGCGGCGATGATGTCGTCCGGCGCGTGTCCGAAACCGAGCATCCCGTAGCCGCCGGAGTCGTGCAGCACCGCGCCCTTGAGCGTGACGACCCACGGCCCGCGCGCAGCGAGCGCGACGTACGGGTTGACCGCGTCGTCCGGGTAGAAGTTGACGTAGCCGGCCTGCACGGCCTGCACCTGCGCGTCCTCGTCCAGGTCGAGCAGGTCGGCGAATTCGCCCTTCAGGCGCGCGTATTCGGCGGCTGCGGCGTCGATCGCGGCGGCCAGCTCGACGTCGTCGGTGAAGCGGACCAGGGCCGCGTCGTCCAGGCCGACGGTGCGGCGCGTGCCACCGTGGGCGCGCAACGGGGCGAGGGGAGCGAGCTGGGCGTGCTGGGTCATGTCTTTTCCCGCAAAAACAAACAGTTACGCGATCTTACCACGCGTCTCTCGGCCGCATAACCCCCATCGTGCACCGTGGGAGCCGCCATGGCGGCGAAGCCCTCCCCGGTAGAATTCGCGCCCTTGAAGAAGTCCGACTTCCATTACGACCTCCCCCAGGAACTGATCGCCCAGGCGCCGCTGCCGCGGCGTTCGGCCAGCCGCCTGCTGCACGTCCCCCCGGGCAATGCGCCGTTCGAGGACCGGGGCATCGCGGACCTCCCCTCGCTGTTGCGTGCCGGCGACCTGCTGGTGTTCAACGACACCCGGGTGATCCCGGCGCGCCTGCATGGCCAGAAGGCGACCGGCGGGCGGGTCGAGATCCTGGTCGAGCGCCTGCTGCCCGGCAACGAGGCGCTGGCCCAGCTGGGCGTGAGCAAGCCGCCGAAGCCCGGCAGTCGGATCGCGCTCGACGCCGGCGGTGGCGCCGAGGTGGTGGGCCGCGAAGGCGAGTTCTGGCGCCTGCGCTTCGACATCGACGGATCGCTGGACGCGTGGCTGCAGCGCGTGGGGCAGTTGCCGCTCCCGCCCTACATCCACAGGCCACCCGGGGCAGACGACGCCGAACGCTACCAGACGGTGTTCGCGCGCGAGTCGGGCGCGGTCGCCGCGCCGACGGCAGGCCTGCATTTCGACGACGCGTTGCTGGACGCGTTGCGTGCGTGCGGCATCGACACCGGCCACGTCACCTTGCACGTCGGCGCCGGCACGTTCCAGCCGGTGCGTGTCGACGACCTGAGCGAGCACCGCATGCACAGCGAGTGGCTCAACGTCGGCGCGGGGCTGGTGGAACAAGTGCGTCGCGCACGTGCTGCGGGCGGTCGCGTCGTCGCGGTCGGCACCACTGTGGTGCGCGCGCTGGAAAGCGCGACGGGCGAAGACGGCGACCTGCGTCCGTTCGCGGGCGAGACCCGCCTGTTCATCCTCCCCGGTTACCGCATCCGCAGCATCGACGCGCTGCTGACCAACTTCCACCTCCCGGAAAGCACGCTGCTGATGATGGTGTCCGCATTTGCCGGAAAGGACCGCATGTTCGCCGCATACGAGCACGCGATCCGCGAGCGGTACCGCTTTTTCTCCTATGGGGACGCCATGTTGCTGTGGCCGAAGGAAGCGCCATGAGCCGCATGTCCTTCGAAGTGTTTCGCACCGACGGCGCCGCACGGCGCGGCCGGATGACCTTCCCCCGCGGAACCGTGGAAACGCCGGCCTTCATGCCGGTCGGCACCTATGGTTCGGTGAAGGGCATGCTGCCCGACCAGCTGCGCGCGCTCGGCGCGGAGATGATCCTCGGCAATACCTTCCACCTCTATTTGCGGCCCGGGCTGGACGTCATCGAGGCGCATGGCGGCCTGCACGGCTTCGCGCGCTGGGACGGCCCGATCCTCACCGACTCCGGCGGATTCCAGGTGTTCTCGCTGGCGCACAAGCGGAAGATCACCGAGCAGGGCGTGACCTTCCAGGCGCCGACCGACGGGTCCACGGTGTTCCTCGGCCCGGAGGAAAGCATGCGCATCCAGCGCGTGCTCGATTCGGACGTGGTGATGATCTTCGACGAATGCCCGCCGGTGCACGTGGACGGCGTGCCGGTCGGCGCGGACCTCGTGGCGCGCTCGATGGAGCTGTCGCTGCGCTGGGCGGAGCGTTCGAAGCGCGCCCACGAGGGCAACGACGCCGCACTGTTCGGCATCGTCCAGGGCGGCGTGCACCACGACCTGCGCACGCGCTCGGCCGAGGGGCTGAAGGCGATCGGCTTCGACGGCTACGCGATCGGCGGGCTGGCCGTCGGCGAGACCGAGGGCGAGCGCAACGCGATGCTCGACCACACCTGCCCGCAACTGCCGGCCGACCGGCCGCGCTACCTGATGGGCGTGGGCCGGCCGGAAGACCTGGTGGAGGCGGTGGCGCGCGGCGTCGACATGTTCGATTGCGTCATGCCCACCCGCAACGCGCGCAATGGTCATTTCTTCACCACGACCGGCACCGTCCGCATCCGCAACGCGAAATACGAGCGCGACACCCGGCCGATCGAGGAGGGCTGCGGCTGCCCGGCCTGCGCCGGGGGCTACACCCGCGCCTACCTGCGCCACCTGGACCGCTGCAACGAGATGCTGGCCCCGATCCTGGGCACCCTCCACAACCTCTGGCACTACCAGCACCTGATGGCCCGGATGCGCGAGGCGATCGAGGCGGGGCGCTTCGACGACTTCAGGCTGGGATTCCACGCGGCCCGCGCTTGAAAGTGCCCGCGCCGGCCCGCATGGCATAATTCCCCGTTGTTTCGCCCAATCCGGACGCCCGCATGAACCTGCTCGATTTCTTCATCTCTCCTGCCTACGCCCAGGCGGCCCAGCCCCAGGGCGGCCTGTTCGGCGGCGGCCTCGGGGGCCTGCTGTTCCCCATCGTCCTGCTCGCGGTCATGTACTTCCTGATGATCCGCCCGCAGATGAAGCGCGCCAAGGAGCACCGCGAGATGCTCGGCAAGCTGGCCAACGGCGACGAGGTGATCACCAACGGCGGCGTTGCCGGCACGGTGACCGCGATCGGCGACAGCTTCGTCACCGTCGAGATCGCCGACAACGTGCGCATCCGCGTGCAGAAGGGGTCCATCGCCAACGTGCTCCCGCGGGGCACGTTGAAGTCGGCCTGACGGGCCTCGTTCCACTCAGACAAGACGGCGGCCGACCGGTCGCCGCGGGGTCATGGCGATGCTCGAGTTCGCACGCTGGAAGTACATAGTCGCGCTGGTGATCATCTCGTTGAGCGTGCTCTACGCGCTGCCGAACGTGTTCCCCCAGGATCCCTCGGTGCAGGTCACCGCCAACCGGTCCGAGGCCGTCGACGAAGCGCTGGTCCAGCGCGTCGAAGGCATCCTGCAGGAAGCAGGGGTCACCCCGAAGTCGGTGTCGGTCGAGGCCGGCGACGACCTGCTCGTGCGGCTGTCGTCCGCCGACGAGCAGGTGCGCGCGTCCGATGCGCTGCGCGCCAGCCTGGGTGGGGACTACGTGGTCGCCCTCAACCTGGCGTCCACCGTGCCCGACTGGCTGGCCGCGCTCGGCGGCAAGCCGATGCTCCTGGGCCTGGACCTGCAGGGCGGCGTCCACTTCCTGATGCAGATCGACCGCGCGGCCGCGCTGGACAAGCATTTCGAGGCCTACGTCGAGGACCTGCGCGCGATGCTGCGCGAGGGACGCGTCCGCTACCGCTCGGTCGAGCGCGAAGGCAACAGCATCGTCGCGACCCTCGCGCCCGGCGCGGACATGGCGAAGGCGCAGGCAGTCGTCGCCGCGCAGATGCCGACGCTGCGCACGAACGTGGACGGCGACGTCCTGACCCTGACGGTGCCCGACAGCGAGTTGCAGGACCTCACGGCCAACGCCATCGAGCAGAACCTCGGCACCCTGCGCAACCGCATCAGCGAGCTGGGCGTCTCCGAGCCGATCGTCCAGAAGCAGGGTGCGGACCGCATCGTCGTCCAGCTGCCGGGCGTCCAGGACACCGCGCAGGCCAAGCGCATCATCGGCGCCACCGCGACCCTCGAGTACCGCGGCGTGGTCGAGGGCAATGCCCTCGAGGCCGCCCGGACGGGCAACGTTCCGCCGCAGGCGAAGATCTATTACCGCCGCGAGACCGGCCCGGACGGCGAGCCGCTTCCGGTGCTGCTCAACAAGCGCGTGATCGCGTCGGGCGAACACCTGCAGGACGCCACGTCGTTCTTCGACTCGGAGTCGGGCACGCCCGGCGTGCGGGTGCGCCTGACCAGCGTCGGCGGCCAGCGCATGTTCGAACACTCCAGCGTGAACGTCGGCAAGCTGATGGCCGTGGTCTACATCGAGCGCGTGCCGACGGTGCGCATGGTGGACGGAAAGGAAGTGCGCACCACCACCACCGAGGAAGAGGTGATCTCGGTCGCCACCATCCAGAGCGCGCTCGGCCGCGATTTCCAGACCACCGGCCTGGAATCGATGAAGGAGGCCGCAGACCTCGCGCTGCTGCTGCGCGCCGGTTCACTGGCCGCGCCGATGGACATCGTCGAGGAACGCATCATCGGCCCGAGCCTGGGCAAGGAGAACGTCGAGCGCGGCATGGCGGCGGTGACCTACTCGTTCGGGTTCGCGCTGCTGTTCTTCCTCGTGTACTACCGCATGTTCGGCATCATCACCTGCCTGGCGCTGCTGCTGAACCTGCTGATGGTGGTGGCCCTGATGTCGCTGATGGGCTTCACGCTCACGCTGCCGGGCCTGGCGGGCATCGCCTTGACGGTCGGCATGTCGGTCGACGCCAACGTGCTGATCAACGAACGCATCCGCGAGGAGTTGCGCGCGGGCATGCCGCCGCAGTCCGCGATCGCCACAGGTTACGAGCGCGCCAGCGGCACCATCGCCGACGCCAACCTGACCGCGATGCTCGCGGGCATCGCGCTGTTCGCCTTCGGCACCGGCCCGGTGCAGGGCTTCGCGGTCGCGTTGATCCTCGGCATCCTGACGTCCATGTACACCGCGGTGTCGGTGTCCCGTGGCATCGCCACGCTCATCTACGGTCGCCGGCGCAAGCTGAAGTCCGTGGCCATCTGACGGGAACGCACCATGAAGCCCCTGAACCTGTTCCCGTACGACAGCGCCATTCCCTTCATGCGCATGCGCTGGGCAGCGCTGGTGCTCGCAGCGGTGCTGGTGGTGGTCTCGATTGGCGCGATCGCCACGCGCAGCTTCAACTTCGCGCTCGACTTCACCGGCGGCACCGTGACCGAGTTGCGTTTCGAGCAACCGGTCGACGTCGACGCGGTGCGCGCGGACCTGGAGGCTGCCGGCTACGACAGCCCGCAGGTCCAGACCCTCGGCTCCGGCAACGACCTGCTCATCCGGTTGCAGCCCAAGCTCGGCGACGACCCGGCGGCCGCCAACCGCACGGCGGACGACGTCGTGCGCGCGGTGTCGACGCAGGACAACGCCGCCACGGTGGTGAAGAGCGACTTCGTCGGCCCGCAGGTCGGCGAGGAACTCGCGCTCAACGGCATCTACGCGCTGCTGTTCGTGGGCCTGGGCTTCCTGGTCTACATCTCGTTCCGCTTCGAGTGGAAGTTCGCCGTGGCGGCGATCGCCTGCACGGCGCAGGACATCACCATCGTGCTGGGCTGGTTCGCGCTCACCGGGCGGGAGTTCGACCTGACGGTGTTGGCCGGCGTGCTGTCGGTGATGGGCTACTCGATCAACGACACCATCGTCGTCTTCGACCGCGTGCGCGAGAACTTCCGCTCCACGCGCCTGGACCCGGCGACGATCCTCAACAAGTCGATCAACCAGACGCTCTCGCGCACGATGATCACTTCGTTCGTGTCGTTCCTGACGGTGCTCGCGCTGTACCTGTACGGCGGCGGTTCGCTGCAGGGCATGGCGGAGGC
>DASTUL010000029.1:0-12475 GCA_035759645.1 Lysobacteraceae bacterium | reverse complement strand
CGCCGAGGCATGGAGCCAGTTGCAGGCAGATCCGTACTCCACGGTGACGGTCTATCGACGCGACGGAACGTCTCCGTAAGTCAGCGAGATCAAATGGATCCCGCAGGCTTCCGCTATCGGGTGACTGACGCTTGGATTCGCAGGACATTGCGTGAGGGCGAGGGATGGGTGGCAGGCCATGACATCCCGTTGGCTGCGCACCCAGCCGCCTTCGCTGCGTTACTTCCCCTGTTGCGGCATGGCGCCATGGATGCTGGTAGCGCACCGGCACCGACACCGTATCTTTACTCAAGGCTCGAACGTGCATTTGAAGACACGCGTATCAAGGAATTCGTTTCGGACGCACGGTCATTTCCGGACGCCGAGGCGCTTGTCGTCAGGAAACACAATGTCTGCCTGAAGACTACAGACAGCCTGACCTCGAGGTTCCGGCCGCCCTTTGCCGCTGACGTAGGCCCCGTTTTGAGTACCTGCCTCAAGGCCACCCAGGAATCGCTCCGGCGTGTCGAGGGCAACGCGGCGAAGGTCGCGATCTGCGCGCAGCTCGGCTCGCAAATTCTCTTGACGATCCATCCCTTCCAGGACGGCAACGGGCGCACGGCAAGGATGTTCTTTGCCGCCAATCTGTTGAAACGCGGCGTGGCCGCACCGACGGCGCTGCTGGGCATGATGCTGATGTACCGCAGTGGTTCGCACCAGTATCACCAGGCCAGTTGGGAGTTTCGTGCCGGCAACGTCGAACCTATGGTCAGGTTGTTTGCCGAGTCGACCGCGCTGGCGCAGTCGCGCCTGATGCAGCACGTGACGTTCGACCGGTCGCCGGAAAACTTCCTGGCGCACTGCTGGCATGAGCTGCGCGCAATTCGATGACGACGCGAATCAACTGCGCGCGACGTTCTCCGGACTGGCATCGAACCGTCGCGCGTAATCCCGTTCGTCGCTGATCCGTTCCACGTCGGTATCGGGCATGTCCGGTGCCGCATAGACGGCGTATGCAATCTCGTCGTCGTTCCGCCGACCGACATGGTGCAACCGATACCGCGCCCGGCCGCCGCCCGTGTTCTCCGGGTAGTGCATCGGTGGGGCACCGCGGCCGTCGAGGTCCAGTTCGCTGTTGTCGACGGCGCCGCCGACGAAGAGGGCACGGGTCATGGCGGTCTCCGAAAAGGGGATGGGTCGATGGTGTCCATGCGGGTGTCGGCCCGCGATGAAATGGCGTTGTCCCCGCCTCGCGCCCGTTCAGGCGTACAGCTTCTGGCAATGCCCGCAGAAGAAGGCGCGGCGTTGCGCCCGCCCGAGCTTGGCCCTGAATTCGAGCTTCCGCTCGCAGTTGGGGCAATGCGTGCGCTGATGGACCTGGTAGTGCTTCTTCAGCACGAACGCGCGCTTCCAGCGGTAGAAGTCGAAGCTGTAGGCCCGCGCTTCCCGAATCAATTCGCCCAGCTTGCGCGGCGGCAGCGCGCCAATGGTGCTCTCGGGGTGCACCCGGATCCTGAAGAGCACCTCGTTCTTGATGATGTTGCCCACGCCGGCGAACACGCCCTGGTCCAGCAACGCATCCGCGGCCAGCACGCCGGGGCCCGTCTTCAGCTTGCGCCGCGCCACGGCCGGGTCCCATGCATCGGACATCACGTCCCCGCGCCAGTCGTAGTGCTCGTCCATGTCGCCCTCGCCGAACAGCAGCGAGCAGGCATAGAAGTTGAGTTCGCCGTTGTCGAAGGCCAGGGCTAGCCGCGGCGTCGCCTCGCGGCGCTCGTCGACCCGCCAGCTGCCCCACAGCATGAAGTGCACGCGCAGGTAGAAGCCGGGGAACTGCAGCAGCAGGTGCTTGCCCCAGCTGTGCAGCTCCAGCAGGCGCTGGCCCGACAAGCGCTCGATCGGCAGGCGGCTATTGCCCGAGACCTCGCGCACGACGTGCCCGACGAACTTGTCGGCGTCCTCGCGCAGGATGACGAGTGATGGGCCTTCGGGCATCGCGGTGCCGCCGGTGTGGGACCACGAGCCTGCCGACTGCACGGTCACGGGCGCGTGGATAATTCCCCGATGACTCCCGAAGATCCCGCCCTGCAGGCCTTGTGGTTGCCGTTCCTGGACGCCGCGCTCGACTGGCCGCCCGGAGGCGCGCTGTTCCTGGGCGCGCGCGACGGCTGGCCGCTGCGCCAGCGCGAGTGGTCGGACCTGTCGTGCGTGCAGGCATTCAAGCCGGCATTCGATGCGTTGCAGCGCTCGGGCTACGACGTCGCGCGCGAACCTGACCCCGACCGGCGCTGGCCCCTGGTCCTGCTGCTCCCACCGCGCCAACGCGAGGCGGCGCGGGCATTGTTCGAGCAGGCGTTGTCGCTACTGGCGCCGGGCGGGTGCATCGTCGCGGCGATGCCGAACGCTGAGGGAGCGAAGTCCGGACAGGCGGACCTGGCACGGCTCGCCGGGCCGGTGCAGTCGTTGTCGAAGCACAAGTGCCGCGTGTTCTGGACGGACCCGCTGGATGCCCCGGCTGATCCGCAACTCGCCGCCGAATGGCGCGAACTCGGAGCGCCACGCACGCTCGCGTTCGACGTGCACGGCCACGCGGTGCAAAGCCGCCCCGGCGTGTTCGCATGGGATCGCATCGACCGCGCCTCTGCGCTGCTGGCCGCGCACCTGCCGGGCGACCTGGCGGGCGAGGGCGCGGACCTCGGCGCCGGCTGGGGGTACCTGTCGATGGAAGTGCTGTCGCGCTGTCCCGCCGTCCGCGCGCTGGACCTGTACGAGGCCGACGCCGATGCACTTGCGCTGGCGCGTTCGAACCTGGCGCCGTTCACCAGGCGCGCCCGCATCGACTTCCACTGGTGGGATGTCGCCGCCGGCTTGCCACGCCTTTACGACTTCATAGTCACCAATCCCCCGTTCCATGCGCAGGGGCGCGAGGAACGACCGGACCTCGGGCGCGCTTTCCTGGCGGCCGCGGCCAATGCGCTGAAGCCCGGCGGCAGGCTCTGGCTGGTGGCCAATCGGCACCTGCCCTACGAAGGCGTGCTGGATGCGCGCTTCGGGACCGTGCGGATGGTCGCCCAGGCCGAGGGCTTCAAGGTCGTGGAGGCACGCAAGGCATGAAGCTGCTGCGCACCATCGCCAACCTCGGCTACGGCAGTCGCAAGCAGGTGCAGGCGATGTTCCGCGAGGGCCGCGTCACCGATGCGCAGGGCGAGGTGCTCTACGCCGACGATCAACCCGCCCATGCCGACGTCCGGATCGACGGCGAGCCGCTCGATCCGCCCACCGGCCTGGTGCTGATGCTGCACAAGCCGGTGGGCTACACCTGTTCCACGCGCGACCCGGGACGCATCGTCTACGACCTGTTGCCGACGCGCTTCCGGCTGCGCGCGCCGCTGCTGTCGACGGTCGGGCGCCTGGACCGGGAGACCAGCGGCCTGTTGCTGCTCACCGACGACGGCGGCCTGCTGCACCGGATCGTGTCGCCGAAGTCGAAGCTGTCGAAGGTGTACGAGGCGACGCTGGCCGAGGACCTGCGTGGCTTCGAGGGCGAGGTGTTCGGCAGTGGCACGCTGATGCTCGATGGCGAGACGACGTCGCTGGCGCCGGCGGGATTCGAGGCGCTGGACGGGCGGCGTGCGCGCGTGGTGCTCACCGAGGGGCGGTACCACCAGGTGCGGCGGATGTTCGTGGCGATCGGGAACCACGTGGTGGGGTTGCATCGGAGCCGTGTGGGCGGGCTCGACCTCGGCGAGTTGCCGGAGGGGGATTGGCGGGCGTTGGACGCCGCCGACGCGGGGCGGTTGTTCGGGGGGTGAGGGTTGCGGCGGATGGGGTGGCGTGATCCCGGATTTCGCTTTGCTTCATCCGGGCTACGGGTAGGCCGGGAAGGCGCGATCAGGGCTCCAGCAGGCGGTAGTAGCCGTCCACGCCCAACTCGTCCAGCGTCTCCACGTTGCGCTCCACGATGGTCTCCGGATCCGGAAACGCCTCCACCGCGCGCGACACGCTGTCCTCGCGCAGCAGGTGCAGCATCGGGTACGGCGAGCGGTTGGTGCAGTTGGCGGGATCATCCGGATCGCTGCCCGCGAACACGTAGTCCGGGTGGAAGCTCGCCACCTGGATCTCGCCCTCCAGCCCCAGCGCCTCGAGCGCCGCATCGGCCTCGTCGAGGAAGTCGTTGTAGTCCAGGAAGTCGCCCAGCACCCCCGGGTGGATCAGCAGCGTCGTTTCCACCATCTCGGGGTCGGCGGCCTGCAGGAACTCGAGTTCCCGCATGAGGTCCGCCAGCAGGTTCACGGGCGTGGTCGCCTCGCTGACCACGTACCGCACCTGGTTGCGCACGTGCACCGCCTTGGCGAACGGGCACAGGTTCAGGCCGATCACCGCGCGCTGCAGCCAGCGGCGGGTGAGCGTCACCGGATCGTCGGCATCGTCATGCATCTCGCGTGGCTCCCTGAATTCACGTTACGCGTGTGCGCGCCGTCACGCCTTCGTATCGCAGCGTAACCCGGGCTGAATTTTACGGTTGCAAGGGCCTTGCCGGCCGTCAGCGAGGGCAACAGGATGCCTGCACCGCGCAGGCGGTCCCTTCACCGACAAGAGAGTCCACGCATGAACGTACTCCACCGACATGTGTTGTCAGTCGCGCTCGCCGCGGCGCTGCTGTCCACCGCGGTCGTCGCACACGCCCAGGACGAGGATCCGCAGGCCGACGCCGCGCTCGTCGCCGAGGCCGCCGTTCCCGCCGAACGCCTGGCCGAGCGCTACGCGGCGCTGGCGGGGTCCGTGGAAGCCGCCGCGGAACTGGTCAGCCAGTTGCGCACCGGCGAGGACTTCACCGTCGTCGACGAAGTGACCACCACGGTCACCAACGCCGATGGCACGACTACGACCACGACCGAGTTCGTGGAGCGCACGATCACGAATGCCAACGGCCCGATGGGCTACGGCGAAGTGAACATCACCCTGTCGCTGGCGCAGTCGCTGCTGGATGCGGGTGCGTATCCGGACCTGCAGTCCGCGCTGAGCGGCGTCGAATCGACGATCACCAACGCCGACGGCACCACCAGCGTCGTCACCGACGGCGGCGTGCTGACAATGCGCGCGGATGGCATGGGCTGGGGGCAGATCGCGCAGGAGCTCGGGTTCAACCTCGGCGAACTGGTGAGTGCCTCCAACCGTGGCACGCGTTCCGACGCCGGGGCCCAGGCGCGTTCGGAAGGCCAGGCACGCGGCGCGGTTGCGAAGGTCGAGCGTCCGCAGCGCCCCGAGCGTACTGAGCGCCCGGAACGGCCCGAGCGTCCCGAACGACCTGAGCGCCCAGAGCGTCCCGAGCGCCCCGAGCGTCCCGAGCGCGGCGGCGGTCGCGGTTGAGCCCCACCAGACAAAGGATTCCCATGAAGCGTTCCCTCCTGTTCGCTGCCGGCTGCCTGCTGGCCGGCGCGGTCCATGCCGAAGACGGGTTCACCGTGGGCATCGGTGCCGACTACAGCACCGGTGATTACGGCACCGACACCACCACCGAGATCTGGTCGGTGCCGCTGACCGCGCGATTCGATTCGGGCGACTGGCGGTTCAAGGCCAGCCTGCCCTGGCTGCGCGTGTCCGGCGATCCAAATGTCCTGCCGGGGCTCGGCAACGTCGCCAACCTGAACCCGCGCGGCCGTGGCCGCGGCGGACTGGTCGGGCCGCCGCCCCCGGACGCCGAAACGGCGAGCGGCACGGCGTCCGGGGTCGGCGACCTGACCCTCGAGGTGTCGCGCAGCTTCGATACGGGCGGTCCGCTCGGCATCGACGTCACCGGCAAGGCCAAGATTGCGACGGCCGACGAGGACAAGGGCCTGGGCACCGGTGCGAATGACTACGGGCTGGCCATCGACCTGTACCGCGCGTACGGGGCCACCACCGTGTTCGGCGGCGCCGGGTACACCATGCTCGGCGATTCCGACTTCATCGACGTCGACGCCGTGGCCAATGCCAACGTCGGCTTCAGCCGAAAGGTCGGTGCGGGCAACCTCGGACTGCTCTACGACTGGCGCGAGGCGGCCTCGACCGGCTTCGACGATCGCAGCGAAATCACCGGGTTCTACGGCGTCGACGCCGGCGCATCCGGGCGCGTCCAGTTCCACGCGACGCGCGGCCTGTCCGACGGCAGCCCGGAGTGGGGCGCCGGCGTGTCCTACTCCCACGGGTTCTGATACCCGGGCGACGGCGCAATCAAGCGCATCCCCGCGGCGATGGGCTACCGTCGCCGCGGTTCGTTCTGCATGCTGGCGGCATGCCCGTACCCGTCCTGCCGTCCGCCGATCCCGGCACGCCTCCGGACTCCTCGCGCCACAACACGCGCGCGGTGCTGGCGATGCTCGCCGCCGTCGGCCTGCTGTCGCTGATGGACGCCGGCATGAAGACGCTGTCCGGCGACTACCCGCCGCTGCAGGTCGCGGCGTTGCGGGGCGCCGCCTCCTTTCCCCTGCTGCTGGCTTGGGCGCTGCTGACCGTGGGCGCGCGCCCGTTGCTGCGCGTGCGCTGGCCGCTGCACCTGTTCCGGGGCGCGATCGGGATCGGGATGCTGGCTTCCTTCGTGTACGCGGTGCAGACGCTGCCGCTGAGCAGCGCCTACGCCATCTTCTTCGTCGCGCCGTTGCTGATCACGGCGCTGTCGGTGCCGCTGTTGCGCGAACGCGTCGGTCCGCGTCGCTGGGCCGCGATCGCCGCGGGCCTGGTCGGCGTCATGGTCGCGCTGCGTCCCAGCGGGGAAGGCGTCGTGAGCCTGGCCGGGCTCGCCGTGCTGGTGGCCGCGCTGGGCTATGCGGTCTCCGCGATCACCGTGCGCATCCTGTCGCGCACCGATTCGACCCAGGCGATGGTGGTGTGGCTGATGGGGCTGGTGGCGGTCGGCGCCGGCGCGCTGGCCTGGCCGGACTGGGTGCCGATCGCGCGCGAGGACCTGTGGATCGTCGCGGCGATGGGCGTCACCGGGGCGCTGGGGCAGGTGGCGGTCACCGAGGCGTTCCGGCAGGGCGAGGCTTCGCTGGTTGCCCCGTTCGAGTACACCGCGCTGGCCTGGGGCATCGGGCTGGACCTCGCGTTGTGGGGCGTGCTGCCGGACGCGGCCACGTGGCTGGGCGCGGCGATCGTGATCGCCAGCGGGCTGTACATGCTGCGGCGTGAGCGCATCCGCGCACGCGAGCCGGCACAATAGGGATCCCCCGACGACCCCGGAGATCCCATGGCCGCTGCGAAGGAAGCCCGCGTCCCCGACATCGGCGGCTTCGACGACGTGCCCGTGATCGAGGTGCTCGTCTCGGCCGGCGACAAGGTGGCCAAGGACCAGGGCCTGGTCACGCTGGAGTCCGACAAGGCGACGATGGAAGTGCCCGCGCCGTTCGCCGGCGTGGTGAAGGAAGTGAAGGTCAAGGTCGGCGACACGTTGTCCGAGGGCGGCGTGGTGGCACTGATCGAGGCGGAAGGCGAGGGCGGCGACGAAGCGAAAGCCGAGAAGACCGACCGCGCCCAGCCCGCCGAAGGCGAGGACCGCAAGCGCGCGGCTGAGACCGGGACGAAAGTCGAGCCCACCAACGTCGCGAAAGAGCCCGACAACCTGGCAAAGCGCGACATCGAGGCGCACGACGGCGACACCGATGCGGGCAAGGCTGATACCGGCGCGAAAGACGCCGGTGCGAAGGACGCCGCGGGCCAACCCGATGCGGGCGGCCCGCGCACCCCGCCGGTCGCCTTCGATTCCGATTCGGTGCTGCCCGACAAGGTGCCGTATGCCAGTCCGGCGGTGCGCCTGTTCGCACGCGAGCTGGGCGTGGATTTGGCGCTGGTACCGGGCAGCGCGCGCGCCGGGCGGATCACGAAGGAAGACGTGCAGCAGTACGTCAAGCAGGCCTTGCGCGGCGGTGGCGGTGTCGCGACGCCGGGCGGCGGCGCGGGCGGCCTGCAGTTGCTGCCGTGGCCGAAGGTCGACTTCGCCAAGTTCGGCCCCGTGGAAACGCGCGAGTTGACGCGCATCCAGAAAATCTCCGGCGCGAACCTGGCCCGCAACTGGGCCATGATCCCGCACGTCACCCAGCACGAAGACGCCGACGTCACCGAGCTGGAAGCGCTGCGGGTCGCACTCAACAAGGAAAACGAGAAGGCGATCGCCAAGGGCAACGCGCCCAAGTTGACGATGCTCGCCTTCCTGATGAAGGCCGCGGCCAACGCGCTGCGCGAGTTCCCGGACGTCAACGCATCGCTCGAGCCCGACGGCCAGACGCTGGTGCTCAAGCAATACGTGCACGTCGGCTTCGCTGCCGACACGCCGAACGGCCTGGTCGTGCCGGTGGTGCGCGACTGCGACCGCAAGGGCGTGCTGCAGATCGCCGAGGAAACCGCGGCGCTTGCCGCGAAGGCGCGCGACGGCAAGCTCGGCCCCGCGGACATGCAGGGCGGCTGCTTCACCATCAGTTCGCTGGGCGGGATCGGCGGCACCAAGTTCACGCCGATCGTCAACGCGCCCGAAGTGGCGATCCTCGGTGTGTCGCGCGCCGACATGCGCCCGGTGTGGGACGGCAAGGCGTTCCAGCCGCGGCTGGTGCTGCCGCTGTCCCTGAGCTACGACCACCGCGTGGTCGATGGCGCGGCCGCGGCGCGTTTCGCCGTCCACCTCTCGAAGCTGCTCGGCGACATGCGCCGTGCGCTGCTCTGAGGGCGCGGCTCATGGCAACGACAACCGAAGTCAAGGTTCCGGAAATCGGCGGACTCGACGAAGTCCCGGTGATCGAAGTGCTGGTCGCCGAGGGCGACACCGTCGCCAAGGACCAGGGGTTGATCACCCTCGAATCCGACAAGGCGACAATGGAAGTGCCGTCGCCGGTGGCCGGCACGATCAAGTCGCTGAAGGTGAAGGTCGGCGACAACGTGGCGGAAGGAAAGGTCATCGCCGTCATCGAAGCCGAAGGCGAGAGCGATGGGGAAGCCACGAGCGACAAGAAATCACCTCTCCCGCCAGCGGGAGAGGTCGACGCGCGCAGCGCGTCGGGTGAGGGCAAGCCCGCACAGGAAACGAAGCCCGCGGAAGACGCAAAGCCCGCAAAGGAACCCAAGCGCGCAGCCCCCATCCCCGAAAAATCCGGCCCCGACCAGCCACCCACAGGCGAACGCGCCCCGGCGGAAGACGCGCCGAAGCCCGACGCACCCACCGGGCGCAAACCCGATGTCGAATGCGCCCTCGTGGTGCTCGGCGCCGGTCCCGGCGGCTACACCGCGGCCTTCCGCGCGGCCGACCTCGGCCTGGACACCGTGCTGATCGAACGCTTCGACACCCTCGGCGGCGTCTGCCTCAACGTCGGCTGCATTCCCTCCAAGGCGCTGCTGCACGCGGCCGCCGTGGTCGACGAAGCCGCGCACGCAAAGGACTACGGCATCGACTTCGGCAAGCCGAAGATCACGCTCGACGCGTTGCGCACCTACAAGGACAAGGTGGTCGGCCAGCTCACCAAGGGCCTGGCAGGCATGGCCAAGCAGCGCAAGGTGCGCGTGGTCACCGGCACCGGGCGCTTCGTGTCCGCGAACGAGCTGGAAGTCACCGGCGACGGCGACAAGACCACGCTCGTGCATTTCGACAAGTGCATCATCGCCGCCGGCTCGCAGCCGGTGGAACTGCCGGGATTCCCATGGGACGACGCGCGGGTGATGGACTCGACCGACGCGCTCGAACTGCAGGACATCCCGGGCACGCTGCTGGTCGTGGGCGGCGGCATCATCGGCCTGGAGATGGCCACGGTGTACCGCGCGCTGGGCAGCGAGGTGACCGTGGTGGAACTGTCCGACCAGCTGATGCCGGGCGCCGACGCCGACCTGGTCAAGCCGCTGGCCGCGCGCCTGAAGCAGCAGGGCGTCGCGGTCCACCTCAAGACCAAGGTGACCGAGGCCAAGGCACAGAAGAACGGCATCGCCTGCACCTTCGAGGGCGCCAGCGAACCGGCAACCAAGCGCTACGACCGCGTGCTGGTCGCCGTCGGGCGCGCGCCGAACGGCGCGAAGCTCGACGCCGAAAAGGCCGGCGTGCGCGTGGGTGAGCGCGGCTTCATCCCGGTCGACCGGCAGATGCGCACCAGCGCGCCGCATGTCTTCGCGATCGGCGACGTGGTGGGCAACCCGATGCTGGCCCACAAGGCGACGCACGAAGGGAAGCTTGCCGCGGAAGTCGCCGCCGGCGAGAAGCGTGAATGGGTCGCCCGCGTGATCCCGTCGGTGGCCTATACGGACCCCGAGATCGCCTGGGTGGGCGTCACCGAGACCGAGGCGAAGGCAAAGGGGCTGCAGGTCGGCACCGGCAAGTTCCCCTGGGCGGCCAGCGGGCGCGCGATCGGCATCGGCCGCACCGAGGGCTTTACCAAGCTGGTGTTCGACGAGGCCACCCACCGGGTGATCGGCGGCGGAATCGTCGGGCCGCACGCGGGCGACCTGATCGCCGAGGTGGCGCTGGCCATCGAGATGGGCGCGGAGGCCGCGGATATCGGCCACACGATCCATCCGCATCCGACGCTGTCGGAGTCGGTCGGCATGGCCGCGGAGGCCTACGAGGGAACGATCACCGATCTGTACATCCCGAAGAAGGGATAGGGCTTCGCCGCCATGGCGGCTCCCACATAAGCGAAGCCCCGGCCTTTGGGGACCGGGGCTCCTGGGACCTGCCGCGAGGATCGACGAGGAAATCGGGCAGGCCTCGTGAGCATGGACCCCGCGCCGCGGGGTTGGTTCCGGCCGGGTGGCGCCGTGTTCGCAAGGGTTCAGCAGCCTTAACTCGCGCCGTCCGCCAGTGCCCGCCAGTGCCCCGATCCGGGACGCCCGGCGGTTGCCGCTCCCGAAACCCGACTGCTATACTTTTGCGGCTTCGCAGGGCGGTTTTCGTGCCTTGCCGACTCCCTGAGCTGACCCGAGCGAGACAAGGCCCCACGCGTGCACGATCCCGTTGCCGCGGGTCGCCACACCGCACTCCGCGCCATCGGCTTCCAGGCCGTCGTCGCGGTGCTGCTGGCGGCGGCCTTCCTTGCACAAGGTCCGCGCGCGGCACTCGCTGCCGCGACGGGAGGCGCCGCGCTCGTCGCCGGCCACCTGGTGGTCGCGCTGCTGGCGCTGGGAGGCGGGATCGTGCCGGCGCAGGTGGCATTCGCGCGGTTGCTCCTCGGCATCGCCGGGAAGTGGATGGTGGTGGTGGCGGTCCTGGCCATCGCATTGGGAGCCTGGCGCCTGCCGCCGCTGCCGATGCTGGCGGGACTGGTGGCGGGCCTGCTGGCCTATTTCATCGCGTTGAACTTCGGCAACAGGAAAAACCGTGAGCGCTGAAACGACTGGCCAGGCTTCCGGCGGCGGAACGACCGAGTACATCAACCACCACCTGCATCACCTGCAGTGGAACTTCGGCGACGGCAAGTTCTGGACCGTCAATCTCGACACGGTGTTCTTCACCCTCGTCCTGTCGGCGCTGTTCCTGTTCTTCTTCATCCGCGCCGCGCGCCGCTCGACCCCGGGCGTGCCGGGCAAGTTCCAGGCGTTCGTCGAGATGGTCGTGACCTTCGTCGACGGCCTGGTGCGCGAGACCTTCCACGGCCGCAGCAAGCTGATCGCGCCGCTGTCGCTGACCATCTTCGTGATGGTGTTCCTGTTCAACTTCATGGACCTGCTGCCGATCGACGCGCTGCCCGCGCTGTGGACGGCGGCCAACGACGCCGCGGGCCACGATCCGGCGCACGCCTACCTGCGCATCGTGCCCACGGCCGACCTCAACACCACGCTGGGCATGGCGCTGGCCGTGTTCGTGCTGATCCAGGTGTTCGGCATCAAGCACAAGGGCGTCGGCGGCTTCGTCAAGGAAGCCTTTACCGCGCCGTTCCACGCCGAGACCACGTTCGGCAAGATCGCGCTCGCGCCGGCCAACCTGCTGCTGCGACTGATCGAGGAAGCGGTGCGCCCGGTCAGCCTCAGCCTGCGACTGTTCGGCAACATGTACGCCGGCGAGCTGATCTTCATCCTGATCGCGGTCATGACCCTCGGCGCGTCGCTCGCGGCCGGCCTGACCTGGGCGATGGCGCCGATGCAGTTCATCGCGGACTTCGTCTGGACCGCGTTCCACATCCTGATCATCACCCTGCAGGCCTTCATCTTCATGATGCTCACGATCGTCTACCTGAGCATGGCCTCGGAAGCCCACTGATTCTTTCGTAGTAACCACCGCGCCTCGCGCACAGCCCAAACGTTCCACACGGAGAGCACCATGGAAAACGCAGCCCTTATCGCCGAAGTGATGAAGTTCACCGTCATCGCGGCCAGCCTCCTCATCGGCCTCGGCGCCCTCGGCACCGGCATTGGCTTCGCCATCCTCGGCGGCAAGTTCCTGGAAGGCGCGGCGCGCCAGCCGGAGCTGACCCCGATGCTGCAGACCAAGATGTTCATCGTCGCCGGCCTGCTCGACGCCGTGCCGATGATCGGCGTCGCCATCGCGCTGCTG
>DASTUL010000028.1:0-9813 GCA_035759645.1 Lysobacteraceae bacterium | reverse complement strand
GGTCACCGCTTCGGCGACCAGGCACTGCGCGACCAGGCCCTGCGCCACCGCAGCGCGGGCGCACCCCACAACGAACGGCTCGAGTTCCTCGGCGACGCGCTGGTCAACCTGATCGTGGCCGAGGCGCTGTATGCGCGCTGGCCTGGCGCCGACGAAGGCGGGCTCACCCGCGCGCGCGCCGAACTCGTGCGCGAATCGGCGCTGGCCGGCGTCGCGCGCGAGCTCGGCCTCGGCGAGTTGTTGCGCATGGGCCCGGGCGAGATGAAGACCGGGGGGCACCGGCGCGATTCGATCCTGGCCGATGCCGTCGAAGCCCTGGTCGCTGCGATCTACCTCGACACGGGTTTCGAGGCCTGCCGCGCCGCGGTGCTGCCGTGGTTCGGGCCGGCGATCGAGGCGCTGCCGCCGCCGCACAAGCTCGGCAAGGACGCCAAGACCCGGCTGCAGGAATGGCTGCAGGGCCGCGGCCGCGCATTGCCGACCTATGCGGTGGTGGCCGAGGGCGACGAACACGCGCGCCTGTTCCGGGCCACCTGCAGCGTGGCCGAGCCCGCGCTGGTGGCCGAGGGCGAGGGCCATTCGCGCCGCGCCGCCGAGCAGGCCGCCGCCGAGGCGGCGCTGGCGGGCATCGAGGCCGCGCCACCGGCCTGACCCTGCCTGACGCGCGCCTGCACGCGGCGCTCCTACAATGGCGTAATGGATACACATCGCAGCGGCACCGTCGCCGTCGTCGGGCGCCCGAACGTGGGCAAGTCGACCCTGGTCAACGCGCTGGTCGGGGCCAAGGTCAGCATCGTCTCCGCCCGCCCGCAGACCACCCGCCATCGCCTGCTCGGCATCGCAAGCTTCCCCGCCGGGCAGTTGCTGCTCGTGGATACGCCGGGCATCCATCGCGAACAGGGCAAGCGCACCGGGTCGGCGATGAACCGGATGATGAATCGTGCCGCGCGCGGCGCGGTCGAAGGCGTGGACGCGGCGGTCCTGGTGGTCGTCGCGGGGCGCTGGGACGACGAGGACGCGCTGGCGCACGACGCGCTCCGCGAAGCAGGCGTGCCGGTGGTGCTGGTGGTCAACCAGGTCGACCGCATCAAGGACAAGGCCGCACTGTTGCCGTACCTGGCGAAGGTGTCGGAAGGACGCGAGTTCGCCAGCGTGCACCCGGTGTCCGCGCTGAAGCGCAAGGGCCTGGAGGCGCTGGTGGATGCGTTGCTCGCGCTGGTGCCCGAAGCGCCCGCGGAGTTCGGCGAGGACGAGATTACCGACAAGAGCCAGCGCTTCCTGGCCGGCGAACTGGTGCGCGAACAGCTGATGCGCCAGCTCGGTGACGAGCTGCCGTACGCGACCACGGTGGAGATCGAGCGCTTCGTCGAGGAGCCCTCGCCACGCGGCGGCGCGATGCTGCGCATCGGCGCGGTGATCTGGGTCGAGCGCGACGGCCAGAAGGCGATCGTGATCGGCAAGGCCGGCGAGCGCCTGCGCGAGATCGGCACGCGCGCGCGGCAGCAGATGGAGCAGCTGTTCGACGCGAAGGTGTTCCTGGAGACCTGGGTGCGCGTGCGCGAGGGCTGGTCGAACGACGAGGCCGCGCTGCGCAGCCTCGGTTACCACGACTAGGCCGCCACGGTGCGGGCCGCCGCGGGACACATCGTCGGCGGTCGCATCGTCGGGGAGCCGGCGTTCGTGTTGCATGCGCGGCGCTGGCGCGAGACCAGCCTGCTGGTCGAGGTCCTCAGCGCGAACCACGGCCGGCTCGGCCTGCTCGCGCGCGGCACCAACGGGCCGCGCCAGCAGCCCCTGCGCGCCGCATTGCAACCGATGCAACTGGTGCGCCTGGACGCGGTGCAACGCGGCGAGCTGGCGCAGTTGCGCGCGGCCGAGGCCCTCGATGCGCTGCCGCGCCTGGCCGGCGAGGCGATGCTGGCGGGCTTTTATGTCAACGAGCTCGTGCTGCGCCTGGCGCCGCGGCAGGATCCGCAGCCCGACCTGTTCACTGCCTACGGGCGGATGCGCGCGCGCCTCGCGCACGACGCGCCGCTGGCGTGGACGCTGCGCCGGTTCGAACGCGACCTGCTGGACGCGCTCGGCGTCGGTTTCGACCTGGCGAACGATGCCGACGGCACGCCGGTGGATCCGGCGGCGCGCTACCGGCTGGACCCGGAGCAGGGACCACGTCGGCTGCACCTCGACCGCGGCCATGGGGACCGCAGCGACGCCGCGACCGGGCGTGCGCTGCTCGCGCTGGCGAACGACGTGGCACCCGAACCGGACGATCTCGCGGGGCTGCGTCGCGCCCTGCGGCAAGTGCTCGCGCATCACCTCGGTGGCCGCGGCCTGAAGTCCTGGGAACTGCTGGGCGGCGAAGCGGGCCGTGCGGCTGGCCCGCTATAGCAGGCGCGCCGCGGCATGCCGGAAGGCCTCGGCGGCCGTGGCGTCCGCCGGGTCCGCGTGCAACCGTCGCACCGCGATGCCGAGCGACGACGCGCCGGTGAACGCACACCCCGACGACAACCGGTGCAGCAGTTCGCGCGTGGCGGCGGTGTCGCCCGCGTGCAGCGCGGCGTCCACGCCTGCGACGGTGGCCGCCAGCTCGCCGACGAACAATGCGCGCAAGGCCTGCACGTGCGACGCATCGCCACCGAGCCCGGCCAGCGCAGCGGTGTCGTCCCACGGCGCGGCGGTCGCCTCGTCGGCAACGCCGTCCGCCGGCGACGGCGGCGATACGAACGGTGCCCGCGGCTCACGCACCCGCATCCGCAGGCGGCGTCCGACCGTCGACAACAACGTGCCGACGGCAACGGGCTTCACCAGCACCTCCGCGTATCCCGCCGCGAGCAACGCCCGATGCAGGGCGGACTCGCGCGACGCCGTGTGCGCCAGGGCAACGGCCTCCGTGCCATGCATCCGCAACCGCGGCAGGAGCGAAACCGCATCGCCGTCGGGCAGGTGCGCATCGACCAGCCACAGGACATGGCGATGGGCACGCGCGCAGGCTTCGGCGGCGTCGCAGCAAGCCGCGGCATCGACCGTCGCGGGCAACCCTGCCAGCACGTCCTGGAAGAAGGCGCGGCTGACGGGATCGTCCTCGACCACCAGCACGCGGGGCTTCATCGGGTCCTCGCGATCCATCGCTATCCTGCGCTCCATGCGTCGAACCAGCGTACTCCCCGGGCTGTTGCTGGCCACCTGCGCCATGGCGATTGCCGCGCCGGCGACGGCGCGCACGCTGCACGCCCGCATCGACCGGGTCGACGCGACCGTCGCGCAGTTGCACGGCGTGGACGCAACGCTCGCCTGGCCGGCGGCGGCGACGCATGGCGAGCTGCTCCTGCATGCGGCGCGCGTCCAGGCGCCGGATCTCGGCTACGACTTCCGCGACGTCACCTGGCAATGCACGCTGCAGCGCGACGGCAACGGGCGCTGGCACTGCGACGGGGGCGTGCGCACCGGCAACGGCGCGCCGATGCGCCTTGCCGTCGACCTGGGTCCGGACCGGACCACCGGCATCCTGTCCCGCGGTGACGCACGCATCGCGATCGAACGGCGCGCCGCGGCGCCCGACCTGACCGCGATCGACATCACCGCCGTTCCCGTCGCCTGGGCACAGGCGCTGCTGGCGCAGGCCTGGGCCGCGCCGCAATTGCAGGACGGCCGGCTGGATGCGCAACTGCAGGTGCAGGCAGGGGGCGGTGGGCCGGTGCAGGTCGAAGGCCTGCTCGCCTTCGCGGACGTGGGATTCGACACCCCGGACGGCACGATCGCGGGACTGGGCCTGGGTGGAAGGTTCGCCCTCGACTACCGCAAGGCCGGCACGCAAACCGCGGTGCAGGTCGACGGCACGCTGTCCGGCGGCGAGTTCCTGGTCGGCAAGGCCTACGTCGCGCTCGACGGCCCGGTGGCGGTCGAGGTCCAGGCACGCGGCAGCGAAGGCGAGGGCTGGCAGGTGCCGCGTTTTGCCTGGCGCGACCCGGGCGTGCTGCTCGCCGAAGGCAGCGCGGCCTTCGGCGCCGACGCCAGCCTCGACGCACTCGACCTGCAGTTGCACAGCGAGGATGCGTCGCCACTGGCGGGCCGTTACCTGTCCGGCTGGCTGGGCCTGGCCGGCCTCGCCGACCTGTCGATCGAGGGCGCGATCGATGCCGACGTGCGCATCGCCGGCGGTGCGCTCCGGTCGGGCAGCCTGCAACTCCACGGCGTCGATCTTCGCGACCCGCAAGGCCGGTTCCGCTTCGACGCATTGGCGGGCAACGTGGACTTCACCGGTGGCGACACCGTGGAAACGAGCGAGCTGGCGTGGGCGGGCGGGGCGCTCTACGGCCTCGACTTCGGCGCCGCCCGCCTGCCACTGGAAAGCAGCGCCGGCACGTTGCGCCTGCGCGAGGCGGTCGACGTGGCCGTGCTCGGCGGCAACCTGCGCCTGGAGCACCTGGCGATCGCGCCGCCGGGCGCCGGCGAGTCGTTGTCGCTGCGTTTCGGGCTCGCCGTCGAGAACCTCGATGTCGGGCGCCTGTCCGAAGCCGTCGGCTGGCCCGCGTTCCGCGGCACGCTCAGTGGCAGGTTCCCCGAAGCGCGCTACGCCGACGACCGGCTCGAGTTCGACGGCGACCTGGTGATGGACGTGTTCGGCGGCAACGTGCGTGTGTCCAGTCTGGCGATGGAGCGACCGTTCGGCAGTGCGCCGACGCTCACCGCCGACCTGCGCATCGACGACATCGAGATGCTGGCGCTCACCGAGGTGCTCGAGTTCGGCAGCATCAGCGGCCGCCTGGATGGCCGCATCCTCGACCTGCGCCTGGTCGACTGGCATCCGGTCGCGTTCGACGCGAAGCTGCTGACGGATCCCAAGCGTGGCGTCCCGCAGCGGATCAGCCAGCGCGCCGTGCAGAACATCTCCAGCGTGGGTGACGCGTCGTTCGCCAACAGCCTGCAGGGCCGGCTGATCGGCTTGTTCGACGACTTCGGTTACAGCCGCATCGGCATCAGTTGCCGCCTGCGCAACGAGGTCTGCGAAATGGGCGGCCTGCGTTCAGGCAGCAACACCTTTACTATCGTCGCCGGTGCGGGCCTGCCCAGGCTCACCGTGATCGGCCATAACCGGCTGGTCGACTGGCCGGTCCTGGTCGAGCGCCTGGCCGCCGTGGCCGGCGGCGACGTGAAGCCTGTCATCGACTAGCTTGTGGTCCACTACAGGCCTGTGAGCTGCCCCAGGAGAACGCCATGAAACGCTGGATTGGAGCACCGATCGCCGCGGCACTGCTGGTCAGCGCCTGCGTCACCATCAACGTGTACTTCCCGGCCGCCGAGGCCCGCGAGGCCGCGCGCGAGTTCGTCGAGGACGTCATCGACGATCCCGCGAACGCGCCGCCCCCCGACAATTCCGAAGGCGGCATGGCGCTGCACTTCGATCCCTGGATGCTGCTCGGCATCGCGCCGGCGCATGCGCAGGCACAACCGGACATCACCATCGAGACGCCGGCCATCCAGGCGCTGAAGGCGAAGATGGAAGCGCGCTTCGCCGAACTGCGCCCGCACTTCAGCTCCGGTGCGCTCGGCTTCACCAACGACGGCCTGGTGGTGGTGCGCGACGCGGCCAAGCTCGACCTGCGCGAGCGCGTGTCGGTCAACCAACTGGTCGCCGACGACAACCGCGACCGGCGCGCCGTGTACCGCGAGATCGCGGTCGCCAACGGCCACCCGGAGTGGGAATCGCAGATCCGCTCGGTGTTTTCCCAGCAATGGATCGCCAGCGCGCGCAGTGGCTGGTGGTACCAGGACGCGGGCGGAAGCTGGCGGCAGAAATAGTTGGCGCGCATCGACCAGGCGCCTTTCGTCGCCGACATCCTCGACCTGAGCCACGACGGACGCGGCGTCGCCCGCCGCCCCGAGGGACATCCCGCCGCCGGCAAGGCCGTGTTCGTTTCCGGCGGCCTGCCCGGCGAGCAGGTGCTCGCCCGGCAGACCGGGCGCTCGCGCCATTTCGACGAGGCCCAGGTGGTCGAGGTCCTGCAGGCATCGCCCGAACGCGTGCCGCCGCGCTGCGTGCACTTCGGCACCTGCGCCGGCTGCACGCTGCAGCACCTGGACGAGTCGCGGCAGATCCTCGCCAAGCAACGCACGCTGCTCGAGAACCTGGAACGCATCGGCCATGTCGCGCCGGAGGCGGTGCTGCCGCCGCTGGTCGATGTCGCGTGGGGCTACCGCCGCAAGGGCCGGTTCTCGGTGCGCCGCGTGGAGAAGAAAGGCAAGACCCTCGTCGGCTTCCGCGAGACCGACCCGCGCTTCGTCGCCGACCTGTCCGAATGCCACACCGTGGTGCCGGCGATCGGTGAGCGCATCGCCGACCTGTCCGCACTGATCGATTCGCTGCACATCCGCAGCGAGATCCCGCAGGTCGAGTTCATCGTCGGCGACGCGACCGAGGACCATTGCGGCGTCGCGCTGGTGTTCCGCCACCTGGCGCCACTCGGTGAAGCGGACCGCGCGGCACTGGAAACATTCGCGCGCACGCATCGGTTCGCAGTGTTCCTGCAGCCGGGCGGCATCGATTCGGTGCACCCGTCGTGGCCGGCCGACCCGCAGTTGTCGTTCCGGCTCGCGCCCTGGGACGTCACCCTCGGCTTCCGGCCGCTGGACTTCATCCAGGTCAACGCCGGGCTCAACGAACGCATGATCGCGCGCACGCTCGCGTTGCTGGACGTGCAGCCCGACGACCGCGTGCTCGACCTGTTCTGCGGCCTGGGCAACTTCACCCTGCCGCTGGCACGCGTGGCGCGCGAGGTGGTCGGCGTCGAGGGCGATGCGGGCCTGGTGGCCCGCGCCCGCGAGAACGCGACCCGCAACGGCCTGGCCAACGCGCAATTCCACGCCGCCGACCTGGCGCAGGACCTGCGTGGCGAGCCGTGGATGCGCGCCGGCTTCGACCGGCTGCTGCTGGACCCCCCGCGCTCGGGTGCCGACGCGGTCCTGAAGCAGCTGCCGCTCGCCGGCCTGCGCCGCATCGTCTACGTCAGTTGCCACCCCGGCTCGCTGGCGCGGGACGCCGGCTACCTCGTCAACGACCGCGGCTGGAAGCTGCGCGCCGCCGGGGTCATGGACATGTTTCCCCACACCGCGCACGTCGAATCGATCGCCATGTTCGAGGCGCGCTAGGCAGAAAGGCGGATGCGGTTGCATTGCAACGCGCCGCCGCGCGTGGACGGGACCTGTTTGCGTGTTGTTCGCGCGCAGGTCGCATAATACGAACTCATTCCAGGACCCCCGACCATGCTCGTCATCGGCGTCGCCGGCACCGAACTCACCGCGCAGGAGCGCGACTGGCTGCAGGACGATGCCTGCGGCGGGGTGATCCTGTTCTCGCGGAACTTCGCCTCGAAGGCGCAGGTCGCCGAACTGTCCGCCGCCATCCGCGAAGCCGCGCCGCGCCCGCAGCTGGTCTGCGTGGACCAGGAAGGCGGGCGGGTGCAGCGTTTCCGCGAGGGCTACAGCATGCTGCCGCCCCTCGAGGTCTTCGGCGAGCGGCATGCCGCTGATCCGCGAGGTGCGCTGGCCGACGCCGAGGCACACGCCTGGCTGATGGCCAGCGAGATCCGCGCAACCGGCGTGGACCTCAGCTTCGCGCCGGTCGTCGACCTGGGCCGCGGCAACCGGGCGATCGGCAATCGCGCGTTCTCCGCCGCACCTGACGTCGTCGCCGCGTTCACCCGCGCCTACGTGCGCGGCATGCACGCCGCCGGCATGGGCGCCACCCTCAAGCACTTCCCGGGCCACGGCTCGGTGCTGGAGGACACGCATTTCGACGATGCCGTCGACGACCGCCCGCTCGACGCGCTGCTGGCCGAAGACCTCGTGCCGTTCGTCGCCGGCATCGACGCCGGCGCGGACGCGGTGATGATGGCGCACGTCGTCTATCCACGGGTGGCGCCGGAACCGGCGGGTTATTCACCTCGCTGGATCCGCGACATCCTGCGCGCCGACCCGGCGCGCGGCGGCATGGGGTTCCGCGGCGTGGTGTTCTCCGACGACATCGGCATGGCGGCGGCATTTTCCGCCGGCGGCATCAAGTCGCGGATCGACGCGCACCTGGACGCCGGATGCGACGTCGTGCTGGTTTGCCACCCCGAACTGGTGCCCGAGTCGCTCGCCGCGGTGCGCGGCCGCAAGCTCGACGCGACGGCCCTCGCGGGCCTCATCGGCGACGGCGCGAACAGCTGGGACGCGTTGCTCGCGGATGCCCGCTACGCCGAAGCACGGGACCGGCTCGGCGCAGGCCCCGGGACGCAAGCCTGATGCCCGGTGAAGCCACCCCTGGCTTCGCGACCGCGCTGGCCAACAGCGAGGTGCTGCACGACCGCGCCACGGTGGAGCAGGCGATCGACGCGATGGCCGTGCGCATCGCCGCCGACTTCGCCGGCAGCGTGCCGGTCTTCCTCACCGTGATGCACGGTGGCCTGCCGTTCGCCGCCCGGTTGTCGCTGGCGCTCGGCGAGCGCGGCCTGGACCTGGCGTTCGACTACCTGCATGCAACGCGATACCGCGGCGCGACCTCCGGCGGCGAGCTCGCCTGGAAGCACCGCCCGGCCACGCCGTTGGGCGGCCGGCGCGTGCTGCTGGTGGACGACATCGTCGACGAGGGCCACACGCTCCAGCAGGTGCGGGCGTGGTGCCTGGCCGAGGGTGCGACCGACGTGCGGATCGCCGCGATGGTGGTCAAGCGCCACGGGCGTTGCGTGCCGGGCCTCGCCGCCGACTACGCCGGCCTCGACGTGCCGGACCGCTACGTCTTCGGCTACGGCATGGACTACCACGAGCACGGGCGCAACCTGCCGGCGATCCATGCCTTGCGCGAGGACGGCGGCGGAGGCGGGGCATGAGCATCGACCTGGCGGTCATCGGCGGGACGGGGATCTACGCGCTCGCCACGCTCGAAGGCGCGCAGGCGCAAGTTCCCGACACCCGCTACGGCGCGGCGTCCGGCCCCGTGCGCGTCGGCACGCTGGCCGGGCGCCGGGTCGCCTTCCTGGCGCGCCACGGCGAAGGCCACGCGCTGCCGCCGCACCGGATCAACTACCGCGCCAACCTGGCGGCCCTGCAGGCGCTGGGGGCCAAGCGGGTGCTGGCGCTCAACACCGTCGGCGGCGTCACCGACCGCTATCCGCCGCGCGCGCTCGGGTGCCCCGACCAGCTGATCGACTACACGTGGGGCCGGGTCTCCACGCTGTGCGAGGAACCGGGGACCGAGGTCCTGCACGTCGACTTCGGCGACCCGTACACCCCCGCGCTGCGCCGCGCCGTGCTCGATGCCGCGTCCCGCGCCGGCGTGCCGGTCGTCGACGGCGGCTGCTACGGCGCCACCCAGGGTCCCCGGCTGGAGACGCGCGCGGAGATCGCGCGGATGCGGCGCGATGGCTGCGACCTGGTCGGCATGACCGGCATGCCGGAGGCCGGCCTCGCGCGCGAGCTGGGACTGGAATACGCCTGCCTGGCGGTGGTGGCGAACTGGGCGGCGGGTGCAGGTCCCGACCCCGGCGAAGTGATCACCCTCGACGACGTGCTCGCCAACGTCGAAGCCGCCTCGGCCGGCCTCGCGCCGCTGCTGGAATCGCTGCTGGCTGGATGACCCCCCTCTTGCACGAACCGGCGGCCTCGGCATACAAATGCCCGTGCGCCGCGCGGACGGTGCGCACACATCGCATCCAGACGAGGTCACACAGCTCATGCAGTACGGCACAGTGAAGTGGTTCAACGACGCCAAGGGGTTCGGCTTCATCGCCCCTGAAGACGGCAGCGCCGACGTGTTCGTGCATTACTCGGCGATCG
>DASTUL010000027.1:0-11377 GCA_035759645.1 Lysobacteraceae bacterium | reverse complement strand
GGTGCGTCGCTGCCGCCGTGATGGTGGCCGGTGTCCTGGCCCTCGGCGCGCTGTGGCAATTTCGGGTCGATCTCGAACTCCGCGAGCATGTTGCCGGTCACGACGATGTCGCCCGCGGCGCCGGCCAGTTTCAGCACCTTGCCGGACACCGGCGACGGCACCTCGACGACGGCCTTCGCGGTTTCCATCGACACGAGGCTTTCGTCCAGGCGGATGGTGTCGCCCACCTTGACGAACCATTCGATGATGGTCGCGTCGGGCAGGCCTTCGCCGAGGTCGGGGAGCTTGAAGGTCTTGTTTTCAGCCATGGTGTCAGCTCGCTTCCAGGGTGCGCTTCGCGGCCGCGACGATGCGGTCGACGCTCGGCAGGTACTTCATTTCGAGTCGGAACAGCGGGATGTGCGTGTCGTAGCCGGTCACGCGCTCGACGGGCGCGACGAGGTCGTACATCGACTCTCCGGCCAGCCGCGCGGCGATCTCCGCGCCGAAGCCGGCGGTCTTCGGGGCCTCGTGCACGATCACGCAACGGCCCGTGCGCGACACCGACTCGGCGATCGTGTCGAAGTCCAGCGGCCGCAGCGTGGCCACGTCGATGACCTCGGCGCTGATGCCGTCGGCCTCGAGCTTCTCGGCGGCCTCCAGGCATTCCTTCACCTGCGCGCCCCAGGTCACCAGGGTCACGTCGGTGCCGTCGCGCAGCACGTAGCAGACGTCCAGCGGCAGGGCCTCGCCATCGTCGGGCACGAGTTCCTTGTACTGGCGGTAGATGCGCTTGGGCTCGAAGTAGATGACCGGGTCGGGCTCGCGGATCGCCGCCAGCAGCAGGCCGTAGGCGCGCGCGGGCGAGGAGGGCATGACCACGCGCAGGCCGGGCACGTTGGTGAAGATCGCCTCGTTGGCCTCGCTGTGGTGCTCCGGCGCGCGGATGCCGCCGCCCCACGGCACGCGCAGCACCATCGGGCAGTGCAGGCGGCCGCGGGTGCGATAGCGCATGCGCGCGGCGTGGCAGACCAGGAAGTCGACCATCGGGTACATGAAGCCGTCGAACTGCGCCTCGGCCACCGGCTTCATGCCCTGGCTGGCCATGCCGACGGTGAGGCCGGCGATGGTGGTCTCGTCCAGCGGCGTGTCGATGACGCGCGACGAGCCGAACTGCGCATGCAGGCCGGCGGTGGCGCGGAACACGCCGCCGTTGACGCCCACGTCCTCGCCCAGCACGACGACGGTGTCGTCGGCGCGCATTTCATGCGCCAGGGCCTGCGTGATGGCCTCGATCAAGGTGATCGGCGTGTCGGCCTGCGGTGCGGCCTTGGCGGCGGACTTCGCGGCGCTCATGCGCGGCCCTCCAGCGCGAGTGCTTCGGCGCGCTGTTTCAGCAGGTCGGCCGGCGGATCCGCGTACAGGTGGTCGAACATCGCCTCGACCGGCTGCACCGGCGTCTCGAGGTAGGCGTTGATCTCGATGTCGACCAGGCGTCCGCATTCCTCGACCCAGTCCTTCTCGGTCTTCTCGTCCCACAGCTTCGCGGCGGTGAGGTACTTGCGCAGGCGCAGCATCGGTTCGAGCTCCCAGGCCGCCTTGACCTGGGCTTCGTCGCGGTAGCGGCGCGCGTCGTCGGCGGTGGTGTGGTCGTGCAGGCGATAGGTCATGAACTCGATGACCGAACCGCCCTCGCCGTTGCGCGCGCGCTCCATGGCGCGGCGCAAGCCCTCGAGCACGGCGATGAGGTCGTTGCCGTCCACCTGCATGCAGTGCAGCCCGCCGGCCAGGCCCTTCTGGGCGAGCGTCTTCGCGCCGGTCTGCGCGGTGCGCGGCACCGAGATCGCCCAGCCGTTGTTGATGATGCATTGCACGAACGGCAGCGTGAACGCGCCGGCGGAGTTGATCGCCGCATAGGTGTCGGTCTTCGACGAGCCACCGTCGCCGCAGCAGGTCACCGCGACGCGCGGCTCGCCGCGCAGCTTGAACTTCAGCGCCGCGCCGGCGGCCATCAGGCACTGGGTGGCGATCGGCACGCACCAGGGATAGTCGTGGCGCGGGACCTCGAAGTCGTTGCCGCGCTCGTCGCCGCCCCAGTACAGCAGGACCTCGCGCGGCTTGACCCCGCGCATGAACTGCGCGCCGTACTCGCGGTAGCTGGGCGCGAAGACGTCTTCCGGCCGCATCGAGGCACCGATGCCGACGTGGGTGGCTTCGTGGCCCAGGCTGGCGGCGTAGGTGCCCAGCTTGCCGGTGCGCTGCAGCGCGATGGCCTTGGTGTCGAACGTGCGCACGAACAGCATCTGCTTGAACAGCGGCACCAGGGCCTTGGGGTCGCTGAACGCCTTGGGCAGCTTGCCGACGGGCTTGCCGTCGGGGCCGAGGCATTGCAGGTATTCGATCTCGTAGGTCGCGGCGATGGTCATCGCAGGCAGGCCTCGGGGGTATGGGAAAGCGGGAATGATAGCGAATCGGCGAGTCGCCCCTAGAATGTCCGGATGACTGGCCCGACCATTCCCGAGCCGCCGGACGCCCCGGACGAGCGGTCCCTGCGCCCGCTCGAGGAGGGCATCGAGACCGACCTCGAAGGCCGGATGACCTACGGCGGCTACCTGCAGCTGGACAGGCTGCTGTCGGCCCAGTCCCCGGTCAGCCATCCCCCGCACCACGACGAACTGCTGTTCATCCTCCAGCACCAGGTCTCGGAGCTGTGGATGAAGCTGCTGGTGCACGAGCTGCGCGCGGCGCTGGTGCACCTGCGCGCGGACGACCTCGGGCCGACCCAGAAGATCTTCGCGCGGTGCAAGGCGGTCCTGCGCCAGCTCACCGACATGTGGACGGTGCTGGAGACGCTGACGCCGTCGGAATACATGCAGTTCCGCGAGATCCTGGGCCCGTCGTCGGGGTTCCAGTCGGCGCAGTACCGGACCATCGAGTTCCTGCTGGGCAACAAGAACGCCGCGATGCTGGATGTGTTCGCGCACGATCCCGCGGAACAGGCCGTGTTGCGCGAGGCACTCGAGGCCCCGTCGCTGTACGACGAAGTCCTGCAGTACCTCGCACGGCGGGGCCACGTGGTGCCGGCCGTGCACCTGGATCGCGACTGGTCGCAGCCGCGCGTGTCCGACCCGGCGTTGCTGCCGGTGTTCGAGCGCATCTACGAAGACACCGGTGCGTTCTGGGCCGAGTACCACCTGTGCGAGGACCTCGTCGATCTCGAGAGCCAGTTCCAGCTGTGGCGCTTCCGCCACATGCGCACGGTGATGCGGATCATCGGGTTCCGCCGCGGTACGGGCGGTTCTTCCGGCGTGGGTTTCCTGAAACGCGCGCTGGACCTGACGTTCTTTCCCGAGCTGTTCGAGGTCCGCACGATCATTGGCCCGGGCGAGGGCTACGGGGCGGATACGAAGTAAGTGAATGCGGCGGTGCTGCGATGCACCATCGCGGCCCGAGCTTTCACGGCGCCCCCCTGCGGGTTAGGGTAAATGTTCCACGGCCGCCGCTCAGGCGGCCGCTCACCATTCCGGGGGGAAGCACCAGTGGCCCAATCGCCAACCAATGCGGGAGAAAAGACCTTCCTCGGTCACCCGCGCGGTCTGTTCGTACTGTTCTTCGCCGAGATGTGGGAGCGCTTCTCGTACTACGGGATGCGCGCGATCCTCATCTTCTACCTCCTGCAGCACTGGCTGTTCTCGGAGGACAAGGCCTACATCATCTATGGCGCGTACACGGCGCTGGTCTACATCACGCCCGTGATTGGCGGCTGGATCGCGGACCAGTGGCTGGGCCAGCGCAAGGCGGTGCAGTACGGCGCGGTCCTGCTGGTGATCGGCCACGGGTTGATGGCATTCGAGGGGCCGGCCCCCACCGGGACGGGCGAAGCCGCCGCGGCGGCCATGCAGTCCTCCTTCCAGATCAACATCTTCTGGCTGGCGCTGGCCTTCATCATCATGGGCGTCGGCTTCCTGAAGGCGAACATCTCGGTGATCGTCGGGCAGCTGTATCGCCAGGGCGACCCGCGCCGTGATCCTGCTTTCACCATCTTCTACATGGGCATCAACCTCGGCGCCGCGCTGGGCTCGCTGCTCGTGGCCTACCTGGGCCAGACACATGGCTGGGCCTGGGGCTTCGGCGCGGCCGGCGTCGGCATGTTGCTGGGGCTGGTGGTGTTCGTGCTGGGACGGCCGGCGCTGCTGGGCAAGGGCGAACCGCCGGATGAGGCGGTGTTGCGCCAGCGGCTGGTGGGCGTTCCCAAGGAGTGGCTGATCTACCTGTCTGGCCTGATCGGCGTGGCAGTGGTCTGGATGCTGATCCAGTACCAGGGCGTCGTCGGTGGCCTGCTGGCGGCGTGCGGCGCGGTGGTCGTGGCATGGCTGTTGTTCACCGCGGTGTTCAAGCTCGACCGCATCGACCGCGACCGCATCCTGGCGGCGCTGTTCCTGATCGCCTTGCAGCCACTGTTCTGGGCACTGTTCGAGCAGGCCGGCTCGTCGCTCAACGTGTACACCGATGAGCAGGTCGACCGCACCTTCCTCGGTTGGGCAGTGCCTGCCGGCATGTTCCAGGCGCTCAACGCGATCTACATCGTGCTGCTCGGCCCGGTGTTCGCCTGGTTGTGGCTGGCACTCGCCAGGAAGGGCTGGGAACCGTCCACCCCGGCCAAGTTCGGCCTGGGCCTGATGCAGCTGGGCGCGGGCTTCCTGGTCCTGGTGGTCGGGGCGGCCGCGGCGGGCGCCGGCCTCACGCCGGTGATCTTCATCTTCCTGATCTACCTGCTGCACACGACCGGCGAGTTGTGCCTGTCGCCGGTGGGCCTGTCGGCGATGACCAAGCTGGCCCCGGCACGGATGGTCAGCCTGATGATGGGGACCTGGTTCCTGGCCAGTGCGGGCGGCAACTACATCGGCGGCATGATCGCGCAGGCGACCGGCGGCCATGGCGCCGAAACCCCGGAGGGGGCCACCCCGGTCATGGACGTGTACCACCAGATCGGCTGGATCGCGATCGCCGTCGGTGTCGGCGTGATCCTGGTGTCGCCGCTGGTCAAGCGGTTGATGCACGAGGACGTCGACAACGAGCACCACGACCGCGTGCTTGCCGGCCAGGGCGAGATCGGCGAACCGGCGGCCGCGGGGATCCGGACCGACCGGGAGCGTCGCGACTGACGTCGCACAGCGTCCCTTGCTGCATGGAACGGCGGCTTCGGCCGCCGTTCCCTTTTCCAGGGGCGCCAGAGACGTCGCGTACTACAATGACGGGGTTTCCCGGCGTATCGCACAGGAGTCCCCCATGAGCGCGCAACCAGCCTCCACTAGCCCGAATCTCGGCATGGAAGTCACCACGTTCGAGAACCCGATGGGCATCAACGGGTTCGAGTTCGTCGAGTTCGCCGCGCCGGAGGGCCAGGCGCAGCCGATGCGCGACTACCTGGAGCGTCTGGGGTTCACCGCCATCGCCCGCCATCGCGACCGCGCCATCACGCTGTTCCGCCAAGGCACGATCAACTTCCTGCTCAACGAGGAACCGGGTTCGTTCGCGGCCGGTTTCGCGGCGCAACACGGCCCGTCGGCGTGCGGCTTCGCGATCCGCTTCAAGCGGCCGACCGCCGAGGTGCTCGAGCACGTGCTCGCCAACGGCGGCGCCAAGGCGGACGACAAGCCCGAGACCGGGGCGATCGGCGCGCCGGCGATCAAGGGCATCGGCGACTGCATGCTGTACCTGGTCGACGACGGCAACCCCGGCGTCTATGCCGACTACGTGCCGCTGCCGGGCGTGGACCAGCACCCCAAGGGGTTCGGCCTGACCTTCATCGACCACCTGACCCACAACGTGTTCCTCGGGAACATGAAGACCTGGTCGGACTACTACGAGAAGCTGTTCAACTTCCGCGAGATCCGCTACTTCGACATCAAGGGCGCCAAGACCGGGCTGCTGTCGAAGGCGATGACGGCGCCCGACGGCGTCGTGCGCATCCCGCTCAACGAGTCGTCCGACGAGAAGTCGCAGATCAACGAGTACCTGCGCGACTACAAGGGCGAGGGCATCCAGCACATCGCGCTGTTCACCGACGACATCTACGCGTCGGTGGAGAAGATGCGCGAGGCGGGCATCGCGTTCCTCGACACGCCCGACAGTTATTTCGAGGTGATCGACCAGCGCGTGCCGAGCCACGGCGAGGATGTGCCGCGCCTGGCGCGCAACAAGATCCTGATCGACGCCGACCTGGAAACGAAGAAGCGCCTGCTGCTGCAGATCTTCACCCAGAACGCGTTCGGGCCGATCTTCTTCGAGATCATCCAGCGCAAGGGCAACGAGGGCTTCGGCGAAGGCAACTTCCAGGCCCTGTTCGAGTCCATCGAGCGCGACCAGATGAAGCGCGGGGTTCTCTGAGCGCGATTCGCGTCCGGCTTTTCGGGGAGCGTCATGGCTGAGTACATGTCGGGGTTCGGGAACGCGTTCGCGACGGAGGCGGTGCCGGGGACATTGCCGGTGGGGCGGAATTCGCCGCAGCGGGTGGCGCATGGCCTGTATGCCGAGCAGCTGAGCGGCACCGCGTTCACCGCGCCGCGCAGCGAGAACCGTCGGAGCTGGCTTTACCGGATCCGGCCGGCGGCGATGCATGGGACGTTCGAGCCGTTCGAACAGCCGCGCCTGCACAACGACTTCGGGAACGGTCCGGTGACACCCGACCAGTTGCGCTGGGATCCCTTGCCGTTGCCCACGCAACCGACCGATTTCGTCGAGGGCCTGTTCACGATGGCGGGCAACGGCTCGCCCGCGGCGCTGCATGGTGTCGGCATCCACCTGTACGCCGCGAACCGCGACATGCAGGGGCGGTACTTCTACGACGCGGACGCGGAACTGCTGGTCGTGCCGCAACTGGGTCGGCTGCGGATCGCGACCGAACTGGGCGTGCTGGAGGTCGAGCCGCAGGAGATCGCGCTGATCCCGCGGGGCATCCGCTTCCGGGTCGAGTTGCCGGACGGCGAGGCCCGCGGCTACGTCTGCGAGAACTTCGGTGCGCTGCTGCGGCTGCCCGACCTGGGCCCGATCGGCAGCAACGGCCTGGCGAACCCGCGTGACTTCCTGACGCCCGTCGCGGGGTACGAAGACGTGGAGGGCGAGTTCGAACTCGTCGCCAAGTTCCAGGGGCACCTGTGGCGCGCCGACATCGGCCATTCGCCGCTCGACGTCGTCGGGTGGCACGGCAACTACGCGCCGTGCAAGTACGACCTGCGCCGCTTCAACACCATCGGCTCGATCAGCTTCGACCACCCCGACCCGTCGATCTTCCTGGTGCTGACTTCGCCGAGCGACACCCCGGGGGTGGGCAACATGGACTTCGTGGTGTTCCCGCCGCGCTGGCTGGTGGCGCAGGACACGTTCCGCCCGCCGTGGTTCCACCGCAACGTCGCCAGCGAGTTCATGGGACTGGTCCATGGCGCCTACGACGCCAAGGCCGAAGGCTTCGCGCCGGGCGGTGCATCGCTGCACAACTGCATGACAGGCCATGGGCCGGATGCGGCGACGTTCGAGAAGGCGACCGGTGCAGACCTGTCGAAGCCCGACGTCATCAGCGACACGATGGCCTTCATGTTCGAGGCACGCGCGGTGATCCGGCCGACGGTGCAGGCGCTCGAGGCACCGCACCGGCAACGCGACTACCAGGCCTGCTGGACGGGACTGCAGCGCCGGTTCTCCCCGCCGGCCTGATGCCGATGCGACGACCGGCCCGCCCCCAGCGCCAAGGCACCATCGCCGCCCTGCCGCGTCCCGCCGCGGCGGCCGTCCACGCGATGCAGCGCTTCCTGCACCTGGAAGCGTCCGGCGGCATCCTGCTGATCGGCGCGGCGCTCGTCGCGCTGGTGATGGCGAACACGCCGCTCGAGGAGTTCTACGACCACTTCCGCGAGTTGCCCGTCCAGGTGCAGGTGGGCGACTTCGGCATCGCCAAGCCGTTGCTGCTGTGGATCAACGATGGGCTGATGGCGATCTTCTTCCTGCTGGTCTCGCTGGAGATCAAGCGCGAGGCCATGAGCGGACAGCTGTCGACGCGGGCACAGGTGATGTTGCCCGTGATCTGCGCGTTCGCGGGCGTGCTGGTGCCGGCCGTGATCTACGCCACCTTGAATGCGGGCGACGCGTATGCCATGCGCGGCTGGGCGATTCCCACCGCCACGGACATTGCGTTCGCGCTGGGCGTGCTGTCCCTGCTGGGGTCCCGCGTGCCGCTGGGCATGAAGATCCTGTTGTCCACGATCGCGGTCGTCGACGACCTCGTCGCGATCCTGATCATCGCGGTGTTCTATTCGCACGGCTTGTCGGTGGGTGCGCTGGGCTGGGCAACGGCGGCGCTCGTGGCGATGTTCGTGCTCAACCGTCGTGGCGTCACCGCGTTGACGCCCTACCTGCTGCTCGGCGCCTTCCTCTGGATCTGCGTGCTCAAGTCGGGCGTCCACGCCACGCTCGCCGGCGTGGCCACCGGCCTGCTGATCCCGCATGCGCGCCGCCGCGACGCCGACGGCGACGGCATCGCCGACGACAGCGAGCAGACGCCGCTCGAAGAGCTCGAGCACGCGCTGCATCCCTGGGTCGCCTACCTGATCCTGCCGTTGTTCGCGCTGGCCAATGCCGGCCTCGCGCTCGGCGACTTCACCCGCGACGACCTGGCCTCGGCCGTGCCACTGGGCATCGCCGCCGGCCTGGTCCTGGGCAAGCCGGTCGGCATCGTGGGGGCGGCCATCATTGCGCGCGCGCTCGGGATCGCCAGGTTCCCAGACGGGATGGACCTGAAGGCGATGATCGGGCTCGGCCTGCTGTGCGGCATCGGGTTCACGATGAGCCTGTTCATCGCCGGCCTGGCCTTCGGCGGTGCGGGTGAACAGTTCGCGGGCAGCGTGCTGGGCGTGTTGATGGCGTCCACGGTGGCGGCGGTCGTGGGCTACGGATGGCTTCGCGCCGTGCTTCCGCCGCGGGCGACGACCGAAGACTGACCATGCCGGCCGCGCTCGTGTTCGGCGCCAGCGGCCAGATCGGCCGGCCGCTGCTCGCTCGGCTGCGCGAAGCGGGCTGGGACATCGTCGCCGTCTCGCGTACGCCACGTCGCGAACCGGGCACCTGCTGGGTGCAGGGCGCCTTTCCCGACATCGGCGCAGTGCCGGGCACGTTCGATGTCGTCTTCAGTTGCGGCCCGCTCGACCACTTCGGTGCGTGGTATGCGGCGCACGGTGCGGGCATTCCCCGCGTGGTCGCGTTCGGTTCGACCAGCGTGCTGGTGAAGCATGCCTCGGCCGATCCCGCCGAACGGGACCTGGCCGCGCGGCTGTCGGAAGGCGAAGCCGCGGTGTTCTCCGGTGCGCTGCGCCATGGCGCCGCGGCGACCGTCCTGCGCCCGACGCTCGTCTACGGCGCAGGCGCCGACCGCACCCTCACCCGCATCGCCGACCTGGCCCGGCGTTGGCGGCTGTTCCCGTTGCCGCGCGATGCCATCGGTTTGCGCCAGCCCGTGCACGTGGACGACCTGGCCGCCGCGGCGGTGGCCGCGCAGGCATCGCCTGCCGCCCACGACCGGGCGTACGCGCTGCCCGGGGGAGAGGCGTTGCCTTACCGGGACATGGTCGCCCGGGTGCTGTCGGTGCTGGATCCGCCGGCGCGCGTGCTGGCATTGCCTTCGCCAGTATTCAAGAGCGCGCTGGCGGTGGCGAAGATGGCGGGCGTGGCGCGCGGTTTCGGCGACGCGGCGACCGCGCGCCTGCACGAGGACCTCGTGTTCGACGCGAGCCCGGCAAGGGACGACTTCGGCTACGCACCGCGCCCGTTCGCACCGACCGCCGCTATGTTCGAACAACCGCGCTGACGCTGTCGCTCAGATGTCGCGCGGCACCGGCACGGGTCGCGACTTCGCCTTCGCCCGCAACGCGATCAGCAACACGCCGCCGAGCACCATCGCGCCGCCGATCCACAGGTTGGGCCCGGGGCGGTCGCCCCAGAAGACGATGCCCAGTGCGACGGCGAACACCGGCGTGAGCAGCAGCCACGGCGTCACCAGCGCGACCGGGTGCCGCTGCACCAGCACGTAGTACAGCCCGTGCCCGAGCAGCGAGGAAAACAGCGCCGAATACACCACGCCGCCCCAGCCGATCCAGCTCGCATCGCCGAGCGACTGCACGCTGCCCGGCTCGAAGGCCAGGCTGATCGCCACCAGCGGCGCGACGCCGATGATCGCGGTCCAGCCCTGCGCGCTGACCATGCTCAGGCCCACCAGCCGGCGCATCAGCACCGTGCCGATCGCCAGGAACAGCGACGACACCAGCATCACCGCCAGCGCGACTGGTTGCGCGAGGACCAGTGGGTCGAACCCCAGCACCAGCACGCCCGCGAAACTGGTGGCAATCGCGAGCCCGGTGCGCCAGGCGAACCGCTCGCCCAGCACCCACCACGCGAGCAGCGCCGCCATCGGGACGTAGCTCTGCATCACGATCGCCGGCGAGGACAGGTCGCCCGCCAGGTGCAGCGCCAGGAAGCTCAGTCCGAAATGCAGCACGCCGTTGCACAGCGCCACCGCGATGAGCCGCGGCCACTGCCCGGCCGACGGCGCACGGACGAATGGGGCCAGCACCGCGACCAGCAGCCCCAGCCGCAGCGCGGTGAACATGAAGGGCGGAATCTCGCGCAACGCGTGCGCCGAAGTGAGGAAGTTGAACGCCCACGCCACACAAATGAGCAGGACAAGTCCGAGGTCACGCGTACTCACGTCCGCGCGGCTCCCGTAGGAGCGGCGTAAGCCGCGATCCGAACCCTCAATACCTCCAACCCAGACTCCGGTACACCTTCGACAGCAACCACGCCGGCCCCACCAGCAGGTAGGTCAGGTCCGTCAGGAAGCTCGGCCGCCGCCCCTCCACCTTGTGGCCGATGAACTGCGCGATCCACGCGATCACGAACACCGCGACCGCCGTCCACAACAAGCCATCCGTGCCGAGCCAGTCGTGCAGCCAGCGGGTGAGCCAGGCCATCGCCACCAGCACCGCCAGCATCCCGAAGCCCAGCGACCGCGATGCGCGGTAATAGAACATCCAGGCGGCGAACATCGCGAGCGCCGCCCACAATCCCGCGTTGAACCAGGTGCCCGGCACCGGGATGCACCACAGCAACGCCACGACGCTCCACAGGATCGCCGGCACGGCCAGCCAGTGGATCGCGACATTGGCCGGATGGCGATGGTCGGCGGCATAGCGGGCGAACCAGCGGTCGATGGGGCGTTCGGCGGAGTCGTGGGTTGCCATGCGCGATCCTCTAGTCGATGTCGGCCAGCCGCTGCAGTGCCTCGGCGTAGCGGGCGCGGGTGCGTTCGATCACTTCGGGCGGCAGCCGCGGGCCGGGGGCGGTCTTGTCCCAG
>DASTUL010000026.1:0-6508 GCA_035759645.1 Lysobacteraceae bacterium | reverse complement strand
GACGCCGCATGCGCATCCGCGACCACCGCGCGTTCGACGAGCCGGACATCAACCTGGTCCCGCTCATCGACGTCATCCTGGTGCTGATCATCTTCTTCGTGGTCACCACCACGTTCGATGCGCGCTCGATGCTCAAGCTCGAGCTGCCGCAGGCCACCGGCGAGCCCGCGACGTCCGACACGCGCGCGCTGGTCGTGCTGGTCAACGCCGACGGCCGCTATTTCGTGCAGGACCGCGAGGTCCTGCGCACCGACATCGATTCGTTGCGCAGCGTCATCGCCGAGGTCGCGGGCGACGACCGCGAGCGCCCGGTGCTGCTCCGCGCCGATGCACGCACGCCGCACCAGGCGGTGGTGACCGCGCTGGACGCGGTGGGCCAGCTCGGCTTCACCCACGTGTCCATCGCCACCGCGCCCACCGAATGAGCGCACAGACCCCCGCCTGGCCGATCTACCGGCGCCTGCTCGGCCACGCGATGCGCTACTGGCCGTTGCTGGCGATCGCAACGGTCGGCATGGTCGTGGAAGGCCTGGCCGGTGGCTACTTCATCAAGTTGATGGAGCCGCTGGTCAACCAGGGGTTCGTCGACCCGGACCCGACGCAGGCGACCCGGTTGCCGCTGATCATCGTCGGGCTGTTCCTGCTGCGCGGCGTGGCGACGTTCGTGACCGACTACGGCATGGCGCGCGCCGGGCGAAGCGTGGTGCGCGACCTGCGCGAGCGCATCCTCGACAAGTACCTGCGCCTGCCCAGCAGCCGCTTCGACACCGAATCCGTGCCCGGCATGGTCAGCCGCCTGAACTTCGACACCGAGCAGGTGACCCAGGCCAGCGCCAACGCGCTGAAGATCATGGTCACCGACACGATCGTGGTCGTCTTCCTGCTGGGCGTGATGCTCTCCACGTCGGTCAAGGTCACGATTGCGATGCTGGTGATCACGCCGCTGATCGGCCTGATCGTCTGGTACGTGGGCCGCCGCTACCGCCGCATCAGCAGCAACGTGCAGGACGGCATGGCCGACATGGCGCAGGCGGCGGAGCAATCGCTGGCCGCGCAGCAGGACGTCAAGGTGCACGGGGCGCAGGCGTTCGAGGGTGCGCGCTATGCGCGAATCGCCAACCGCATCCTGCGCCTGAACCTCAAGATCGACGCGACCAAGGCCTCGGCCTCGGCGCTGGTGCAGATGCTGGCGGCGTTCGCGCTGGCCGCGATCGTCTGGATCGCCGCGCGCGAGGCGCTGGCCGGGCGCATGAATGCTGGCGAGTTCGTCGCGTTGATGACCGCGATGATGGGCATCATCCCGTCGCTGCGACGGATCACCGGGATCCAGAGTTCGATCTCGCGCGGCGTGGCGGCGGCCGAGCGGATCTTCGCCGTGCTCGATAGCGGCGAGGAGGCCGACACCGGCCGGGTCGCGCTCGGCCGCGCCCGCGGCGAGCTCGTGTTCGACAACGTGTCCCTGCAGTACCAGGGCAAGGACGCGCCCGCGCTGCGCGACATCAGCTTCGTCGCGAAACCGGGCACGGTCACCGCGATCGTCGGCCGCTCCGGCAGCGGCAAGACCAGCCTGGCGCGCCTGGTGCCACGCTTCTACGAACCCGACACCGGCACCATCACCCTCGATGGCGTGCCGCTGCGCGATTACCGCCTCGCCGACCTCCGCCGGCAGGTCGCGCTGGTCGGGCAGCGGGTGATGCTGTTCGATGACACGGTCGCGGCCAACATCGCCTATGCGATGGACGCCGAGCCGGCACTCCTGCGCAAGGCGGCCGAAGCCGCCAATGCCTGGGAGTTCATCGTGGGCCTGCCGCAGGGCCTGGACACGCCGATCGGCGAGAACGGCGCGCTGCTGTCGGGCGGCCAGCGCCAGCGCCTGGCGATCGCCCGGGCGATCCTGCGCGATGCGCCCGTGCTGATCCTGGACGAGGCGACCGCCGCGCTCGACAACGAATCCGAACGCCTGGTGCAGGACGCGCTCTCGCACCTGATGCCGGACCGCACCACGCTGGTGATCGCCCATCGCCTCTCGACCATCGAGCACGCCGACCAGGTGCTGGTGCTCGAACAGGGCGAACTGGTGGAGCAGGGGACCCATGCGGAGTTGTTGGCGCGCGGCGGGCTGTACAGCCGCCTGCACCAGATGCAGTTCCGCGACGCATGAGGCGCCATGGCGTGCACCCGCCCGCGCACTGGTACGGCGATGCGCCGGTGCCGCTGCACGACGGCGTGCTGGCCGCGCTCTACGGCGCGCTGGCGGCATTGCGACGCGGGCTGTATCGGCGCGGCGTGCTGCGCGCGTACCGCGTCGGCGTGCCGGTCATCGTGGTCGGCAACATCACGGTCGGCGGGACCGGCAAGACGCCGTTCTCGATCGCACTGGTGAAGCGCCTGCGCATGGCCGGCTACAAGCCGGGCGTGGCGAGCCGGGGCTACGGCCGGAAGGACGAACGCACGCCGCGCTGGGTGGACGCCGGCGACGACGCGGCGATGGTCGGCGACGAACCCTTGCTGATCGCGCGCCAGACCGGGGCGAAGGTGCGCGTGGACAGGGACCGCGTTGCCGCTGCGCGCGCGCTGGTCGAGGCCGGTTGTGACGTGATCGTCTGCGACGACGGCCTGCAGCATTACCGGCTGGCGCGCGATGTCGAGGTCGAGGTGGTCGATGGCCGCCGCCGCTACGGCAACGGGCGGCTGCTCCCGGCGGGCCCGTTGCGCGAGCCGCCGGCACGCGGCAAGGCCTGCGACTTCCGCGTGGTCAACCTCGCCGGCGGCGAGACCGCCGCGTCCACCCATCCGACCGCGCCGGGATTCGGCGAGTGGCCCATGCGGCTGCGCGCGGGCGAGGCGCGCCCGTTGCTGGGCGGGCGTCCGAAACCACTGTCGGCCTTCGCCGGCGAGCGCGTGCACGCCGTCGCCGGTATCGGCCACCCGCAGCGCTTCTTCACCATGCTGCGCGAGGCCGGGATCGCCGTCGTGCCGCACGCCTTCCCCGACCATCACGCCTACGAGGACGAGGACTTCCGCTTCGGCAGCGACCTGCCGGTGCTGATGACCGAGAAGGACGCGGTGAAATGCCAGGCCCTCGCCGGCGAGCGCTTCCACGCCGTCCCGGTGGAAGCGGAACTGCCTGAAGCCCTTTGGATCGCGTTGCTCGACCGGATAACCTGAGCGCCATGCAGGATTTCATCGTCGCCATCCCCGCCCGCTACGGCGCGTCCCGCCTTCCCGGCAAGCCGTTGCGATTGCTGGCAGGCGAGCCCCTGGTGCTGCATGTCGCGCGTCGCGCGCTGAAGGCCGGCGCACGCGAGGCCTGGGTGGCGACCGACGACCAGCGCATCGCCGACGCGCTGGAAGGCAGCGGCGTCCGCGTCGCGATGACCGCCACCACCCACGCCTCCGGTACCGACCGCCTGGCGGAGTGCGCGCGCATCTCCGGCTGGGGCGACGACGCGATCGTGGTCAACCTGCAGGGCGACGAGCCGTTCGCGCCCGCGGCGGGCATCCGCGCGGTGGCCGAAACGCTGGCTGCGAGCGGCGCGGACATCGCCACGCTTGCCGCGCCCATCGGCGACGCCGAAACCCTCTTCGATCCCAACGCAGTCAAGCTGGTGCGCGACGCGGACGGCTTCGCCCTCTACTTCAGCCGCGCCCCCATCCCCTGGCACCGCGACGCCTTCGGTGTGGGAGCCGCTACAGCGGCGAGCGCTTCCATTCGCCTACCCGAAGGCGATGCGACCTGCCTCCGCCACATCGGCATCTACGCCTACCGCGTCGGCTTCCTCCGCCGCTTTGCCGCGATGCCCCCGGGCCGACTCGAGCAACTCGAGGCACTGGAACAGTTGCGCGCGCTGGAGGCCGGCATCCGCATCGCCGTCGAGCTCACGCCGGAACCGTTCCCGCCGGGCGTCGATACCCCGGAAGACCTGGCCCGTGCCGAGGCCCGCATCGCCGCCGGACATGGTTGAGTCGCGGTCGCAGGTGCAGGCACCCTCGCGTGTACAGGCGCGGCTGCTGGTCGTCTGCCTCGGCAACATCTGCCGGTCGCCGATGGCCGAGGGCATCCTGCGCGAGCGCATCGAACGCTCGCGGTTCGCGGGTCGCGTCGAACTGGATTCCGCCGGCACCGGCAGCTGGCACGTCGGCCAGCCGCCGGACCCGCGCGCGCTGGCATGCGTGCAGGCCGTCGGCGTCGACATCGCCGGGTTGCGTGGCCGCCGGGTCACCCGCGAGGACTTCCAGCACTTCGACTGGATCCTCTGCGCCGATCGCCAGAACCTGCGCGACGTGCAGGCCCTGGCGCCGATGCGGATGAAGCTGCGCGCCAGCCTCCTGCTCGAATGGGCGGGCGTGCCGGGCGATGGCGAGATCCCGGATCCGTACACCGGCAACGAACGCCACTTCGAGCATGTGCGGCGGTTGCTGGAGCAGGCGGCGGACGGGGTGGTGGTGCGGCTGCAGCGGGAGCTGGGTTAAGGGCTTCGCCTCCATGGCGGCTCCTACAATGGCGTCATGGCAGCGGCAAAGCCCACCTTCGACGGCAAGGCCTTCACCCGCGGGTTGAACACCGCGCCGGGCGTGTACCGCATGTACGCGGCCGACGACGCCCTGCTGTACGTCGGCAAGGCGCGCGCCCTCAAGCACCGGGTCGGCAGCTACTTCAACAACGCGCCGCGGTCCGCGCGGACGCAGGCCATGCTCGCCCAGCTCGCACGCATGGAAGTCACGGTGACCCGCACCGAGGCCGAGGCGCTGCTGCTGGAAAACCAGCTGATCAAGGCGCACCGGCCGCGCTACAACGTGCTGCTGCGCGACGACAAGAGCTACCCCTACATCCTGCTGACCGACGAGGACTGGCCGCGCATTGGCTTCCACCGCGGAGGGCGGGCGACGCCGGGTCGTTACTTCGGCCCTTACCCCAGCGCGTGGGCGGTGCGCGAGACGCTCAACCTCATGCATCGCCTCTTCCGGCTGCGCAGTTGCGAGGACAGCGTGTTCCGCAACCGCACCCGGCCGTGCCTGCAGCACCAGATCGGCCGCTGCAGCGCGCCTTGCGTCGGCCTGCCGTCCGCGGAGGCGTATGCCGTGGACGTGCGCCGCGCGGTGCTGTTCCTGGAAGGACGCAGCGACGAGCTCGGCGGCGAGCTCGGGCGCGAAATGGAAGCGGCCGCCGAGCGCCTGGATTTCGAGGCGGCTGCGCACCTGCGCGACCAGCTGCAGATGATCCGCAAGCTGCAGGCGCGCCAGTTCGTCGACGGCCGCGCCGCCGACCTGGACGTGCTGGCGGTCGCGATGCAGGGCACCGCGGCCTGCGTGCTGCTGCTCGCCTTCCGGGACGGCCGCAACCTCGGCACCCGGGCCTTCTTCCCGAAGACGAACGGGGCCGAGGCACCCGAGGTGCTGGCGGCCTTCGTGTCGCAGTACTACGGCGCGCAGCCCGCGCCGCGCGAGATCGTGCTCGACCGTGACATCCCGGACCGCGAGCTGGTCGAACAGGCCCTGTCCGAGGCGGCGGGCCGCAAGGTGCAGCTCAGGCCCAGCGTGCGCGGCGAGCGCGCCGGCTATCTGGACCTGGCCCGGCGCAACGCCGAGCAGGCGCTGGCCGCCGAACTCGGCAGCCACGCCAGCCAGCAGGCACGGGTGGACGCCCTGCGCGAGCTGCTCGGCCTGGACGAGGCGCCGCAGCGCATCGAATGCTTCGACATCAGCCACACCATGGGCGAGGCGACGGTGGCCTCGTGCGTGGTGTTCGACGCCGCCGGCCCGGTGCGCGGGCAGTACCGCCGCTACAACATCGCCGGCATCGAGCCGGGCGACGACTACGCGGCGATGCGGCAGGCACTGGAACGCCGCTTCCGGCGCGCAGTCGAGGGCGACGGGGTCGTCCCCGACGTGCTGCTGATCGACGGCGGGGCGGGGCAGCTGGCCCAGGCCCGCGACGTGCTCGGCGAACTGGGCGTGGCCGGCGTCTGCGCCGTGGGCGTCGCCAAGGGCGTGGCCCGCAAGCCGGGCGACGAGACCCTGCTGCTGCCCGACGGCCGCGAACTCAAGCCGGGCGCCGACTCGCCCGCGCTGCAACTGGTGCAGCAGGTGCGCGACGAGGCCCACCGGTTCGCGATCACCGGGCACAGGGGGCGCAGGCAGAAGGCGCGCACCAGCAGCCGGCTGGAGGACATCCCCGGGATCGGCCCGCGCCGGCGGGGTAACCTGTTGCGGCACTTCGGCGGCCTGGCGGGGCTCAGGGCCGCCGGCATCGAGGAGATCGCGCGGGTCGAGGGCGTCAACGCCGCCCTGGCCGCGCGCATCTACGCGAGCCTGCACGGGCTGGACGTGCAGCCGAACGAACCGGGACAGGCCAGGGACGCATGAAGCTCACTCTCCCCACCGCGCTCACCCTGCTGCGGATCCTGCTGATCCCGGTGCTGGTGCTGGTGTTCTACCTGCCGCATGGCTGGACCAACTTCGCCTCGGCGTTCGTGTTCGCGCTGGCGGCGGTGACCGACTGGCTGGA
>DASTUL010000025.1:0-2224 GCA_035759645.1 Lysobacteraceae bacterium | reverse complement strand
GGCAACTTCGACCTGCGCCGCAAGAACCAGCGCCCCGGCCGCAACCCCAAGACCGGCGAGGAGATCCCGATCTCCGCGCGCACCGTGGTGACCTTCCGCCCCGGCCAGAAGCTCAAGGAGCGGGTCGAGGCGCACGGGGGCAGCCATGCTTGACCCCGGCAGCAACCGCGAACTCCCGCCGATCCCGGCCAAGCGCTACTTCACCATCGGCGAGGTCAGCGAACTCTGCGACGTGAAGCCGCACGTGCTGCGCTACTGGGAAACCGAGTTCCCCTCGCTCAAGCCGGTCAAGCGCCGCGGCAACCGCCGCTACTACCAGCGGCACGACGTGCTGATGGTCCGCCAGATCCGCGGCCTGCTGTACGAACAGGGCTACACGATCGGCGGCGCGCGCCTGCGCCTGGAGGGCGACGGCGCCAAGCAGGAATCCGCCATGAGCAGCCAGATCGTCCGCCAGGTGCGGGTGGAACTGGAAGAAGTCCTGCAACTCCTCAAGCGCTGAATGGTGTAACGAGCGGGCGGCTGGGTAGGAGCGGCGTAAGCCGCGAAAAGCCAAGTCTCCGCGCTATAATTTCAATCGACTCGGGGTATAGCGCAGCCTGGTAGCGCACCTGTCTGGGGGACAGGTGGTCGTCGGTTCAAATCCGGCTACCCCGACCAAGTCGAGGATCGACGAAACGCCCGGCCCCGTTCGCCGGGCGTTTTTCATTGGCGACACAGGAGCAGGGAATGCGCGCGTTGATTTCGATGGTGGTGGCGCTAGCGGCAATGGCCGGGCAGCCGGATGCAGGCGCGGATGACCTTGCGTCGCAAGCACTGCGGGAGCCGGTGACCGACCTTGCGCCCATCGTGGTGACCGGCGTGCAACCCGGTCCCGGCATGTGGAAGGTGCACGGGCCGGAAGGCCATGTGTTGTGGGTGCTCGGCACCGTCTCGCCGTTGCCCGGCGCCCTGGAGTGGAAGTCGGATGAAGTCGGGGCGGTGGTCGCCCGCGCCGGCGTAGTGCTTGGTCCGCCGTCCCTGGTCGTCAACGCGGATGTGGGGTTCTTCAGCGGCATGGCGTTGCTGCCGGCCGCGATGCGCGCGCGCAGGAACCCCGATGGCGCGCGCCTCGAGGATGTCCTTACCGAAGGGCAATATGCGCGCTGGACCGCCTTGAAGGATCGCTACCTTGGCTGGGAGTGGGGCATCGAACGCTGGAGGCCGATGTTCGCCGCGGAGAAGCTCTTCCACGCGGCATTGGAGAAGCACGGCATGCAACGCAACGTCGTGGAGACAGCGGTAATGAAGGCCGCTGTCGAGGCGGCGCGCGAAGTCACGCCAGTCACGCTGAAGCTGACGATCGAGGAGCCCCGCACGCTGCTCGAGGACATGAATCGTTCGGACCTGGGCGACGCCGCGTGCCTGGACCGCACCATGACCGCGATCGAACGCCGCATGCCGGTGCTGGTCGCGCGGGCCAACGCGTGGGCGTCGGGCGATACCGATGTCCTGGCCCAGTTGCCGGATGCGGATGCCGAGAGCGACTGCCTGATGGCGTTGCTGGACACCGAGTTCGTCCAGCGACAAGGCGTCGGCGACATTCCGCAACGGGTGGAGGAGACTTGGCTTGCGGCCGCCGAAGACGCGTTGGCGGCGCAGGAAACGAGCTTCGCGGTGTTGTCCATGGACCAGTTGCTGGCGAAGGACGGCTACCTCGCGGTGCTGGCCGAGCGCGGCTATCGCATCGAGGCGCCGTAGCGGACCGCTAGCCGGTCGCGCGCGCCGACGTTCCGCTCGACGGCCACCTGCCCAGCACCGCGGCACGAATCCCGGCGACGTCCAGGCCCGCTTCCGCCAGCAGGTCCTCGCGGCTTGCGTGGTGCTGGAAGTGGTCCGGCAGGCCGAGGTGCAGGATCGGCAACGTGACGCCTTCTGCCGCGAGCAGTTCCGCCACGCCCGACCCGGCGCCGCCGGCGACCACGTTGTCCTCGATGGTCACGAACCCCTCGTGCGTCCGCGCCAGTTCCAGCAACAGCGCACGATCCAGCGGCTTGACGAAACGCATGTTGACCACGGTCAGGCCGAGTTCGGCCCCGACCGCTTCGGCCGCCGGCAATACCGCACCGAATGCGAGCAACGCCACGCGCGAACCGCGCCGCCGCACGTCCGCCTTGCCGATCGGCAACGTCGAAAGCTCCGACTGCACCGTAACGCCCGGACCCGTGCCACGCGGATAGCGCAC
>DASTUL010000024.1:0-4788 GCA_035759645.1 Lysobacteraceae bacterium | reverse complement strand
ATCATCCACGGCTTCGACGACCAGGGCCGCAAGTCGGACGGCACTGGGCTGCTGCGCGATTGGTGGTCGGCCGAGGACGCCGCGAAGTTCGAGGCCCAGGCCGCGACGCTGGGCGGGCAGTACGAGGCGTTCGAGTTCGAGCAGCTGCCGGACATGCACATCAACGGCAAGGTCGCGATGGGCGAGAACATCGGCGACCTGGGTGGCCTGACCATCGCACTGGAGGCCTATCGCCGCTCGCTGGACGGGGAGCCGGCGCCGGTCATCGACGGCTTCACCGGTGAACAGCGCTTCTTCATGGGCTGGGCGCAGGTGTGGCGCACGCTGTGGCGCGACGACGCGCTGCGCCAGCAACTGGTCAACGGGACGCACTCGCCGGGACACATCCGTGCGTATGCGCCGCTGCGCAACATCGATGCGTGGTACACGGCGTTCGGCGTGACCGAAGGCGATGCGCTGTGGATCGCGCCGGAGGATCGCGTCCGGATCTGGTGACGCGTTCCGGGTGACTCAGTCCCGGTCCGGGGCCCCGAGGGGGAAGTACGACCGATAAGGTCGTGCTTCCTCGACGGCGCGGCGGAACGATGGCCGCGCCAGAAGGCGCTCGCGATACGCGCGGACGTGCGCGAAGCGTCCGTCGATCGGGTGTGTCCAGTCGCCATAGAACAGGAACGGCGCCGCGCCGCAGTCCGCGAGGCTGAAGTCGGGGCCCGCGGCCCATTCCCGCGTCGCCATGCGCGCGTCGAGCCAGGCATAGGACGTCTCGAGCATCTCGCGCGCCTTGCGGACCCCGTACGGATCCCGGTCGGCCTCCGTCTTGCGGAGCGAATCGAACACCACCTTCTGTTGCGGCGTCGACACGTAGTTGTCGAAGAACCGGTCCAGCATCCGCACTTCGAGCGCCGCGTCGCGGTCGTCGGGGATCAGCTTGACCGGCCCGGGATGGTGGATGTCGAGGTACTCGATGATGCAGGTCGCCTCCAGCACCGTCCGGTCCCCGTCGACCAGCACGGGGAAGCGCCGCATCGGCCAGAGCGCCGTCAGCTCGGCGTTCGCCTCCGGGTCTTCCAGGTTGCGGTAGTCGAACGGCGTGTCGCTCTCGTACAGCGCCACCAGCGCCTTCTGGCAGTACGAGGAGAAGGGGTGGGCGTAGAGGCGCGGGCTGGCAGGCATGCAGGGACTCCGGGCGATCGGCCAAGTATCGCGCGCGCAGGCATCATGGCGGCAAGGGCATGGGGGGAGACGGCATGAGCCACTGGTCGAGGCGAGAGGTATTGGGGGCGATGGTGGCCGGCGGCGCCTGCGCGCTGGCGCCACCGCTGCTGCAGGCACGGCCGGTGTCCGGCGTGTGGCTGCGCGGCGTGCTGCTGGTGGACGGGAGCCTCGCGCCACCCCGGTATACGGACGTCCTGGTGATGGGCGATCGCATCGCGCGCATCGGTCCGGCGCCCGAGGCGGAAACACGTGGGGCACGCGTCATCGACGGCGCGGGCCGGGTACTCGCGCCCGGTTTCATCGACCTGCACGCCCATGGCGATCCGATGACGGACGACTACCTGCCGTCGATCGCGATGGGGGTGACGACCGTGCTCCTGGGACAGGACGGCGGCAGCCCTTCGCTCCCGGGCGAGGACCATGCGTCCGCCAGCCTGTCCGATTGGATGCACGCGATGCGCCTGGTCCGGCCGGCGGTCAACGTCGCCACGCTGTCGGGCCATGGCGCGCTGCGCCGGCGAGCAGGGATAGACGACGGCACGCGGCGGCCTTCGGACGCGCAACTCGCGCGCATGCAGGAGCTCCTCGAAAGCGACCTCGGCGCGGGCGCGTTCGGCATGTCGACCGGTCTGGAATACGTCCCGGGTCGTTATGCGGAGACGCGCGAGCTCGCCAGCCTCGGCCCCGTCATCGCCCGCCACGATGGCGTGGCGATGAGCCACATGCGCAACGAAGATGTCGACGCGGTGCGCGATTCCATCCGCGAACTGGTGGCCGCCGCCGGGCCGGCGCGTGCGCACGTGTCGCACCTGAAGATGGTGTACGGCAAGGGCGAGGCCGCGGCGGAAGGACTGCTCGAGTTCATCCGCACGTTGCGCACCGACGACAGGGCGCTGACGGCCGACGCGTATCCGTACGAGGCGAGTTACACCGGCGTCGCGATCGTGTTCCCGGAGTGGGCGTTGCCGCCGACGGACTATGCCGGCGTGGTCGAGGCCCGGCGCGACGAGTTGCTTGCGTACCTGCGGCAACGGATCGGGCAGCGCAACGGCCCGGACGCACTGCTGTTCGGGACCGGTCCGCATGCCGGCAAGACGCTGGCGCAGGTGGCCGCCGATCGCGACATGCCGTTCGACGAGGTGCTGGTCGACATCGGCCCGGACGGGGGGAAAGCGGCGCACTTCGTCATGGACCGCGCGCTGCAGGACCGGCTGCTGCAGGCGCCCTTCGTGGCGCTGGGCAGCGACGGCTCGCCCGGTGGCAGCCATCCGCGGTCGGCCGGCACGTTCGCGAAGTTCATCGAGGAATTCCTGGTGAAGCAGCCGCGACTGTCGATCGAGGAGGGGGTGCGCAAGATGACGGCGTTGCCCGCATCGATCCTCGGCCTGCGGGACAGGGGCCAGGTGCTGCCGGGGTACAAGGCGGACCTGGTGCTGTTCGATCCCGCCCGGGTGCGCGCGCGCTCGAGCTACGTCGACCCCAAGGCGATGGCCGAGGGCTTCGACCTGGTGCTGGTCAACGGCATCCCCGCGCTCGAGCCGGGCGCTTCAGTCGCTCGGGGCGGGCGTTTGCTTCGCCGTTCCGCCTGAAATTCGACGGCTTGCCGAACGCCTTGACATGCAGGTAAATGCCTGCATATCATCCTCCCACGCAAGCAGGCACCCAATGGACGCAGACAAGGTTTTCAAGGCCCTGGCCGACCCGACGCGCAGGAAGCTGCTCGACCTCCTGGCTGACGACAACGGGCAGACGCTGGGCCAGCTTTGCGAGCACCTGGACATGGCGCGGCAGTCGGCGACGCAGCACATCGGGATCCTGGAGGCGGCCAACCTGGTGGCCACGGTCCGGCGTGGCCGGGAGAAGTTGCACTTCATCAATCCGGTACCGCTGCACGAGGTGTACGAGCGGTGGGTGCGGAGATTCGAACGTCAGCGGCTCAGCCTGCTGCACGACCTCAAGACAGAGATCGAAGGAGAATGACGATGGGCAACGAGAAGACCAGCTTCGTGTACGTGACCTACATCCGCTCGACGCCGGAAAAGGTGTTCGATGCCATCACCAAACCCGAGATCGCGCGGCGCTACTGGGGGCACGAGAACGTCTCCGACTGGAAGCCCGGTTCGACTTGGGAACACGTGCGCGCCAACGAGCAACGCACCGTCGAGCTGGTCGGCAAGGTGGTCGAAACCTCGCCGCCGACGCGCCTGGTCATCACCTGGGCCAATGCCTCGCAGGCCGACGACCCGGACGCCTACAGCCGCGTGAGCTTCGACATCGCACCGTACGAGGACATGGTGCGGCTGACCGTCACCCACGACGAACTCGAGGTCGGCAGCGGCATGGCCAACGGCATCCAGAAGGGCTGGCCGATCGTGCTGTCCAGCCTGAAGTCCCTGCTGGAGACAGGACATGCCATGGATGTCTTCGCCAAGCCAAAAACGGCCTGAGCGTCAGCCGAGGTCCACGTCTCCGACCTTGTCGCGGTAGCTCTTCTTCGGGTCCACGCCCAGCATCATCTTGGCGCCCGCGAGCATGCTGTTCTCGTTGAGCCACACGGTGGCGCCGGCGGTGTCCATCCGCAGCAGACGCAGCTTGGGATCGTCCTTGCCCTCGAACCAGGCGGCGATGAACGGATTCCAGAGGCGGTCGATGACAGCGCGGTCGTTGTCGGCGACCAGGTCCCCGCCGATCGCGGCGAACAGCGAATGGTCCTTGGCGGCGAAACTCGCGATGGCCTGCAGCGGGCGCCCGCTTTCGAGCGCTTCGCCCAGCTCCGTGCCGGCCGCGGTGAAGAACCAGAGCGGCGCCTTGTCGTTCTCCGCAATCGCCGTCATCGGTCGCGGCGCGATGCCGGTGGCGCCGAGCATCACGGTGCGGTCGTCCTTGAGGTGCTTCCAGAGTTTCGCTTCGAGTTCGCGGGTGCCTGCCATGCCGGATGCTCCTGGTCGGAGCCGTTGTTGTAGCAATCGCGTAGTGATCGCCGGGTGGAACAACGCCGCAGCGATGAAGCTCATCCCCCGCCCCTCGTGAACCGGGGATTCGCCCCCACTTCGGGGGAATGATCCCGCTCTCGATCCTAGATCTCGCCCCGGTCGCCGAAGGCAGCACGCCGGCCCGGACCTTCGCCAACATGGTCGACCTGGCGCGGCGCGCCGAGGCGCTGGGTTACCGGCGCTTCTGGCTGGCCGAGCACCACAACATGCCGGGGATCGCCAGCGCCGCGACTTCGCTGCTGATCGGGCACGTAGCCGCGGCGACGACGTCGATCCGCGTCGGCGCCGGTGGCGTGATGCTGCCCAACCACGCGCCGCTGCAGGTGGCCGAGCAGTTCGGCACGCTCGGCACGCTGTATCCGGGCCGGATCGACCTGGGCCTGGGACGCGCGCCGGGGACCGACCAGGCTGCGGCCAAAGCCCTGCGCCGGTACTACGCGTCGGCGGAGGAGTTCCCGGCCGACGTGGTCGAGCTGCTGTCGTACTTCGAGCCGGTACGTGCCGGGCAGCCGGTGCAGGCCGTGCCGGGCGCAGGCGTCGAGGTCGAGGCATGGATCCTCGGGTCCAGCCTGTTCGGCGC
>DASTUL010000023.1:0-11781 GCA_035759645.1 Lysobacteraceae bacterium | reverse complement strand
CCGGAACATTGGCATTACGACGTGCGCTACGTCGTGCACGCGACCGGCAGCGAGGCGTTCACCGTCGGCGACGAATCGCACGACCTGGCATGGCGGGACATCGGTGCGCTGGCCGACGATCCGGCGGCGGATGCCTCGGTGCGCCGCATGGCCCGCAAGTGGATGGCGCGCACTGCGGGGGATTGATCCCGGATTCCGGCGCGTTGCGCCTGCATCCGGGCTACGGGATGGATGCGTAGCCCGGATGAAGCGAAGCGCAATCCGGGATCCCCCAGAACCCGTAGCCCGGATGCAGCGAAGCGGAATCCGGGATCCGGGATCCGGCACCCGGTCAATCCGCGCGACCGGCGAATTCGCCGGTGGTGGTGTTGACCCACACGCGCTCGCCATTGCCGATGTACTCCGGCACCTGGATCTCGATGCCGGTGGACAGGCGCGCCGGCTTGGGCCGCTTCGTCGCCGTGCCGCCCTTGAGCTCGGGCGGCGTCTCGACGACGGCGATCGCCACGCTCTGCGGCAACTGCAGCGCCACCGGCTGCTCGTCGATCAACTGCACGTAGCAACCCGCCAGGTCGTCGACGATGTAACCGGCGTCGTCGCCCACCACGTCCGCGTCCAGCGTGTACGGCGTGTAGTCCTCGTCGTCCAGGAATACGAACGCGTCGCCGTCCTTGTACGAGAACGTCACCTGCCGCCGCGAGAGCTCGACTTCCTTCAGGTCGTCGTCGCCGCCCAGGCTGAGGTCGTACTTGGTGCCGCCTGGCACGCTGTACAGGGTGAAGCGGAACTTGACGTTGCCGCCGCGGCCCTGCGGCGAACTGCGCTCGATGTCGCGCACCTGGTAGACCGTGCCGTTGTGCTCGACGACGTTGCCGCGCTTGATGTCGTATGCCTTCATTTGGGTGCCAGCCGCGTCGCGCCATCCAGCCGGATGGGTTCGCCGTTGAGGTAGGTGTTGCCCAGGATGTACGCGACCAGGTCGGCGAACTCTTCCGGCTGGCCGAGGCGCGACGGGAAGGGGATGGTCGCGGCCAGCGACTGCTGCACGGCCTCGGGCATGCCGTCGACCATCGGCGTCCAGAACACGCCCGGCGCGATGGTCATGACGCGGATGCCGAAGCGCGCCAGCTCGCGCGCCATCGGCAGGGTCATGCCGACCACGCCGCCCTTAGATGCCGAATACGCCGCCTGGCCGATCTGTCCCTCGTACGCTGCGACGGAGGCGGTGTTCACGATCACGCCGCGCTCGCCGTCGGTGCCGGTTGCGTTGTGCTGCATCAGCGACGCCGCCGCCTTGGCGACGTTGAAGCTGCCGACCAGGTTGACCAGCACCGTGGTGCGGAACTGCGCCAGCGGCATCGGGCCTTCCTTGCCCAGCACGCGGCCCGCGCCGAGGATGCCGGCGCAATTGATCGCGACGTTGAGGCCGCCCAGGAAGTCCTTCGCGGCGGCCACGTTGGCCTCGACCGCGGCTTCGTCTGTGACGTCGGTGTGCCAGAAGCGGGCGTTGCCTTCGCCGAGGGACGCGACGGCTTCTGCGCCCTTCTCCTGGTTGACGTCGAACAGCGCGACCTTGCCGCCGTTCGCCACGAGGTGGCTGGCGACCGCCAGGCCGAGGCCGGAGACGCCACCGGTGACGATGGCGCGGGTGTCCTTGAGCTGCATGGGGGGTTCCTGACGCGGAAACCCCGAATTTTAAGCGACCGCTGTGGGAGCCGCCATGGCGGCGAGCTCTTCGCGAACAGCTCGCCGCCGTGGCGGCTCCCACATCACGCAGGGACGGCTCCCAGGCAACGCTCGACGAACTCGTCGGGCAACAGTCCCCTTGCGAACAGGAAGCCCTGGCCGACCGGGACGCCCAGTTGCAGCAGGAAGCGCCGCTGTGCCTCGTGCTCCACGCCCTCAGCCACCAGCCGGAGCTTCAGGCCCCTTGCGATCCCGGCGACCGCCTCGCAGATGGCCGTGTCCGAGGCGTTGTCCGGCACGCCCTGCAGGAACTCCTGGCTGAGCTTCAGGCCCTGGATCGGCAGGCGCCGCAGGTAGTTCAGCGCGCTGTAGCCCTCGCCGAAATCGTCGATGGTCAGCATCACCCCGAGTTCGCGCAGCGCGGCGAAGGTCTGCAGCGTGTCGGGCGCTTCCTCGATCAGCACGCGCTCGGTGAACTCCAGTTCCAGCGCTTCGCCGGGCAGGCCGGCATCGTCCAGTGCGCGGCGCACGTGGCGCACCAGCGCGTCGCCGCCGAACTGGCGGTAGGAAACGTTCACGGCGATGCGTTCGAGGTCGATGCCGCGGTCGCGCCAGCGGCGTAGCTGCGCGCAGGCCTCGTGCAGCACCCAGTCGCCGATGCCGACGATGTCGCCGGTGGTTTCCGCATGCGCGATGAAACGGTCCGGCTGCATCTCGCCGAGCGCCTCGTTGCGCCAGCGGATCAACGCCTCGGCGGCGAGGATGCGGCCGGTGGCGAGGTCGACTTGTGGCTGGTACACGAGGTGGAATTCCTCGTTCTCCACGGCGCGCCGCAACTGGGTCTCCAACTGCAGGCGCTCGAGCTGCTGCTCGGCCATCTCGGCCGAGAACGCCTGCCAGCCGTTGCGCGCGCGGCGCTTGCTTTCGTACATCGCCAGGTCTGCGTTCTGGATCAGCTGCTGCGGCAGTCGCCCGTCCAGCGGCGCGCGCGCGATGCCGATGCTGGCGGTGATGCTGAACTCCTCGCCGTCCATGCGGAAACTGACGCCGAACGCGTCGAGGATGCCGCGGGCCAGTCGCTGCGGGCGCTCCGGGTCGTCGGTGGCGTCGCACACCACCATGAATTCGTCGCCGCCGAAGCGTGCGATGCGTCCCTCGGTGCCGACCGCGCGCTGCAGCCGCCGCGCCGCGGAGACCAGCACCCGGTCGCCTGCCGCATGGCCGAGCACGTCGTTGACGATCTTGAAGCGGTCCAGGTCGATGTAGAGCACCGCCGCGCCCGCGCGTGTCCCGGCCGCGAGCATCTCCTCGAGCGCGCCCAGCACCGCGTCGCGATTGAGCAGGCCGGTGAGCGGATCCGTGCGCGCCTGCACCCGCAACGATTCCTCGGTCCGCTTGCGCAGGGTGATGTCCTGCACCGTGCCGTGCAGCCGCGCGCCGGTGGGATCGCCGGCCTCGACCTCGCCGATCATCCGCACCCAGGCAGGCTCGCTGCCCGGGGCGCCGGTTCCCAGTTCGAGATCGAACGGCTCGCCGTTGCGCATGGTGTCGTGCAGGGCAGTGCGCAACCGGTCGCGCTCGACCGGCCTCAGCCCGGCCAGCACGTCGGCCAGCGTCGCCGGCGCACGGGCGAGTCCCAGCACGCGTTGCGCCTCGCCGGTCAGGAACGCGCGGTCGCGGCCGGCGTCCCACTGCCAGCCGCCGACGTGCGCGAGCGCCTGCACGCGGTCGAACAACGTGCTGTCGCGCTTGAGCGTGGTGACGTCGGAGAACAGCGAGAGCACCTGGGTCACCTCGCGGCTGCCGGGCTCGAACTGCGGCACCGCGGTGGCCGACAACCAGGTCAGCGTGCGCCGCTCGCGGTTGAAGAAGCCGAGCAGCACGCTCGCCACCGGCTGGCCGGTGCGCAGCGCGACAGAGGCGGGGTACTGCTCGCGCGGCATCTCGTTGCCGTGTTCGTCGACGACCAGCCATTGCGCGTCATCGAGCGCGCGGTCCGCGCGCTGGCCCGGCGCGATGCCGAACAGCCGCATCGCCGCCGCGTTGGCATGCACGATCCGACCCTCGCGGTCGCGCACCAGGATGCCCTTGTCGATCGTCTCCATCAGCTCGGCGTAGCGCAGTTCCGCGTCGCGCCGCCCGCTCATGTCGCGTGCGACCGCCACGATCGCCTTGCGCCCGTCGTGCAGGAAGCCCGCCGAATGCACTTCCACCGGGAAGCGCGTCCCGTCCGCGCGCATGTTGGTGACCTCGACCACGTAGGTCTCGCCGCGGTCCAGGCATTCCCACACGGGCGCCATGTGGTCGCGCGGCAGGTCGGGGTTCAGCACCTCGATGGTCTGCCCGATGATTTCCTCGATCGGGCGCTGGTAGGCGCGCATGCCCGCCTTGTTGACCGCGAGCACGGTGCCGTTCCAGTCGAGCACGGTGACGGGGTCGGGCACCGCGTCGAACAGCGCGCGCTCGAACGGTGCATGCTCGAAGGAAGCCCGTTCGAAGGAAGCCCGCACCTCCCCGCCGTCCGCGGCCGGCGGTGGCAGGGGAGCGTCATGGCCCGGAGCGTTCACGCGACCGCCAGCGCCCTTGCGACCTTGCTCCCGGTCTCGCGACCGAGCAGTCCCGCCAGCCAGCGCCCAGTGTCGGCCAGGGCATCCAGGTCCACGCCGGTCTCGATGCCCAGGCCGTGCAGCATGTACACGACATCCTCGGTGGCGACGTTGCCGCTCGCGCCCTTCGCGTACGGACAGCCGCCGGTCCCGGACACCGCCGCGTCGACCACCGACACGCCTTCCTCCAGGCAGGCGAGCACGTTGGCCAGCGCCTGGCCCCAGGTGTCGTGGAAGTGCACGGCGAGCGCGGCGAGCGGCACGTCCGCGGCGACGGCGCGCACCATGTCGCGCGCCTTGCCGGGGGTGCCGACACCGATCGTGTCGCCCAGCGAGATTTCGTGGCAACCCATGTCGTACAGGCTGCGCGCCACGCGCACCACGTCCGCCAGCGGCACCGCGCCCTGGTAGGGGCAGCCGAGCACGGTCGAGACGTAGCCGCGCACCGCGACGCCGTCGGCACGCGCGCGTTCCATCACCGGCGCGAAGCGCGCGAGCGATTCGTCGATCGACGCATTGATGTTCTTCTGGTTGAAGGCTTCGGAGGCTGCGGTGAACACCGCGATGTCCTGGGCGCCGGCGGCGCGGGCGCGTTCGTACCCTTGTTCGTTCGGGACCAGCACCGGATAGCTGACGCCCGGCCGGCGGGTGATGCCGGCGAACACTTCGTTGGCGTCGGCCAGTTGCGGGATCCACTTCGGGCTCACGAAGCTGGTCGCTTCGATGGTCTGCAGGCCCGTGCCGGACAGCCGGTCGATGAGCGCGATCTTGTCGGCGGTGGAGATCGTCGCCTGCTCGTTCTGCAGCCCGTCGCGCGGGCCGACTTCGACGATGCGCACACTTGAAGGCGTGGCCACGTCAGGCGTCCAGCGCCACCAGGACGGCGTCGGCATCGACGAAGTCGCCGGCCACCGCGCGCACTTCGGCGACGGTGCCGTCGCGTGGCGCCTTGAGTGCCAGCTCCATCTTCATCGCCTCGAGCACGACCAGCTCCTGGCCCGCGGTCACCGTGTCGCCGGCGCGTGCCTTGACCAGCACGACCCGCCCCGGCATCGGCGCCAGCAGGCGGTGGTCGCCGGTCCCCTTGCCGGCATCGACCCGACGATACACCTCGACCGGGCGCACCAGCAGCCGTCGGTCGCCGTCATGGACCAGTACTCGGCTGTCATCCGCCGCGGCACGGAATCGGCGGGCCTGGCCGTCGAAGTGGGCGGACAGCGCCTCGCCGTCCCAGGTGGCGCCGGTGACGGTCGTTTCGGTGTCGGAAAGCTCGAGCCGGTAGTTGCCGGCATTGCCGTGCGCGGTGACCTCGAAGGTGTCGTCGCCCTGCAGGAAGGCCAGGCGGCGCGCGCCGGCGTGGCCCAGGCGCCAGCCGTCGGCGATGGCCCACGGCGAGGTCGGATCGCCGGAGCCAGCGGCCGCGGCGCGCACCGATTGTTCCTGGGCCAGCAGGCGCACCGTGGCGGCTGCGACGAGCAACGTGGTGTCCGGCGCGGCGTCGCCCGGCAGGAACTCGTCCAGGTGCCGATCCAAATAGCCGGTGTCGATGGTCGCGCCGGTAACGGCGGGATGCCGCACGAGACGCTCGAGGAACCCGATGTTCGACTTCGGCCCTGCGACTTCAGCCTGCGCCAGTGCATCGCGCAGGCGGGCGAGGGCGCGCTCGCGATCGGCGTCGTGCACGATCAGCTTGGCGATCATCGGGTCGTAGAAGATCGTGACCACGTCGCCCTCGACGACACCACTGTCGATGCGGACGTGTGGACCTGTCTCCGGCAGGCGCAGTCGGCGCAGCTTTCCGGAGCCCGGGAGGAACCCGGCTTCGGGATCTTCCGCGTACAACCGCACCTCGATGGCATGGCCGTTGCGGGTCACTTCGTCCTGCGCCAGCGGCAACGGGCCGCCCGCGGCCACGCGCAGCTGCCACTCGACGAGATCCTGCCCGGTCACCAGTTCGGTCACCGGGTGCTCGACCTGCAGCCGGGTGTTGATCTCCATGAAGAAGAAGTCGCCGGCCTGGTCGACGATGAATTCCACGGTACCGGCGTTGACGTAGTCGATCGCGCGCGCGGCTTGCACCGCGGCCGCACCCATCGCAGCGCGCAGCTCAGGCGTCACGAACGGCGAGGGCGATTCCTCCAGCACCTTCTGGTAACGCCGCTGCGCGGAACATTCGCGCTCGCCCAGGTGGATGACGTGGCCGTGCGCGTCGCCGAAGACCTGTAGCTCGATGTGGCGCGGACGCTCGACGTATCGCTCGAGCAAGACGCGGTCGCGCCCGAACGCGCCCTTGGCCTCGCGCTGGCACGACGCCAGCGCGGCGCCGAACTCGGCGGCCTCGCGCACGATGCGCATCCCCTTGCCGCCGCCGCCGTGCGCGGCCTTGATCATCAGCGGGTAACCGATGCGGTCGGCCTCGGCCTGCAGCTTCGCGGGATCCTGGTCCTCGCCGGTGTAGCCAGGCACGACCGGCACGCCGGCCGCCTGCATCAGTTCCTTCGCGCCCGCCTTCGAGCCCATCTTGCGCATCGAGGCGGCTTTCGGGCCGATGAACACGAGCCCTGCGTTTTCGACCGCTTCGGCGAAGTCGGCGTTTTCGGAAAGAAAGCCGTAGCCGGGATGGATCGCCTGGGTACCAGTGGCCAGCGCCGCCTCGATGACCGCATCGCCACGCAAGTAACTCTCCGCCGGCGGCGACCCGCCGATATGCCGCGCCTCATCCGCCTGCCGCACATGCTGCGCCCCCGCGTCCGCGTCCGAGTACACCGCTACCGTGCGAATGCCGAGCCGGCGACACGTGCGGATGACCCTGCAGGCTATCTCGCCGCGATTTGCGATCAGGACCTTGTCGAACATCAGTTGGCGGTCCAGTCAGGCTTGCGCTTGTCGAGGAAGGCGGCGATGCCTTCCTGGCCTTCGGGGGAGACGCGCAGGGTGGCGATGAGGTCGGCGTTGTCGGCGTCGATGCGCGCGCCGTCGCCGCCGGCGGCGACGCGGCGGACCAGGGCCTTCGCGCCGGACGCTGCGGTCGGGCCGGCCTTGAGCAGCAGGTCGACCTGGCGTTGCACCGCGGTGTCGAGCGTGGTCGCGTTGACGACTTCGTGCAGCAAGCCGATGCGCAGCGCGGTGTCGGCGTCGAAGATCTCGGCGCTGGCGAACCAGCGGCGGGCATGGCGTGCACCGATCGCGGCGATGACGTAGGGCGAGATGACCGCCGGCAGCAGGCCGAGCTTGCTTTCGGTCAGCCCGAACTTCGCGCCCGGCACGCCGATGGCGATGTCGCAACAGGCGATGAGGCCGACCCCGCCACCGAACGCCGCGCCGTGCACGCTGGCGATGGTCGGCCGCGGCAGCTCGTCGAGGGTCCGCATCAGGCGGGCGAGGGCGAGCGCGTCGTCGCGGTTCGCGACCTCGCTGGCGCCGGCCATGTCGCGCATCCAGTTGAGGTCGGCGCCCGCCGAGAACGAGGCGCCGGCGCCTTCGAGCACCACGACGCGCACGGCGGCATCGCCCGCCAGTCGTTCCAGCGCCCCCGTCAGCCCCGCGACCAGCGCCGCGTCGAAGGCGTTGTGCACTTCCGGGCGGTTGAGGCGCACCCGGGCGACGGGGCCCTCGCGCTGGACCACAAATGAATCGGGCATCGGCTCGGTCGACGGTCGGGAGACCGTTCAATGATACGGGCCGGCACGCGCCGCCAAAGGCAAATGCGAGCCATTCGCGTTTGTCGTAGACTAGCGCGATCCGTTCCAGAGCCCCGTCCATGCGCCTGCCACGCCTGTCGCACCTGCTGGTCGCCGTCGTCCTCCTGGCCGCCAGCGTCGCCGCCCATGCCAACCCGCAGGTGCAGACGATCTGGCGCCTGCTGGACTACGTCGCGGTGGATTACCCGGAAGCGGTGCAGGGCGGCGCGGTGGTCAACCAGCTCGAGTACGACGAGATGCTGGAATTCTCGTCGACCGTGCGCGAGCGGCTGGCGCAACTGCCGCCACATGCCGCGACCGACGACCTGGCTGCGCGGGCGCGCGAACTCGAGGCGACCATCGTCGCGAAGGGCACGCCCGCGACGGTCGAAGTCCAGGCGCGCACGCTCGCCGAGGCGCTGCTGCAGGCCTATCCGGTGCCGCGCGCCCCGGACCGCGCGCCCGACATGGCCGGCGTCGCCACGCTGTACCAGCAGCAGTGCGCGAGTTGCCATGGCCCGACCGGCGCGGGTGACGGCCCCGCAGGCGCGGGCATGGATCCGCCGCCGATCGACTTCACCGATGTCGTGCGTGCGCGCGAGCGCAGCGTGTTCGCCCTGCAGCAGGTGATCGAGCAGGGCCTGGAAGGCACCGCGATGGCGAGCTATGCCCACCTGCCGGAAGCGCAGCGCTGGGCGCTGGCGTTCTACATCGGGCAGTTCGCGTTCCCGCCGGAAGGCGTGGCGCGAGGCGAGGCACTGTGGCGCGAGCGCGCGGACGTTCGCGCCGCGGTGCCGGACCTTGCCGCGGTGGTGCAAGTGTTGCCGGCGGGCCTGGCAGGGCTGGAGCAGCCACTGGCCGACGACATCACCGCGTACCTGCGCCGGCTGCCGGGCGAAGCCGCGGCGATCGCCGTGGCGGGGCAGGGTGAGGGCGGCGCGCTCGCGCTGGCACGCACGCGCCTGCACGAAGGCGTCGACGCGTACGCATCGGGCGATGCCGGCCTGGCGCGCGACAAGGTGCTGTCGGCGTATCTCGACGGTGTCGAACCGATCGAACCGTTGCTGGGTACGCGCGACGGACAATTGCTGCTCGATGTCGAAGCCGCGATGGCGGAGGTACGCGCGGCCATCGCCGAAGGTGCCGACATCGCGGCAGTGCGCGCGCAGGCCGACGAGGCGCAAGCCTTGCTCGACCGCGCCGAGCAGGTGCTGGCCGACGACGACAGCGCAGGCGCTACCACCGCGTTCATCGGCGCGCTCACCATCCTGCTGCGCGAAGGCCTGGAGGCGCTGCTGATCGTGATCGCGATCGTGGCGTTCCTGCGCAAGGCCGGGCGCACCGAGGCGATGCCGTACGTGCACGGCGGCTGGATCGGCGCGCTGCTTGCCGGCGCCGCCACCTGGACGGCAGCCACCTACCTGGTGGAGATCAGCGGCGCCAGCCGCGAGATCACCGAAGGCTTCGCGGCGTTGTTCGCCGCGGCCGTGCTCGTGTCGGTCGGCATCTGGATGCACGGCAAGAGCCAGGCCGATGCGTGGCAGCGCTACATCCGCGAGAAGTTGTCGCACGCGCTGTCGAAGGGCTCGGCGTGGTTCCTGTTCCTGCTCGCGTTCGTGGTCGTGTACCGCGAGGCGTTCGAGACGGTGCTGTTCTACGCGGCACTGTGGAGCCAGGGCCACCATCCGTCGATCATGGCCGGCGCGGCGACTGCGGTGGTCGCGCTCGCCGTGGTCGCGTGGCTGATGTTGAGTTACAGCCGCAAGCTGCCGTTCGGGCGCTTCTTCGCGATCAGCGCGGCGCTGGTGGCCGTGTTGGCGGTGGTGCTGGCGGGCAAGGGCGTGGCGGCGCTGCAGGAGGCCGGCTGGCTGGCGATGTCGCTGGTCGACGGGCCGCGGATCGACCTGCTGGGCATCCATCCGACGGTGCAGGGGCTGGGCATCCAGCTGGCGGTCATCGCCGTGCTGCTGGTCGGGTTCACCTGGAACGCGCGCAACGCGCGCGCGGCGGCGGCAGTCGCCGGATAACCAATGTGGGAGCCGGCATGCCGGCGAAGAGCTTCGCCGCCATGGCGGCTCCCACAGGGTCTTTGATCAGTGCTTGCGGCGGCGGGACTTGCCCGTGGCCTCGGTTGCTTCGACGACGACGCTGAAGCTGCGGTTCTCGCCCGGGAACAGCGCGCCCACGCCGACGAGCTGGCGGTTGATCTCCTCGCCGCGCTCGTTGCGGATGCTCAGGACCATCGTGTACTCGTAGGCGCCGTCTTCCGGTGCATGGATCGTGCCTTCGACCTGCAGCGGCGAGAACTTCGTCACTGCAGCGGCCGCGGCCGCGGCGGCCGCAGCGGAATCGAAACGCAGGTGTCCCCGGCAGGCCGGGCACACCGCGGCGCTGGCCAGGATGGTGGCCTTGCAGTGCGGGCAGGTGCGGGTCGCACCTGCCTCGCTGGACCGCGTTGCGTTCATGCTCAGCCGAGCGCGCTTTCAGCCGGCTTCGAAGAACCCTTCGCCTTGTCTTCCCAACCGAAGTCCGCCTGGCCGCGCATGCGTGCGCCGGAGGCGACGGTCAGCGAGCCGGCCTTGATGTCGCCGGTCAGCGCGCCGGAGGAGAGCAACTCGACCTGCTGCGCGGACTCGATGTTCCCTTCGATCTCGCCGGCGATCACGACCTTGTTGGCCCGCACGCTGCCGGTGAGCTTGGCGCCCTGCTCGATGGTCAGGTTGCCCTGCACGTTGACGTCGCCCTTGAACTTGCCCGCGATGCGGACGTGGCCGGCGCCGTCGATCTTGCCCTCGATGGTCAGGTCGGAGGCGATCAACGATTCCTTCTGCTCGCGGTCGGCGGCGCGGACGGGCGCATTGCGCGACACGTCGCCGAAGTCGCTGGCGCGGATCGGGGTCGGCTCACTCGCGGCCGGGGCCGGCGGGGCATCGTTGCCGGGCTTGGTGGTGGGTTGGTCTTTCCAGATGGCCATCGCAGTGTTCCCCTCGGGGTCAGGAACCCGTGAGGCTAACACCGCCCGCTACATCCGGAAGACGCCAAAGCGTGTCCGCTTGCCGATTTGTGCGTTCAGGCTGGCCGACAGGCCCAGCCCGAGTACCCGGCGGGTGTCGGCCGGGTCGATGATGCCGTCGTCCCAGAGCCGGGCGGTCGCGTACCAGGGACTGCCCTGGGCTTCGTACTGCTCGCGGATCGGCGCCTTGAAGGCGTCTTCCTCGGTTGCGGTCCATTCATCGCCACGCGCCTCGATGCCGTCGCGCTTCACCGTCGCCAGCACGCTGGCGGCCTGCTCGCCGCCCATCACGGAGATGCGCGCGTTCGGCCACATCCACAGGAAGCGCCCGCCGTATGCGCGGCCGCACATCGCGTAGTTGCCGGCGCCGAACGAGCCGCCGATCACCACGGTGAACTTCGGCACCACCGAGCACGCCACCGCGGTGACCATCTTCGCCCCGTCCTTGGCGATGCCGGCGTTCTCGTACTTGCGGCCGACCATGAAGCCGGTGATGTTCTGCAGGAACACCAGCGGGATGCCGCGCTGGTTGCACAGCTCGATGAAATGCGCGCCCTTCAGCGCGGACTCCGAGAACAGGATGCCGTTGTTGGCGACGATGCCGACCGGATAGCCGTGCAGGTGCGCGAAGCCGGTGACGAGCGTCTTTCCGTATCGCGCCTTGAATTCCTGGAACTCGCTGCCGTCGACGATGCGCGCGATGACCTCGCGAATGTCGAATGGGCGGCGCGTGTCCTTCGGCACGATCCCGTACAGCTCCTCGGCTGGGAACAACGGTTCGCGCACCGGTTGCGTG
>DASTUL010000022.1:0-2930 GCA_035759645.1 Lysobacteraceae bacterium | reverse complement strand
TGCGGGCTCACGATCGCCGTCATGCGGTCGACGTAGGTTTCGGTTTCGTTGAAGGCCATCGGCAGCAGCGGCGTGACCACCACGCCGTTGAGGCCCATGCGCACGAGCTCACCGTCGGCATCGACGTAGCTGCCGCCGTTGGTGTCGTGGATCACGTAGGGCTGTCCGTCGACGTGGCCGATGACCATCATCACGTGCCCGGGGATGTAGACGAGGTCGCCGACATCGAGCGCGCGCGCGGCGGCCAGGCGTGCCTCGCTCGTATCGGCTTCGCCAAACGCACGTCGCGCGAAGACCGGGCTGACTGCCTGGTCACTGGTGTTGCGCGGCAGCTGCACGCCCATGCTGCGGTAGACCTCGGACACGAAGCCGCTGCAGTCGCGGCCGTCGTAGCTGTGGCCCCAGCCGTAGCGCTCGCCAAGGAACTTGAAGGCCTGGCGGATGAGGTTGGCGCGGGTGAGCGGCAGGTAGTCGGGCGAGGTATCGGCGATCTTCGGCAGCAGTGCGGGCTGGAATGCGAGGAAGTCGTCCGGCCCGAACACAGGCAGGTCGACGATCCAGGATGTATAGGGATGCTGGCCGTTGACCGGCTGGTCGAGCGGCACTTCCGCAAGCGGGACGCGCACGCCCATGTCGAGCTGCAGCGCCGAAACCTGCGGAGCCTCGCGGGTGTCCACGGTGTGCACCTCGGCCCCGGTGATGACCCGGTAGGGGGTACGCGATCCATATCCGAGCACCTGCTCGCGCGTCCCGATGGCGACCGACGTGCGGGGAATCCATGCGGCGTACCGCGGCGACACGACGAACTCCCAATGCGTGTCGTTGCTCTGGCGCAGCATCAGGACCGGGGTTCCGGGGAACAGCGCGCTCTCCTGGAAGCGGTCGATATCGGTCTCGCCGGGTCGGCTGAAGACGCGCAGGTCGGTCGGGAACGTACGCAACGGCGCCCGTTTCAGGACCAGTCCGAACCGGACCGTGCGAGGACCGGACGAGAGCGCATCGAGCGCGAGGTTGGACACGAGGTCGTCGAGCGTCGCGGCCGGTATCTCCCTGCCATGGACGTCGTACAGCGTGCGGGTCGGCCGCGACGACAGGTCCTCGATCAGTGCGCGAACGACCTGGCCGTCGATCTCGACCGGCCACGCAGCCAAGTCGTGCATGGAATCGTCGGCCTGGAGAAGACGCGCATTGCGCGCCGCGATGGCATCGGGCTCGAGCAGCACGGCATCGGGTGTTTCGAGGCGCGACACCCAGTAACCGGGCGAGAGCTTCGCATCGTCGACACCGATGACGCCGTGGGCCGGGACCGGCAACAACGTGTCGCGTGCGGAAACAGTTGGGGAAGCGAGGACGGCGACCGAAATCAAGCCGACGAGCAGGGACGAAAGCGTAGGGAAGCGGTGCATGCGCACCACCTTACCGGGCACCTGCTGGTTGGCGTCGGCCTGCGTCATCGCTCGTGTTTTCCCCGTCCCGCGTCGCAGCGCAGAATAGGTCATTCTTATAGCACAGAGAATGAGAATAAATTATTGACCGGGGCTGGCCGGCATGTTACACAGCCGGCTGGGTGCTCCACCCAAGGGGATTGGGAAAACGGTGCGCAGGGATTCGGCCCTCATCGAGGCTTCGCCGCGGCACGCGCCGCGCCAGTGGCGTGCTCGCGCCCTGGTGTTCGCAGGGGCTGCCTGCCTTGCGTTCGGCTCGGTCGCCGCGGTCCCCGTCGCCACCCTGGTGGACGCCGGCCGGTTCGCCGAGGCCGAACAGGCGATCGACGCGGCGCTCGGGCGCCCGGGTGTCGACGCCGCGACCGCCGAGGCGCTGCGCTTCGAGCGAGAGCGGATGCGCCGGATCCTGCTCGACTTCACGCTGACCGCCGACGAAGTACAGGCGCGGGTGCGCAAGCAGGTGCCCGACCTCACCGACGCCGAATTCCAGGCATGGGACGCGGCAGGACTGTTCGAGCGGATGACCATCGACGGTCGCACGGTCTACTTCAATCGCTCGCCGTCCAACCTCTTCCGGTTGAGCGAAACGGCCCTGGCACGCCGGGCGCGGCAGACCCCGCTGTTCGAAGGCCCGATGGAGGTGCCGAACGCGCACCATCGCGAGGTCGTCGAGGCAGCCGTCGCGAGCGGCAGCACCAGCGTCGCGCCGCGGCGCGTGCGGGTGACCCAGACGCTGACGGTCGATGCGGACGCGGTCCCGGCGGGCGAGGTGGTGCGCGCCTGGATCCCGTATCCGCGGGCAATCGAAGGGTTGCAGGAAGACATCCGCCTCCTGTCCAGCACGCCCGCGGTACACCAGGTGGCGCCCGAAACCACGCTGCAGCGCACCGTCTACCTGGAAGCGCCGGCAGTCGCCGGCCAGCCCACCGAATTCGCCGTCAGCTACGAGCTGACCCGCTACGCAAGGCACCACGCGATCGATCCCGCGAGCGTCGTCCCGGCGACGATCACCGCCGAGCTGGCACCTCACGTCGCCGAGCAGCCGCCGCACGTGGTGTTCACCGACGACCTGCGCGCGTTCTCGCGCAAGGTGGTCGGCGACGAGACCCATCCGTACCGGATCGCGCAGAAGCTCTTCGCCGCGGTCGACGAGATCCCCTGGGCCGGGGCGCGCGAGTACTCGACGATCTCCAACATCAGCGATTACGCGTTGAAGGCCGGCCATGCCGACTGCGGCCAGCAGACGCTGCTGCTGATCACGCTGCTGCGCCTCAACGGCATCCCGGCGCGGTGGCAGTCGGGGATGGTCTTCTCCGACGGGGACTACGACAACCTGCACGACTGGGGCCTGGTGTACCTGGCGCCGCATGGCTGGGTGCCGATGGACGTGACGACCGGGCGCTTCGAGCAGGCGCCCGGCCTGGAGTGGTTCTACCTGGGCGGCGTGGATGCCTACCGCATCGCCTTCAACGACGAGTGGGGCAC
>DASTUL010000021.1:0-20052 GCA_035759645.1 Lysobacteraceae bacterium | reverse complement strand
GTCTACAAGCACGCGATCTCGACCGTCGTGCCCGCGCGCAACGTGCGGGTCGGCCCGGGCGGCGGCTACGTCCAGTCCGCCAATGGCGACGACGAGGACGGCGGCGAGCCCGACGGCGACACCGACGCCGCCTGACCCTGTGGGATCGGTCCTGTTGAACCGGGACCGCGTCGCCCCCATCCTGCGGGGATGTTCGAACGATCCCGCCGGGGCGAAACCGCCCTCCTGATCCAGCCCCACGCCGGCGGTCCGCCGGACGAGGGCCTGGCCGAGGAATTCGCCGACCTGGCCCGCTCGGCCGGCGCCACCGTCGCCGCCCAGCTCAATGCCCGGATCGACAAGCCCAACCCGGCCTTCCTGATCGGCACCGGCAAGCTCGAGGAAGTGAAGGCCGCCTGTGAGGCGACCGGCGCCGACCTGGTGCTGGTCAACCACCCGCTGAGCCCGGTCCAGGAGCGCAACCTCGAGAAGGCGCTCGAGCGCCGCGTGGTCGACCGCACCGGCCTGATCCTGGACATCTTCGCCCTGCGCGCGCGCAGCCACGAGGGCAAGCTGCAAGTGGAGCTGGCGCAGCTCAAGCACATGGCCACGCGCCTGGTCCGCGGCTGGACCCACCTGGAGCGCCAGCGCGGCGGCTCGATCGGCCTGCGCGGCCCCGGCGAGACGCAGCTCGAGACCGACCGCCGGCTGCTGCAGAAGCGCCTGGACCAGTTGCAGAAGCGGTTGGACAAGGTCGAGGTGCAGCACACCCAGATGCGTCGCGCGCGGGTGCGCAGCGAGCTGCCGCGCATCGCGCTGGTCGGCTACACCAACGCCGGCAAGTCCACCCTTTTCAACGCCCTGACCGGCGCCGAGGCCTACGCCGCTGACAAGTTGTTCGCCACCCTGGACCCGACCGTGCGCCGCATCGCGCTCCCGGGCGGCGACGCGGTGCTGGCCGACACCGTCGGCTTCGTCCGCGACCTGCCGCACGCACTGGTCGCCGCGTTCCGTTCGACCCTGAGCGAAGCCCGTGAGGCCGACCTGCTGGTGCACGTGATCGATGCCGCCGACCCGTTGCGGGAAGAACGCATCGCCCAGGTCGACGAGGTGCTCGCCGAGATCGGTGCAGGCGAGATCCCGCAACTGCTCGCCTACAACAAGATCGACCGGATCGAGGGCGCCGCCCCGCGCCACGATGGCGTCGAGGCCGCGGAGGCCGCCTCGCTCAACCAGCCCGTGCGCGAGAAGGTCTGGCTGTCCGCGCGCGACGGCGCCGGCCTGGACCTGCTTCGAAAGGCGCTCGGCGCGCGCCTGGGCTTGCGCCGGGTGGCCGGCGAGATCGTGCTGCCCGGCGATGCCGGCCGCCTGCGCGCCCGCCTGCACGACCTGGGCGCGGTGCGCTCGGAAGCCCACGACGAGGACGGCTGGCGCCTGCAGCTGGACCTGGCCGAAGCCGATGCCGCGCGCCTGGCCGCGCTCGACTTCGGCGCGCCGCTGCGCCCGTTGCTCGGCGACGCGGCCGGGTCCTGATCCGCACGCACCGGCACGTTAGAATCCCTCGTTCATTTCGCCGCGCGTACGACGCGCGCGGCATCGCGACTGGAGCAGGCATGGCCTGGAACATCCCCGGCGGCAGCGGCAAGGACCGCGACCGCGGCACCGGCGGCAACGGCCGCAACCCCTGGCCGCCGCGTCGCGGCACCGGCGGGGGCAGCATCCTCGACCGCCTGCCGGACCCCCTGCGCGGCATGTTCGACGGCGGCGGCCCGTGGCGCTGGGTCGGCATCCTGCTGTTGCTGTGGGTCCTCTTCAGCAGCCTGGTACTGATCACCGAGCAGCAGCGCGGCGTGGTCCTGCGCTTCGGCGAGTATTCGCGCACCCTGCAGCCCGGCCTGAACTTCAAGTGGCCCTGGCCCGTCGAGCGCGTGACAAAGGTCAACGCGACCGAGATCAAGACCTTCAGCGACAACGTGCCCGTGCTCACCAGCGACGAGAACATCGTGCAGGTCGAGATCAACGTGCAGTACCGGATCGCCGACCCGCAGGAATTCCTGTTCGGCACGCGCGACGCGGAGCAGGTGCTGCAGCAGGCCGCGCTGAGCACCGTGCGCGAGCAGGTGGGGCGATCCTCGCTCGACACCGTGCTGGGCGCGCGCAACGCGCTGTCCGTTTCGGCGAGCGAGCAACTGCAGGCCTCGCTCGATGCGTACAACACCGGGCTGGTCGTCACCGAGCTCAACCTGCCCAACGCGCGTCCACCGGAGGAAGTGAAGCCGGCGTTCGACGACGTCAACAGCGCACAGCAGGACAAGGACCGCCTGATCAGCGAGGCCGAGGCCTACGCCGCCAAGGTCGTGCCCGAGGCGCGCGGTGCCGCCGCCCGCGTGCGCACCGCTGCCGAGGGCTACGAAGCCGCCGTCGTCGCGCAGTCCACCGGTGAGGCCGAGCGGTTCTCGCTGCTGCTCTCCGAGTACCAGGCCGCACCCGAAGTGACCCGCAAGCGCCTGTGGTTGCAGACCCTCGAGGAAGTGCTGGCCGAGAACCGCAAGGTCGTCGGCGCAGACTCGCGGCAGCTGATCTACGTGCCGATGTCCGGTGACGGCAGGGGCGGGCAAGGTGCCAGCGGCAACTCGGCGCCACCCGTGATCCCGCCCGAAGTCGTTTCGCCGACGACCACCAGCACGCCATCGAACGACGGCAGCAGCCTGCCGCGCCCACCGCGCCAGCCGCGCACCAACTCGGAGCCGACGCGATGAGCCGCACCGTCTGGATCGCCCTGGCCGTGTTCGCGGCCTTCCTGCTGCTCAGCTCGACCTACGTGGTCCGCGAAGGCGAGACCGCGATGGTCCTGAAGTTCGGCCGGGTCGAGCGCACCGCCGGGCCGGGCCTGCACTTCAAGATCCCGCTGATCGAGGTGGCGCGCGTGTTCGATCGCCGCCTGCAGGTGCTGGACGCCGAACCCGAGCGTTACCTCACCTCCGAGCGCAAGGACGTCAGCGTCGACTTCTTCGCCATCGGCATGATCGAGGACGTCGGCCAGTTCTATCGCGCCACCGGTGGTGACGAGTCCGTCGCCGTCCAGCGCCTGGCACCGATCATCAAGGACGCGCTGCGCAACGAGATCAATGCGCGCACGCTCACCCAGGTCGTGTCCGGCGACCGCAGCGAACTGATCACCGAGCAGCTGGCGGCGATCAACCGCGGCGCGGAAACCGTCGGCGTGCAGATCGTCGACCTGCGCATCAAGCGGATCGACCTGCCGACGGACAGCCAGGTCATCCAGGACGTCTACCGCCGCATGCGCGCACAGCGCCAGCAGGTCGCCAGCAAGCTGCGCGCCGAGGGCGAGGAAGCCGCGCAGACGATCCGCGCCGAGGCCGACCGCGAACGCACCGTCGTGCTGGCCGAGGCCGAACGCGACGCGGCGCTGCTGCGTGGTGCCGGCGATGCGCAGGCCGCGCGCATCTATGCGGCCGCCTATGGCGACGACCCGGCGTTCTATGCGTTCCACCGCAGCCTGCAGGCCTATCGCGAGGCGTTCGCCGACGGGCAGGGCGTCGTCGTTCTGGAAGAAGACGACGAGTTCCTGGAGTACTTCAAGGACGCGCGCTGACGATCCATTTGGTGCGACCAGTCTTCTCCCGTAACCTTGCGGCGCCGGGTTCCCGGCGTTCACAAGGATTTCACATGAAGCAGCTGCGGATTGCAGCAATGACCGCCGTCATCGTTGGCGGCATGGTCTCGAACAACGCGGTTGCAGCCGAGCCCGGCGCCTTCGTCGGCGTGGAATTCGGCCGCAGCCATTTCGACGTGGATGTCGGCAGGCTCGGGGAAGGTAGCGATACCGACCAGGCAATCCTGGTGCGTGGCGGCTATTACTTCACCCCCAACATCGCCGTCGAGGCATTCCACGCCCAGTTGTACGACTGGTCCGACGGCGATGCGTCACTGGATGTCGACGGCTTCGGGGTCGGCCTCGTGGGTCGCAAGAATTTCGGCGCCGACGGCAACGGCTACTACTTGCTCGGGCGCGCCGGTGCGTTCCAGGCCCATGGCTCCGCCGAGGGACCCTCGTTCGGTGGAATCGACGACGAGACCACCGTGCCGTATTTCGGCCTCGGTGGGGGCTACGACTTCAACCGGCAGGTGGGCATCGGCTTGAACGCCACTTACTTCCGGGGCGATTTCCAGGGCGTCGACATCGACACCACCACCTTCACGGCCGCGGTGGAATACCGCTTCTGACGGTGGCTGGCCCACGGGGCCCAAAACCGGGATAATGCACAAAAGCCGGCCGGGGACGATCCCCGCCGGCTTTTTCCGTGTGCACAGGAGCGCGTCATGGGTCAGTCGGTGGTGGTGCTGGGCGCCCAGTGGGGCGATGAGGGCAAGGGCAAGATCGTCGACCTGCTGACGCAGGACATCGGCGCCGTGGTGCGCTTCCAGGGCGGCCACAACGCCGGCCACACGCTGGTCATCGGCGGCAAGAAGACCGTGCTGCACCTGATCCCGTCCGGCATCCTGCGCGACGACGCGCTGTGCCTGATCGGCAATGGCGTCGTGCTCCATCCGGGCGCGCTGCAGAAGGAAATCGCCGAGCTGGAATCCAACGGCGTCGAAGTGCGCAGCCGCCTGAAGATCAGCCCCGCGACGCCGGTGATCATGCCGTACCACATCGCCCTGGACCAGGCGCGCGAGAAGAAGGCCGGCGGCAAGGCCATCGGCACGACTGGTCGCGGCATCGGCCCCGCGTACGAGGACAAGGTGGCGCGTCGCGGCATCCGCATCGCGGACCTGCACTATCCGGAGCAGCTGGCCGAGACCCTGCGCAACGCGCTGGACTACCACAACTTCGTGCTGACGAATTACTTCGGCACGGATGCGATCGACTACCAGCAGACGCTCGACGACGCGCTGGCGTTCGGCGAGTACGTCGAGCCCATGAAGTCCGACGTCGCCGGCATCTGCCATGAGCTTCGCAAGCAGGGCAAGCGCGTGCTGTTCGAGGGCGCGCAGGGCTCGCTGCTCGACATCGACCACGGCACCTACCCATACGTCACTTCTTCCAACACCACGATCGGTGGCGCACTCGCGGGTGCGGGCGTGGGCGCGGACGCAATCGACTACGTGCTGGGCATCGCCAAGGCGTATGCGACGCGCGTGGGCGGCGGCCCGTTCCCGACCGAGCTGGACGATGACGTCGGCCAGGGGCTGCGCGACCGCGGCCAGGAATACGGCGCCACCACCGGCCGCCCGCGCCGCTGCGGCTGGATGGACATCGTGGCGCTCAAGCGCGCGGTTGCCATCAACGGCATCAGCGGCCTGTGCATCACCAAGCTCGACGTGCTGGACGGCATGGAGAAGCTGAAGATCTGCATCGCCTACGAGTACCGCGGCAAGCGCACCGAATACGCGCCGCTGGACGCCGGCGGCTGGGACGAGTGCACGCCCGTGTACCTGGAGTTCCCGGGTTGGGAAGAGACCACCCACGGCATCACCGAGTGGGACAAGCTGCCCCCCGCCGCCCGCGCCTACCTGCGCGCGCTCGAGGAGCTGGCCGGTTGCCCCGTCGCCATCGTCAGCACCGGCCCCGACCGCGACGCCAACATCGTGTTGCAGGATCCCTGGGCCTGATGCCCCAGGCGCCGGCCTAGCGCCAGCGGCGGGTGATCTTCTGGAAGAACTGGCTGTTCGGAATCTGCAGGACGGTGTCGCTGCCGTCGTCGTTGGATTCGTGCAGCGTGGTGTGCACGAAGTTGATGTCGATCACCCGGCCCTTGAGCCCTGGCTTGTCGCCGTTCTCCAGCAGTTCGACCTGGTCGTTGAGCCGGAAGGGACGCGTGGTCAGGATCAGCAACGCGCAGAAGATGTTGGACAGCACGCTCCAGGCAGCGAAGAAGGCCACCGCCGCCACCGCCACGAAGCCGGCAAGCGCAGTCCACAGTGCCGAGCCCGAAACGCCGATCACCTGCAGGATGGACACGAACGCCGCGGTGTAGATCAGGACGCCCAGCACCCGCCGGGTGCCGATGGCGAAGGCGCGCTCGAAGTCGTAGCGGGTGCACAGGCGATCCAGCGAGCGCCTCACCAGCCAGTTGAACAGCCAGGCGACGAGCAGGATACCCAGCGCCTGCAGCAGCGAGGTTGCCGCGATGTCGAGCGGCGCTGCGGTGGAGGAGGGCGGGTTGAGCCAGGGGATGGGATTGCGCATGGGCAAACTCTAGCGCGGTCCAAAAGGTGTGTTTCAAAAAAAACGGGCCGCATGTGCGGCCCGCTTCCCGTCGGCATCGGTTTCGCCATCGCGAGGACCGCGCCTGGGTGATCGGCGCGGGGTGGCGCGCCGGGATCTTCGTTGCCGACGGAGGCTGCGCAATCGGGCGGGAAAGCGGGGTGAACGCGCCCGCGATGGTTCAGGCCCGGGTCGGTTCCAGCACCAGCCGGATCGCGTGCAGGCGTTCGTAGTGGGACATGCATGACCGTGCGACGGTGGCTGCTTGGCCGTCCAGGCGGGGCGGTTTCGCGCGGTCGTCCGGGGCCTCGAAGCCCGTCGAGGCCCAGACGCGTTCGTACCAGTGGGGCGCCCAGATGCCATCGCTCGCGCGAGGACCTGGCGGCCAGCGCAACATCCGCCCGGTGAACTCGATGCCCAGCCACTCGCACAGCACACGCAGGTAAGCCTTCGGCGCGCGGAGGAAATCCCCCGCATCGATCACCGGCGGCGGAGCCCCCGCCGCGCACAACTCGTCGTACAGCACCGCCTGCTGCGGCAGCCCGATGTCCTCCGGCGTGACCTCGGCCCGCGACTTGACGTAGCTGGCCACCACTTCGCGCGGGTCTCGGATCAGCAGCACGTTGCGCAACCCCGCGATCCAGCCGCGATCGATGTGCGGCAACAGGTGGTGGGTCATGTGCTTCTGGTACCAGACCGGCTGGTCGCCGGGCGCCGGGCCGCGCAGCGCAGCCACCACGCGACGCCAGTCGGTCTCGCCGGTGGACACCACTGCGTCGCGGCCCGGGTGGTCCAGCCCGGTATGGGCCAGGTAGTGCGCGTACAGCGGCTCGTCGCAGACCGCGCAATCGCCGCGGTGCTCCCAGGCCCGCATCATCGCCGTGGAGATGTTGCGCGGGCCGGACCACATGGCCACGCGGACGGTCATGGGCGGGTGCGTCCCGCCACGTCGCGCGCCACCAACTCCCGATACAGCCCCTGCAATCGCCGCACCATCGGCCCCCGGTTGTCCTCCGCCGGCGTCCCGGTCAACGCATCCCCGCCGACCCACCGTCCATCGATCGCATGCACCGGCACCACGCCGGCGAACGTCCCGGTCACGAACGCCTCGTCCGCCCCGTAGACGTCGGTCAGGCTGAAGGACTTCTCGAACACCGGGATCCCGGCCTCTCGGCACATCCGGACCACGTTGCCGCGGGTGATTCCGCCCAGGCAGTACTGCCCGGTCGAGGTCCACACCTCGCCATTGCGCACGATGAAGAAGTGGGTCGAGTTGCACGTGGCCACGAACCCGTGCGGATCCAGCATCAGCGCCTCGTCCGCCCCGGCCTGCGTGGCCTGGATGCAGGCGGTGATGCAGTTGAGCTTGCTGTGCGAGTTGAGCTTCGGGTCCTGCACGTCCGGGTAGCCGCGGCGCACGTGGACCGTGTGCAGCGCCACCCCGCGGGCGGCGGTGGCGGGCGAGGCCGCCTTGTACTCGGCGATGATCACGATGGTCGCCTTGCCCTCGGTGACCCGCGGGTCCTGGTAGGGCGTGCGACGCACCCCGCGGCTGGCCATCAGGCGCACGTGGACGCCGTCGCCGGTCATGCGGTTGGCGTCCAGCACCTCGTAGATGCGGCGGGTGAGGGCGGCGCGGTCCAGGCCGAGATCGATCAGCAACGCCTTGGCGCCCTCGTACAGCCGGTCCAGGTGGGCCTCGAGGAAGGCGGGGTGGCCGTCCACGATCCGGAAGCCTTCCCAGACGCCGTCGCCGAGGACGAAGCCGGAGTCGAAGACCGAGACGGTGGCCTGGGCGCGCGGGACGAGGGATCCGTTGATGGAGATCCGGATCGCGTCGTTGCGCGGGTCGTCGGTGGCGTGCTGGGTGCCTTGCGTCATGGCTCGATTGTATTGCGCCATCACGCAAGGCTGCGGCGTCCCTTCGTACTTTTCCACCGACCCCAATCGGAAATGCCCCCATGGCCGACGACACGCCCAAGACTCCGCTCGACCACGTCACCGACCTGAGTTCCCAACTCAAGGAAATGCGCCACTACTCCAAGAACAATGTCGAGCTCCTCACGGCCCAGTGGCTCAAGTTCGACGAGGGCCCGCTCAAGAAGCTCGGCGAGTCGGAGACCATCGAGACCCTGATGCTCAAGCAGGGCGAGTTCTACGACGCGCTGGAGGCGGCCATCAACGAACTCGACGAGCTGCGCGAAACCCTGGTGCCGCCGCCTGCGGATTAGGCGCCCACGGCCGAAGCTCTCGAGTGGGTGCGCCGCACCTCGTCCAGCAACGTCCCCAGCACGCGGATGTCCACGGGCTTGCTGAAATGGTGGTCGAACCCGGCCTCGCGCGCGCGCTGCCGGTCGCGCTCCTCGCCCCAACCGGTCATCGCCGCAAGCACCATGCCGGCGCCGGACTCGCGTTCGCGCAGCCGCCGCGCCAGCGTGTAGCCATCCATCCCGGGCATGCCGATGTCCAGCAGCGCGAGGTGGGGGCGGAACCGTGCCGCCTGCTCCAGTGCGCCTTCGCCCTCGTGCGCCATGGCGACGTCCACGCCCATCGCTTCCAGCAGCATCGCCATGGACTGGGCTGCGTCGCGGTTGTCGTCGACCACGAGCACCTTGAGCCGCGGCGCGTCATTCGCGACGGCCGCGGCCGCAGTCGCGGCCGCGGGCTCCTGCGCCTGCGCCTGCGCGCTGCGATGCACCGCGCCCGACAGGGGCAGCCGCACCACGAACTGGGCGCCCTTGCCCTTGCCGTCGCTGTGCCCCGTCACTGTGCCGCCGTGCATCGCCACCAGCTGGTTCACCAGCGCCAGCCCGATGCCCAGGCCGTCGTGCAACCGGTGCTGGCTGCGACGTCCCTGTGAGAAGAGCTCGAAGATCCGGGGCAGCAATTCGGGCTCGATGCCGTCGCCATCGTCCATCACGCCGACCACCACCTCGTCGCCGTCGTGCCGCGCCGCGACCTCCACCATGCCGTCGGGCTTGCCGTAGCGGACGGCATTGTTGAGCAGGTTGCCGAACACCTGCGCGAGCCGCACGGGATCGGCGTCGACCGGCAGCGGCTGTTCGGGGAGCGTCAGCTGGATGTGCGGCGCGTCGTCGATCCGTGACCGCCGCGCGAGTTCCACGGCGTCCTCCAGCACCTGCCGCAGGTCGACGGGACAGCGCTGCAGGTTGATCTTGCCCTGCGACAGGCGCGAGGCCTCGAGCAAGTCGTCGACCAGCCGGACCATGTGCTCGACCTGGCGCAGCATCATCCGTCGCAGCTGCCTGCGGCGCGCCGGATCGTCGTCGTCGATCTCCAGGATTTCCAGCGCGTTGCGGATCGGTGCCAGCGGATTGCGCAACTCGTGGCCCAGCATGGCCAGGAATTCGTCCTTGCGCTGGGCCTGTTCCGTCTCGGCCATCCGCGCGCGCTCGAGTTCCGCCAGGTGGGTCTGGATCTGGTACTGGCGCGCACGCGCGCGCAGCGCGGCGCGCACGGTGCTGACGAGCGCCGCCACCCGCAGCGGCCGCTCCATCAACGTCACGTTGCCGAGCGTGTCCATCGCTTCGTCGATCGTCGCGGAACTCGGCCCGCTGTTGGTCACCAGCAGCACCGGGAGGTCGGACCACCGGGGCTGCTCGCGCACGGCGGCCAGCAGCACGGCATGGATGCCGTCGGCCAGGACTTCCTCGGAGACCAGGATGGCACCGACGCCCCTGCGGACCTCGTCGGCCAGGTCGCAATCGTTGCGGCAGCCCTTGACCGGGATGCCGTTTCGCCCGAGCAGTTCCGCCGTGAGCTGCGCGTCGCGCGTCGTCGGCAGCAGGGACAACACCCGCAGGTGGGGCCCCAGGTCGCCGGTGGTCATTTCCCTTCGCCGTCCTGCGTCACGAGGCGGTCGAAGGGCACGCCGGTCAGCACGCCGCGGAACTGGCGCAACGGCTCGCTGATGCGCACGCCCTCGCTGCAGATCACCAGTTCGCGGATGGTGCGTTCGTGCAGGCCGGTGCGCTTCTTGAGGACCGAGATCGCCTGCTTCACCGCGCCTTCGGCCTCGTAGTACCGCAGCAGGATCACGTTGTCGGCCAGGTAACTGACGTCCATCGTGTTCTGCATCTGTCCGATCAGCCCCTGCTGGGCACTGACGAGCAGGGTCAGGACGCCCTGCTGGCCCAGGTAGGCGAGCAGTTCGTGCAGTTGCACCAGCACGAACTTCTCCTCGGGCATCGCGTTGAGGTAGCCGTTGAGGCTGTCGATCACGATGATCCGCGCGTTGTCGACTTCCACGGCGTGGCGGATCGCGGTGATGAACTCGCCAGGCGACAGCTCGGCGGGATCCACCGACCGGACACTGATGGAGCCGTCGGCCATGCGTTCCTCGATCGGGAACCCGATGCCCTTCGAGCGCGTGACCAGCGAGCGGATGCTCTCGTCGAAGATGAACATCGCCGTGTGCTCGCCGCGTTCCGCGGCGGACATCGCGAAATGCATCGCCAGCGACGACTTGCCGGTGCCGGCGGCGCCGATGAGCAGCGTGCTGGTGCCACGGTCGAGGCCTCCCCCCAGCAGTGCATCCAGTTGCGCGGAGCCGCTCGTGGCGACCGTGGCCTCCAGTTCACGCCGATGTTCGGAGGCGACCAGTCGCGGGAACACCCGCACGCCGCCCGTCTCGATCTCGTAGTCGTGGAAGCCGCCGCGGTACCGGCGCCCGCGCAGCTTCGTGATCCGCAGCCGCCGGCGGTCGCCGCCGTATTCGGGCCGCAACTGGTCCAGCGCGATCACGCCGTGGACGATCGTGTGCACGTGCAGGGCATGCTCGCCGATGTGGCTCTCGTCGATCAGCAGCACCGTCGCCTTGCGGCCGTTGAAGTATTGCTTGAGCGCCAGCACCTGGCGCCGGAAGCGCAACACGGCGCCCGCCAGCAACCGCACCTCGGCCAACGAGTCGAAGACGACCCGGTCGGGGCGCAACCGTTCGACCTCGGCCAGGATGTCGCGCGTCGTCGAACCGAGTTCCACTTCCGATGGGTGGAACATCGTGTATTGGCTGTCGGGATCGAGCTGGTTGCCGCCGGGCTGGATCTCGTGGATGTGCACGCCTTCCAGCGACCACCCGTGCGAGGCGGCCACGGCGCGCAGTTCCTCCTCGGTTTCGGACAGCGTGATGTAGAGGACCTTCTCCCCGCGGCGCGCGCCTTCCATCAGGAACTGCATGGAGATCGTGGTCTTGCCGGAACCCGGCACGCCTTCGATCAGGTACACGCGCTCGGCGGTAAGCCCTCCGCCGAGGATGGCGTCGAGCCCGTCGATGCCCGTGGCGACCAGGTCGCCGGCTTGGTTGTCTGCGCCCATCGTTGTCCCCTTGGCGCGTCGGCACGCCCCGGCGACTTGATTTCACGTAACGCCGCGTCAAACCCGCGTAGAAGGCGGGACGGCCGTTCAGGTTCCGGAAGGGCGGATCGCGTTGCCAACCGCCACGGTGCGTTACTTTCAAATGACATGACCGATCTCGCCCGCGAACCCGCCCGCGCCCCGACCCTCTCCGATGCCGACTACCGCCGCATGGTCCACTCGGTGGGCGACTACGCCATCTTCATGCTGGACCCGAAGGGCAGGATCGCCAGCTGGAACCGGGGGGCGGAACTGGCCAAGGGATACTCGGCCGACGAGGCCATCGGCAGGCACTTCTCGATCTTCTATCCGCAGGACCGGATCGACGAGGGCTGGCCCGACCAGGAATTGAAGCTCGCGCGCGAGCACGGCCGAGTCGAGGACGAAGGCTGGCGCATCCGCAAGGACGGCAGCCGGTTCTGGGCCAGCGTGGTGATCACGGCCCTGTACGACGAGGCGGGCGGCCTGCGCGGCTACGCCAAGGTGACCCGCGACTTGACCGAGCGCCGGCACCAGGAGGAACTGCTGCGCCAGAGCGACGAGCGGTTCCGCCTCATCGTCGAGGGCGTGCGCGACTACGCGATCTTCATGCTCGACCCCCAGGGCAACGTGGCCACCTGGAACCTCGGTGCGGAGGTCAACAAGGGGTACCTGGCCGAGGAAATCCTGGGCCGCCACTTCTCGGTGTTCTATACGCAGGAGGACATCGACCGCGACTGGCCCAGGCGCGAACTCGAGCTCGCATTGCGGGATGGCCGGTTCGAGGACGAAGGGTGGCGCGTCCGCAAGGACGGCTCCCGATTCTGGGCGAACGTGGTGATCACCGCGCTGCACGACGCCGACGGGACGCACCGCGGCTTCGCCAAGGTGACGCGCGACCTGACGCAGCAGCGCCGCGTCGACGACCTGGAGGACCAGGGGCGACAGTTGACGCGGTTCCTCGCGGTGCTGGGCCACGAGCTGCGCAACCCGCTGGCCTCCATTGCCAATGTCGTGTCGGTCATGGAACTGGAGGAGTCCCAGAACCCGCGGATCCGGCGCGTGCGCGACGTGCTGACGCGCCAGGTCGGGCACCTCAAGCGGCTGGTCGACGACCTGCTGGACGTGGGCCGCATCGTCAGCGGCAAGATTCGGCTCGACCGCGCCCCGGTCCGGCTACAGGACGTCGTGGCCGGGGCGGTGGAAACGGTCATGCCGGAAATGGACCGGCACCGCCACGTACTGCACCAGGACATCGAGGCCCGGCCGTTGTGGGTGTCGGGCGACCGGGTGCGGCTCGTCCAGGTACTGGTCAACCTGCTGCACAACGCGGCCAAGTTCACGCCGGGCGAAGGCCGGATCCGACTGGTGCTTCGCCGGGCGGGCGATGCCGCCGAACTGGTGGTGTCGGACAACGGGCCCGGGATTCCGCGCGAGCGCCTGCGCCACGTCTTCAACTTGTTCGCGCAGGGCGAGGACGACCCTGCGTCCCGCCACCACGGCGGCCTGGGCATCGGATTGAGCCTTGTCTACCAGATGGTGCAGCAGCACGGCGGCGATGTCAGTGCCTTCAGCAACGGCGAACCCGGCCAGGGCGCCGAGTTCGTGGTCAGCCTGCCGCTGATCGACCCGCCTTGAGGTTCCCCCGGGAGACCAGCGATGGCTGCGAAGCAGCTCCGCGTCGCCACCTTCAACATCAATGGCATCCGTTCGCGGTTGCCGTCGCTGCTCGAGTGGCTCGCCAAGGAGAAGCCGGACATCGCGTGCCTGCAGGAACTGAAGGCGCCGCACGATGCGTTCCCGCTGTCGGAGATCGAGGACGCCGGCTACCAGGCGCTGTGGCAGGGGCAGGTGTCGTGGAACGGCGTGGCCATCCTGTCCCGCGGCAGCGCGCCGATCGAGGCGCGACGCAGGCTGCCGTTCGATCCGGCCGATACCCAGGCGCGTTACCTGGAAGCGGCCGTGCAGGGAATCATCGTCGCCTGCCTCTACCTGCCCAACGGCAACCCGCAGCCCGGGCCGAAGTTCGACTACAAGCTGCGTTGGTTCGACCGGCTGATCCGCCACGCGAAGACGCTGCAGGCCAGCCCCCACCCGGTGGTGCTGGCGGGCGACTTCAACGTGGTGCCGACGGACTTCGACATCTACAACCCGAAGTCCTGGCGGCGGGATGCGCTGCTGCAGCCGGAGTCGCGCGAGCGGTATGAACGATTGCTGGCGCAAGGGTGGGTCGATGCGATCCGCCACCTGCATCCGAAGAAGCAGGTGTTCACCTTCTGGGATTACTTCCGGCAGCACTGGGAGCGGGACGCGGGGTTGCGCATCGACCATTTGTTGCTGAACCCGGTGCTGGCGCCGCGGCTGGCGTCGGCGGGCGTGGACAGGTGGGTACGGGGGTTGCCGAAGGCGAGCGACCACGCGCCGGCGTGGATCCGGTTGCGTCGGTGATCCCGGATTCCGCTTCGCTGCATCCGGGCTACGAGTCGGTAGCCCGGATGGAGGCGCGCAGCGCCGCAATCCGGGTCACGCGCGGATCGACCTGCACGGCATGACCTTCACGTCCATCTCGCGCAGCACCGCGAGCGCATTCCGGTGCCGCGTCGCGGTCATCGACGCAGTCCCGTCGCTCGCCACGACCACCTCCAGCTCCCGCATCGACGAAGATCACCGGCACGCCCTGGGGCTTGAGGCGGGCGCGGAGTTTCGCGATCCGGCGAGCGGCGGGCAGGGCCTGGCGGAGCAGGGAACCTGCCTTCGGGAAGTCGAGTGGGTTGACCATGTCGACGATGACGAGGGCGGTCCTGGATTCGGCGGCCATGGGCGCAAGTTGCATGGGTGCACGTGTGGTTGGCCATGCGCCAAAAAAGAAGCCCGGCTTTCGCCGGGCTTCCAGGTACCGCAAGTTGCGGGTTCGATCAGTTGAACAGGTAGCTGAACTCCACGAAGACCTCGCGGCCAACGGGGCTGAAGGACCGCCAGAAGAACGGATAGCTGTTGAAGGTGTCGTCCTTCGGATGGATCTCGTCGAGCACGTTGTTGACGTACAGCGAGATTTCCGCGTTGTCCGTGATCTGCCTGGAGACGTTGACGTTCCAGATCGTGTGCGAGCCGATGCGGCCGGTTTCCGCCCAGTTGGGCAGCGAACCCCAGCGATAGCCGTACAGCGCCGCACCCCACTCGTCGCGCTGCCAGCTCATCTGGCCGGTGGCGCGGCTGCGGAAGTTGAAGAACTGCATGTGGTCGCGGGTATTGACGATCGGCTCGCCGGGGAATTCCTGCTCCTCCAGCTCCAGCACGTGGGTCCATGCCAGGTTGAAGCCGAAGTCGCCCCAACGATCGGTGTCCAGCTGGTAGCGCCAGCTGGCGTCGATGCCCTTGGTCTGCACCAGCGCCTGGTTGAACGGAATCGACTGGAATTCGTCGATCTCGTCGTCGTCGATGTCCGAGATGCCGACGCGTTCGATCAGGCTGGTGAAGAAGCCGCAGGACGCCGAACCGGAGTCCACCGGGGTGCCGTCACGCTCCTGGCCCAGGCGGCAATCCGCCTCGTTGCGCAGCAGGTAGCCGGTGTTGATGTCGGACACGCCGCCCTCGAGCTTGATGTCGTAGTAATCCACCGACATGGACATGTTGTCGCGGATGTCCCACACGAAGCCGAACGTCGTGGACTCGCCGGTCTCTTCCTCGAGCTCGGGGTTGCCGTGGCGCGTGCCGAACACCGAGTACACGTAGTCGTTGTTGTTGCAATCGTCGCCCGTCGGGTCGAGCCCGTCGCGACGGCAGCGGTACTCGTCGAACACCGTCTGGAAGAAGCCGGACGTGTCGGCGAAGACGTAGTGCATGTCCGGCGCGCGGAAGCTGGTCGCATGCGTACCGCGCAACAGCAGGTTGTCGAACGGACGCCACTCCAGGCCCGCCTGCCAGGTCACGGCATCGTCCACGGCGGTGATGTCGTCGTACTTGTCGTAACGACCGGCGACGTGGGCGGTCACGGTGCTGAAGATGGGGATGTTCAGCTCCAGGCCCACGGCGTAGCGATCGCGGTCGCCGCCACCGCCGGTGCTCGTCAGGTTGTAGATCGGCTCGTCGCCGTCATAGTCCGGCGAGGTACGCGGATCCGGGTTGATCTCGTAGCTCTGGGTCGCGGCTTCGATCACCGCTGCCATGGCCAACGGGCCCGCGGGCAGCTCGAACAGGTCGCCGGACAGCACGAAGTTCCCCTGGGTGACTTCGGACTTGGCGTCCGAACGGACCCGGGTGTTCAGCGACTGGAAGTCCGCGGCGCTGATCGGATTGAAGTAGCGGTCGCGGTCGAGGACATGCACCGGATAGCGGCCGAAGTACGGATCCAGGCCCATCTGGTCGCCGAGGAAATAGTCCCTCAGCTCATTGGCCAGGAAGCGCGGGCGGTCGACGTCGAGCCGGTATTCGGCATGCGACAGCGTCGCATCCCAGTCGAACCGGCCATCCGCCAGGATCCCGCGCAGCCCGACCGCGGCGTCGAACGCGTTTTCGTCGTAATGCGAGTTTTGCGCGCCCACGCCACCGACTTCGTCAGGCGTGAAGATGCGCTGGGTCGTGACGATCGCACCAGCCGGCAGGCGGGGCGACGACAGCGTCGGGTCGAAGAAGAAGCCGCTGGACCAGAACTGCGTGTTGCTGGCCAGTTTCGCTTCCGACATGGTTGCGCTCAGCTGGGCGAAGCCCTGCATCTCGTCGGTGAAGTCCCAGGTGCCGTACAGGTAGCTGGAGAAGTTCCGGTCCGCATTGCGGATGGCCTGGGTGGCCGGATAGCCGTAGTAGTAGCAGCGGTTCGGCGTCGCGCTGCGGAACGCGAACGTCTCGAACTCGCTGAAGCGACCGCACGTTTCCTCGATGCCGTCCGGGAAGATGTGCTGGCCGGTGAAACCGTCCTGCAGCATCAATCCCGACACGGCGGTTGCCGTCTCCGGTGGACGCGAGGGGTCGTCGCGGTAGGAGTCCATGAACTCGCGCTGCGAGGCATAGATCTCCTCGCGCTCCAACGCTTCGAACGCGTAGGTGAGGCTCCAGCCGTCGTTCATCTTGCCGCCGATCCACTGGACGCGACCGGTGTCGCCGCCACCGCGGGTGGTCGTGCCACCGCGGACGGTCAGCATGTCGCCTTCGTAGTCGGTCTTCATGACCACGTTGACCACGCCGGCGACGGCGTCGGAACCGTAGATCGCCGAGGCGCCACCGGTCAGGATCTCGATCCGTTCGATGGCGGCAGCCGGGATGTTGCTGAGGTTCACCGCATTGGACTGGCTGTTGTAGGGCAGCGGGTAGTCGGCGGCGCGGCGGCCGTTGATCAACACCAGCTGGTAACCGGGGCCGAGGCCACGCAGGTTCAGGAAGCTGGCGTTCGGGGTGAAGCCGTTCTGGGTGAGTTCGTTCTGGACCGAGCCCGTGAATTGGGTGAGGGTGTTCAGCGCGTCGTAGACGGTGCTGAAGCCCTGGATTTCCAGGTCCTCGGCCGTGATGATCGTGACCGGCGCCGGACCTTCGATCTCCGCCCGGGCAATGCGCGAGCCGGTGACGACGACCCGCTCGAGCTCGGTCGTGTCCTCCGCTTCGGCCTCGGCCTGCTCGGTGTCTTCCTCCGTCGCCTCCTGGGCGAGGACCATGCCCGTGGCGGGCAACAGCAACGCCGCGAGCAGGGCGGCACTCAGGCGGCTGCGCTGCAGCCCGTTCTTGGAAACACGCATGGGTAAACCCCTTGTGGTTAACGTTCAATAGGCGCCGCTTCCCTGCGCCATTCGTCAGCCGGGCGTCCGGCCCTTGTGCATCGCCTCGTCAGCACCCCTGACTCACGCGAAATTAACATGGGGTTAACGGAACTGCCACAATACGAAACACCTCCTGATTTCGGTACCTGAACGTCGTGAATGCTCCTTCCATCGCCGAGGCTGCGCTCGGCCAGCTCCTTCTTCCGGACACCACCGTCAGCCTTGCCGCCACGGGCGCGCGGATGCAGGTCGCCGTCGATGGCGTGCGGGCGGCCGTCTCGCTGGTGCTTGGAGTACCGGTACGCGGTTCGCGTGACGCCCTGGAGACGTCGATCCGGGGAGCGTTGGGCGGGCTGGGACTCGAATTGGGGCACCTGGAGCTTCAGCAACGAATCGTGGCCCACGCGCCCCAAGGGGCGCTGATGCCCGTGCCCCGGGTCCGGAACATCCTGGCCGTCGCGTCCGGCAAGGGCGGGGTCGGCAAGTCGACGACCGCGGTGAACCTGGCCCTGGCGCTGGCGGCGGACGGTGCGCGGGTCGGGTTGCTGGATGCAGACGTGTATGGCCCGAGCGTGCCGACGATGCTGGGCCTGTCCGGCCGGCCCGACAGCCCTGACGGCAAGTCGATCGAGCCGATGCACGCGCACGGCATCGAGGCGATCTCCATCGGCCTGATGGTCGAGCAGGACACGCCGATGATCTGGCGGGGCCCGATGGCGACCTCGGCGCTGACCCAGTTGCTGGAGCAGACGCTGTGGGGCGGGGAGGACGGGCTCGATTACCTCGTGGTCGACCTGCCACCCGGGACCGGCGACATCCAGTTGACCCTGGCGCAGAAGATCCCGGTGGCCGGCGCGGTGGTGGTCACCACGCCGCAGGAGGTGGCGACGATGGACGCGCGCAAGGCGGTGCGGATGTTCGAGAAGGTCAACGTGCCGGTGCTCGGCCTGGTGGAGAACATGGCGGTGCACGTGTGCACCCATTGCGGGCATGCCGAGCACCTGTTCGGCGAGGGTGGCGCGGCGCGCATGGCCGGGATGTACGGGCTCCCGTTGCTGGGGGCGCTCCCCCTGGAGCGGGTGATCCGCGAACAGGGCGACCTGGGGGTTCCCCTCGTGGCGTTCGCGCCGAACTCGGCGACCGCCGCGACCTACCGCGCGATGGCGCGCAACGTGGCCGCGCACCTGGCCGCCCGGCCGCGCGCGCCCATGTCCATCGGTGCGTCGCTTCTCTAAGATCGTTTTCTTTTGGGAAATCCGGGATGAGCATCAAGTCCGATCGCTGGATCCGCCGCATGGCCGAATCGCACGGGATGATCGAGCCGTTCGAGCCGGGGCAGGTCAAGCAGGCCAATGGGCAGCGCATCGTCAGCTACGGCACCTCCAGCTACGGCTACGACGTGCGCTGCTCGCGCGAGTTCAAGGTGTTCACCAACATCAACTCGACGATCGTCGACCCGAAGGCCTTCGACCCGGGCAGCTTCGTCGACATCGACGCGGACGTCTGCATCATCCCGCCCAATTCGTTCGCGCTGGCGCGCACCGTGGAGTACTTCCGGATCCCGCGGGACACGCTGGTCGTCTGCCTGGGCAAGAGCACCTACGCGCGCTGCGGGATCATCGTCAACGTCACCCCGCTCGAGCCGGAGTGGGAAGGGCACGTGACCCTGGAGTTCAGCAACACCACGCCGCTGCCCGCGCGCATCTACGCCAACGAGGGCGTGGCCCAGATGCTGTTCTTCCAGGCCGCCGCCGACGACGTGTGCGAGACCAGCTACAAGGACCGCGGCGGGAAGTACCAGGGGCAGAAGGGCGTCACCCTCCCGCGTACCTAGTGTTCGGCGCCGGCCGCGACGCGACGGTCGACCGGGGTGGCCAGCGCGGTACGCACGGCGATGCGCAACGCCTCGCTGACGAGTTCGACGGGCAGGCACGGCGTCCCCGGCCGCGACGCCGCCTCGGAGGGCGAATACGGCACGTGCACGAAGCCGCCGCGTGCGCGGGGGGTGCGGCGCAGCGCGTGCATCAGTCCGTAGAAGACGTGGTTGCACACGTAGGTGCCGGCGGTCTGCGAGATCGCGGCGGGAATGCCCGCGGCGCGCAGCGCCAGCAGGATGGCCTTGATCGGCAGGGTGGCGAAGTAGGCGGCGGGACCGCCTTCGACCACCCGTTGGTCGACCGGGCTGGCGCCGGCGTTGTCCGGGATGCGCGCATCGTCGACGTTGATCGCGACGCGTTCGAGCGAGATCTCCGTGCGACCGCCCGCGACGCCCACGCAGATCACGATGGCGGGCTTGGTCTCCCGGAGCGCCGCGCGCAGTTCGCGCAGCGAGCGCCCGAATTCCACGGACAGGCGGCGGGCGACGATGCGATGGCCGCGGATCCGCGTGCCGTCGAGCGCGCGCACGGCCTCCCAGCTCGGGTTCGACCCGTCGCCGCCGAACGGCGCGAAGCCGGTGAGCAGCACGGTGGGCGCGATCGTCTTCGGCATCAGATCAACCATGCCATCAACACCAGGTTCACCGCCATCAACGGCAATGCCGTCGCCACCTGCATCCGGATGACCGCGTTCGGGTCGTCCAGTTCCAGCAGGGCCGCGGGAACGAGGTTGAAGTTGGCCGCCATCGGTGTCAGCAGCGTGCCGCAGTAGCCGGTGAGCATGCCGATCGCGCCGAGGATCGCCGGTTCCGCGCCGTGCTGCTGCACCAGCAGCGGGAGGCCGATGCCCGCGGTCATCACCGGG
>DASTUL010000020.1:0-3955 GCA_035759645.1 Lysobacteraceae bacterium | reverse complement strand
CGCTTCCTCGTTGGCCGACGGCTGGCCGCTCGGGGTCTTCACCAGCGCCGGCAGCTTCAGTTCCTCGAACAGCAGCTCGCACACCTGCTTGGGCGAGTCGAGGTTGAACGGACGGCCCGCCAGCGCGTGGGCGCGAGACTGTGCATCGAGCATCCGCTTGCCGAGGTCGGTCGACTGGCGGCGCAGCTCGGCCACGTCCACCAGCACGCCGTTGGCCTCGATGCGCTCGAGCACCGGCACCAGCGGGACCTCGATCGCGCGGTACACCTGCTGCAGCGCAGGTTCCGCCGCGAGCCGCGGCGCGAGCACCCGGTGCAGCCGCAGGGTGACGTCGGCGTCCTCGGCGGCGTAGCGCGTCGCGTCGTCGAGCGCCACCTGGGAGAACGGGATCTGCTTCGCGCCCTTGCCGGCCACGTCGGCGAACTTCACCGTCTCGTAGCCCAGGTAGCGCGAGGCCAGCGAATCCATGTCGTGGCGCGTGGCCGTCGCATTCAGCACGAAGCTCTCGAGCATCGTGTCGTCGGCGTAGCCGCGCACCTCGAGCCCGTGGCAGCGCAACACGTGCAGGTCGTACTTGCCGTGCTGGCCGATCTTGCGCTTCGCTGGATCCGTGAAGGCGGGGCGCAAGGCGTCCAGCACCTCGGCCACGGAGAGTTGCGCGGGCGCGCCCGGCGCATCGTGGCCGACCGGGATGTAGCAGGCCTCCGCCACGGTGGTGCACAGGCTGAGGCCGACCAGGTTCGCGCACAGCGCGTCGAGCGAATCGGTCTCGGTATCGAACGCGAACTCGTCGGCGGCCGCGAGCTTCGCGACCCAGGCGTCGAGCTGTTCGCGCGTGAGCACGGTCTCGTAGCGGCCCGGCGCCGCCAGCGCGGGATCCACCGCCGGTGTCGGTCCCGTCGCCGCGCGCGCATACCCCGCCGCCGTGTTGCGCATCCCCGCGGAAGCGGCCGCGTCGCCGCCGCCACCCTCCAGGTCGCGCAACGCCTGTCGGAAGCCGTAGCGCGCGTACAGCGTGCGCAGCGCATCGACGTCGCGTTCGCGCAGGCGCAGGCAATCGTGCGCGTGTTGCAGGTCCAGGTCGATCCGGATCGTGGCCAGGTCGCGGTTGAGCGGCAACCGGTCGATCACCGCACGCAGGTTCTCGCCGATCTTCCCGCCAATCTTGTCGGCGTTGGCGATCACGCCGTCCAGGCTCCCGTACTCGGCCAGCCACTTGGCGGCGGTCTTCGGCCCGCACTTGTCCACGCCGGGGATGTTGTCGACCTTGTCGCCGACCAGCGCGAGGTAGTCGATGATCTGGTCGGCCCGCACGCCGAACTTCGCCATGACGGCCTCGTCCGAATCCAGTCGGCTGCCGCTCATCGTGTTGACCAGCACGACGCCAGGCCTCACCAGCTGGGCGAAGTCCTTGTCGCCGGTGGAAATGGTGACGTCCACGCCGTCGGCGCAGGCGCGCAGGGCGAGGGTGCCGATCACGTCGTCGGCCTCCACGCCGTCCACCCGCACGATGTCGATGCCCAGTGCCTGGACGATGTCGCACATCGGCTGCACCTGGGCCCGCAGCTCGTCGGGCATTGGCGGGCGGTTGGCCTTGTACTGCGGGTCCAGGTCCTCGCGGAAGGTCCGGCCGGGCGCGTCGACCACGAAGGCGACGCAGTCGGGCTTCTCGTTGAGGGTCGCGCGCAGCATGTTGACCACGCCGAACAGGGCGCCGGTCGGTTCGCCCGCGTCGTTGGCCAGCGGGGGCAGCGCATGGAACGCGCGGTACAGGTAGGACGATCCGTCGATCAGCACGAGCCTTGGCATCCGGGGATTCTACCGGCGCGTCGCGCGGCGCCCGCCGCTCACGCACCCTGCGCGGGACGGCGCGGCATACTGCCTGGCAGACGCCTCCGGGAGCCCGCCATGCACGCCTCGCGCCTCGCCTGCCTGCCGCTTTTGAAGGGACTGGTGGGCGCCGGCCTGTCCCTGGCCCTGGCGGCCTGCGCCACCGAGCCGTTCGCCGGCCCGGAGATCCCGCCGGACGCGGTCGAGTTCGTGAAGACCTACGAGAACGGCGACGTGGTGACCGAGTACCGGGTGGCGGGGCAGCTCCGGGTCGTCCGGGTCCAGCCACCCCGGGGCCCGACCTACTACCTGTACGACCGCAACGGGGACGGCCGGCTGGACGAAAGCGAGGGCGAGGGGCCCGTCTCCCCCGTCTACTTCAAGCTCTACGAGTGGTAGGCTCCCGGCGGAACCCGCCAAGGAGTGACCGATGACCAAGCTCGACAAGCCGCTGCGGCGCGAAGTCCAGATCGGCGACAAGGCCTACACCCTGACGATCGCGCCGGAAGGCCTGAAGCTGGTGGAGAAGGGCCACCGCAAGGGCACCGACATCGCCTGGACCGACCTGGTCAACGGCGACGCCGGCCTGGCCGCCGCGCTGCGGGGCTCGACCGCCGGCTGAGCGGTCCGGCGACACCCTGACCAGTTGAACGATCGCGCCGGCCGGGCTTGCCCCGGCCGGCGCTTTCTTGCGTGCCGGCCGTTATTGCAGGGTCGGTGCGGGCGGCAGGGTCCCGAAGTGCGCCCAGAGCGCGTCCAGCTCCGTGTCGGTCATCGTCCCGAACTCGCGCCACGGCATCATCGGGTGGAGTTCGCGGCCGTCCGGCCGCACGCCGGTGCGCATCACGCGGATGAAGTCGTCCCGGCTCCAGGTGCCCATGGCGTCCGGATGCGGGGTCAGGTTCGCGGTTGGCGGCGTGTCGGGGACCATGACGATCCCGCCGGTGAAATCCGCCTTGTGGCAGCCGGTGCACACCTGCGCCAGGTAGGCGCCGTACTCGGCGGTCGGGCCGGCCGGCGGCGCCAGGCGCGGGCGCGGGGCGTGGTCGATGGCGTCCGCGGGGGTCATGGGGAATTTGCCGAACAGGTTGAGCACGCGGCCCAGGGGCCGGACCTCCGTGCGTCCCGGGTCGTTGTCCGAAGGGGGCAGGGTCCGCAGCCAGGCGATGATCGCGGTGGTGTCGGCGTCGTCCAGGTCCTTGTAGTCGCCCACAGGCATGAAGATGAGCGGGGTGCCGTCGGGCCGTACGCCGTGGCGGACCGCGGCGGCGAGGGCATCGTCGGTCCAGGCGGGATCCCGGACCGTCCGGGTCAGGTTGGGCGGCACGATCTTCGCCACTGGACCCGCATCGAAGAGCAGCTTTCCTTCGCCCCCGTCGCCGTGGCAACCGGTGCAGCCCCGCGAGACGTAGAGGTGCCGGCCGCGGGCGACCGTCTCCGGATCGGCCGGCACGACCAGCGGCGGGTCGGAGACGACGTACTTCCGTGCGAGAGCACTTTCGCTGTGTGCCCAGGCGACCGCCAGCAGGCCGGCGGCGAGCACCAGGACCACGGCGAGCGCGACGCCCGCCCACTTCAGGCCACGACGCATGGGTCTTCCCCTGCTTGTCCCCGGAGCGCGAAATTACGCCTGAACCAGGGGTCCCGCAATGGGGCGGTTCGCGCCCGTTTCATCGGCCCGGCGGCATCCTCGGGCGTCCCGGCTGGAGACATCGCCATGCCTTACGACCGCATCACGGAACTGCCCGATTCGGTGAAGGACAACCTGCCCAAGCATGCGCAGGAGATCTACAAGGAAGCCTTCAACAGCGCGTACGACCAGTACGACAAGCCGTCGGAACGCCGCGGCGATTCCGGCCGCGAGGAAACCGCGCACAAGGTCGCCTGGTCAGCCGTCAAGAAGGACTACGAGAAGGGCGACGACGACAAGTGGCACGCGAAGAAATGACAACGTAGGAGCGGCGTGAGCCGCGATGCTCTGCCGCCAACGGCATCGCGGCTTACGCCGCTCCTACAGGGGTCGAGTCAGGCAGGCTGGAGATTGGCGTAGGCCAGCACCAGCCACTTGCTGCCCGCGTCGTCGAAATTGACCTGCACGCGCGCGTGCGCCCCGCTGCCTTCCACG
>DASTUL010000019.1:0-4245 GCA_035759645.1 Lysobacteraceae bacterium | reverse complement strand
GTAGGCCTTGAACTCGCCGCCGAAACGCTCCGCGCCGATCTTCGTCAGCGCCGCCGTCAGCGTCGTCTTGCCGTGGTCCACGTGGCCGATCGTGCCCACGTTCACGTGGGGCTTGGTGCGCTCGAACTTACCCTTTGCCATCGTCGTATCTCGCTGCCTAGGTGTAGGTAACTACTGGTTTTCTGTTGGAAGTCCGCACATGGATGTGCGGGCTCTTGCGGAGGGATCCGCGTATTGGTGCTCACGAATGGAATCGAACCATCGACCTCCTCCTTACCAAGGAGGTGCTCTACCGACTGAGCTACGTGAGCGGATTGGGTGTTGCTGTCGCGGGAACATCAATGGAAGAGCAGCAGTGGAGCGGGAGACGGGAATCGAACCCGCACCATCAGCTTGGAAGGCTGAGGTTCTACCGTTGAACTACTCCCGCGAATTGCGGAACCGGTTGGTGGAGGGAGGTGGATTCGAACCACCGAAGGCGTAAGCCAGCAGATTTACAGTCTGCCCCCGTTGGCCGCTTGGGTATCCCTCCGGTCTTGTAGCAACCGGCGGAGACCCCGGTCGGGGGCGATTCGTGCCGGAGTGAAACAGCCCGCGATTTTGGCGGGTTGCGCGATTCGTGTCAACGCTCTGCCAGTCCCTGCCGGCTGTTCAGACGTTGAAGCGGAAGTGCAGGACATCGCCCTCCTGCACCCGGTATTCCTTGCCTTCCAGGCGCAGCCGGCCGGCATCGCGGGCACCCGCCTCGCCCCGGTAGCGGATGAAGTCCTCGTAACCGATGGTCTCGGCCCGGATGAACCCCTTCTCGAAATCGGTATGGATCACGGCGGCGGCCTGGGGGGCGGTCGAGCCGCCACGGACCGTCCAGGCCCGGACCTCCTTCACGCCGGCGGTGAAGTAGGTCTGCAGCCCCAGCAGCGAATAGGCGGCGCGGATCACCCGGTTCAGGCCGGGCTCGTCCAGGCCCATGGAGGCCAGGAAATCGTCGCGGTCGGCGTCCTCGAGCTGGCTCAGCTCCTCCTCGATCGCGGCGGACACCGGGACCACCTCGGCCGCCTCGCCCTGGGCCCGGGCGCGCACCGCGTCCAGGTGCGGGTTGTCGCGGAAGCCGTCCTCCAGCACGTTGGCCACGTACATCACCGGCTTGAGGGTCAGCAGGAACAGGTCGCGCACCGCGGCGCGGTCGTCCTCGGACAGGCCCAGGGCCCGCGCCGGGCGGCCGGCGTCCAGGCCGTCCCGGACCCGCGCCAGCACTTCGACCCGCGCCTTCGCGTCCTTGTCGCCGGTCTTCGCCGAGCGCTCGGCCCGCTGCAGGGCCTTGTCCACCGACTCCAGGTCGGCCAGCGCCAGCTCGGTGTCGATCGTCTCGATGTCCGCGATCGGGTCGACCCGGTTGGACACGTGGATCACGTCGTCGTTCTCGAAGCAGCGCACCACGTGGCAGATCGCGTCCACCTCGCGGATATGCGCCAGGAACTTGTTGCCCAGGCCTTCGCCCGACGCCGCGCCGGCCACGAGGCCGGCGATGTCCACGAACTCGACCGCGGTCGGGATGACCTTCTGCGGCTTGACGATGTCCGCCAATGCGCCCAGGCGCGGATCCGGCACCGGGACCACGCCGACATTGGGCTCGATCGTGCAGAAGGGGAAATTGGCCGCGGCGATGCCCGCCTTGGTCAACGCGTTGAAGAGGGTCGACTTGCCGACGTTCGGCAGGCCGACGATGCCGCATCTGATGCCCATTATTTGTCCGTGTGGAGGCGTTTCATCGCCTCGTTGATGTCGCCGGCGACCGCCAGCGGCAGCACGCCGAGCGCATCGTCGATGGCGCGCAGGATCGCCGCCTCGTCGTCCGGGCCGGGCTTGCCGAGCACCCAGGGCGTCACCCTGTCCTTGTGCCCGGGATGGCCGATGCCGACGCGCAGCCGGTGGAACCGGCCGTGCCCCAGCAGGCGCATCGTGTCGCGCAGGCCGTTCTGGCCGCCATGGCCGCCGTCGAACTTCAGCCGCGCGGTGCCCGGCGGCAGGTCGAGCTCGTCATGGGCGAGCAGCGCCTGTTCCGGCTCGATCTTCCAGTAGCGCAGGGCGGCGGTGACCGACTTGCCCGAGAGGTTCATGAAGGTCGCCGGCTTGAGCAGCCACAGCGACTTGCCGCCGACGTCCACCTTGCAGGCTTCGCCGAACAGCTTCGATTCCAGGCTGAACCGCCCGCCCACCGCCGCGGCCAGCGCGTCAGCGAACCAGAACCCGGCGTTGTGCCGGGTCCGGGCGTGTTCGGGGCCGGGATTGCCCAGCCCGACGATGAGGCGCAGGCCTTCCATCGAAACGGCCACGCGCCGACCGGGCCGCAGGCGCGGCCCGACCGGCGGCGTCGCGGCCTGTTACTCCGCGTCGGCCTTGTCGGCAGCCGCGTCGTCGCCGTCGACCTTGGCGGCCGGGACGTCCGTGGCGGCTTCCGCGCCCTCGGCGGTTTCCTCGAGTTCCACGCGGCCGGCCTTGGCGACCACCACGGCGACGTCGTGCTCCTTGCCCAGCTTCAGCTCGGGGATCTCGACGCCCGCCGGCAGCTTGAGCTGCGACAGGTGGATGATGCCGCCCAGCGCGAAGTCGGACAGGTCGACCTCGATGTACTCCGGCAGGTCCTTCGGCAGGCAGCTGACCACGACCTCGTTGAGCTCGTGGGTGATGACCACGTCCGCGGCCTTGCCTGCCGGCGAATTCTCCTGGTTGAGGAAGTGCAGCGGCACCGCGGTGCGGATCGCCTCGTTCTCGCTCACGCGCTGGAAGTCCAGGTGCATGATCTGCTGGCGGTAAGGATGGCGCTGCATGTCGCGCAGGAGCACCTTCTGCGACGTGCCGTCGACGTCCATGGTGAGGATCGAGGAATAGAACCACTCGTTCTGGCTGGCCAGCCAGGTCTTCTCGTGGTCGAGCTCGACGCTCGCGGGTTCGGCGTGACCGCCGTAGACGATGGCCGGGATGCGGCCCGCGCGGCGCAGGCGGCGGCTCGCACCCTTCCCTGCGTCCTCGCGGCCGAATGCCGTGATCTTGTGTTCGGTTGCCATTGGATTGCTCTCTCTTTGCTTGCGTTGTGCCGCCTCGCGGCGGCGTGTGTGACTCACCCGCGACCAGGTGAGCCGTGAAAAATGTCCCGGGTCAGTCGACGTAGAGCGAACTGACCGACTCGCCGAACGCGATCCGGCGGACCGTCTCGGCCAGCAGCTCGGCGACGCTGAGCTGGCGGATCGTGCTGCAGGCGCGGGCCGCTTCCGACAACGGGATGGTGTCGGTGACGACCAGCTCGTCCAGGCAGGACCCGGACAGGTTGTCGATGGCCGGCCCGGACAGCACCGGATGCGTGCAGTACGCGACCACCTTGGTCGCGCCCTGCTCCTTGAGCGCCGCCGCGGCGGCGCACAGCGTGCCGGCGGTGTCGACGATGTCGTCCACCAGCACGCAGGTCTTGCCGCGGACGTCGCCGATGATGTTCATCACCGTGGCGACGTTCGCCTTCGGGCGCCGCTTGTCGATGATCGCCAGGTCCGCGTCGTCAAGCCGCTTGGCGATCGCCCGGGCGCGCACCACGCCGCCGACGTCGGGCGAGACCACCACCATGTCGTCCGTGCCGTGCGCGCGCCAGATGTCGGCCAGCAGCAGCGGTGAGGCATAGACGTTGTCGACCGGGATGTCGAAGAAGCCCTGGATCTGGTCGGCGTGCAGGTCGACCGTCAGCACCCGGTCGGTGCCCACGGTCGAGAACATCTGCGCGGCGACCTTGGCGGTGATCGGCACGCGTGCCGACCTGGGCCGGCGGTCCTGCCGCGCGTAGCCGAAGTACGGCACCACCGCGGTCACGCTGGACACCGATGCGCGCTTGAGCGCGTCGATCAGCACCAGCAGCTCCACCAGGTTCTCGGCGCTCGGCGCGCAGGTCGGCTGGATGACGAACACTTCCTGCCGGCGCACGTTCTCCTCGATCTCGACCTGCACCTCGCCGTCCGAGAAGCGCCCGACCTGCGCCTTTCCCGGCCGGATGCCCAACTCGCGGCACACCGCCTCGGCCAGTGGCCGGTTGGCATTGCCGGTGAAGACGAGCAGGTTGCGGTCTTCCTGGACAGACATGTGCAGCTCTTCTTGGCAGGGGCGGTAGGATTCGAACCTACGAATGCCAGGATCAAAACCTGGTGCCTTGGGCCTCTTGGCGACGCCCCTGTGACGCTAACCGTCGCCGTCCGCCCCCAGCGC
>DASTUL010000018.1:0-5070 GCA_035759645.1 Lysobacteraceae bacterium | reverse complement strand
TGCCGCTGGTCTACCGTTTCCTGCCCTGGCTGGCCGATCGTTGCGGCGCCCTGCCCGGCCGCCGGATCCGCTTCGGCGGGCAGGAAGCACGCGGCGTCATGCGCGACTGGGCACGGACGGCGTTGTCCGGGCGGTACGCGGGTGCGGGCATCGACGCGGACATCGAGGCCGGCATGCGCCGGGTCGAGGTCGACGCGCGCGCGGTGGTGTTCCCGGACGACTGGCTTGCGCCGGCGTCGTCGCTGCGCTTCCTGCTGGCCAAGCTGCCGCGCGTCGAAGCCAGCGTGCATGTTCTCCATGCGGCGGCGCTGGGTACGACCGCCGATCATTTCTCGTGGTTGCGGCATCCGGACGCGGTGGCCAGGACGCTGCTCGCGTCGCTCCCCGCGTGACTGTGGGAGCCGCCATGGCGGCGAGCGGTTGGCGAAAAGCTCGCCGCCATGGCGGCTCCCACACCCGCTCCGGAACTTCTATCGCCGCTCGGCTCGCAGCACTTCCAGGATCTTCATCCCGCCGCGCCCATCCGCGGGTGCATGCCCGAGGCGCTGCTGCTCCAGCTTGATCGCCTCGCGCGTCCGGGTGCCGAGCATCCCGTCGACCTCGCCGATGTCGTGGCCACGCGCAAGCAACAATTCCTGCAACTCGCGGCGCTGCACGCGCGACAGGCCCGGATCGTCCGTGGGCCAAGGTGTCTCGAAGGCGCCGCCGCCGCGCAGGCGGTCGGACAGGTGCGCGATGGCGAGCGCATAGCTCACCGCGGCGTTGTAGGAATAGATGGCATCGAAGTTGCGGAACACCAGGAACGCGGGCCCGTCGATGCCCGCCGGCAGCAACACCGCCGCACGCGTGTTGCCGGGCAGGTCGATCGGCCTGCCGTCGACGCGCTTGATCCCGTACTTCATCCATTCGGACAAGGTGCGCCGGTCCGTGCGGCCTGCGAGGCTCGCATCGAAACCATCGGGTAACTCGACTTCGTATCCCCAGGGCTCGCCTTCGCGCCAGCCGGAACGGTCCAGGTAGTGGGCAGTGGAGGCCAGCGCATCCGGCACGCTGCCGACCAGGTCGCGGCGGCCGTCGCCGTCGAAGTCGACCGCGATGCGCTCGAACGTCGACGGCATGAACTGGGTGTGGCCGAACGCGCCGGCCCACGAGCCACGCAGGTCGCCCGGCTCGATGTCGCCCTTCTCCAGGATGCGCATCGCGCTGAACAGCTCGCCGCGGAAAAAATCCTGGCGCCGGCCGAAGCACGACAGCGTCGACAGTGACGTCAGCAACGGACGGTCGCCGAACTTGCTGCCGTAGTCGCTCTCCACGCCCCAGACCGCGACCACCGTGGCCGGATCAACGCCGTACTGGTCGGACACGCGCGCCAGGACGTCGGCATGGCGCTCGAGCATCGCGCGACCGTCGGCGATGCGCTCGTCGTCGACCAGCCCCGCCAGGTAGTCCCAGATCGCCGTCTCGAACTCGGGCTGCGCGTCGAGCAGCTTCACGACCGAGAGGTCGGGCACGAGGCCGTCGACCTGCGTGTCGAAGGCAGCGGCCGACACGCCCGCATCGACTGCGTTGTCCCGGAGTCCGGCCATGCAGGCTTCGTACCTGGCCCGGTCGGCGGCGGACACTGGGTCCGGTGCCGGCGCCTGTTCCGCGGGCGCTGCAGGACCCGCCGATGCATCGGGATCGCTGGAGGCCGAAGCCGCCTCGCCCGGACTGCCGGACGGATCCGGTGCCTGGGGTTGCGCGCACGCGGGCATCGCGAGCATGACGAGCGAGGCGAAGAGGAGGCGCTGCTTCATCAGGTCACTCCAGCGGAGGAATGCGCCCGAGCATGCCCGTGCCGGCATGAACGCGACAACAAAAAACCCGGCCATCGGGCCGGGTTTCCTGTGTTTCCAATGGCGCGCCCGGAAGGATTCGAACCTCCGACCCCCAAGTTCGTAGCCTGGTGCTCTATCCAACTGAGCTACGGGCGCGCAGAAGCGAAATTATGCCGGGTGGCCCGGCGACCGGTCAACGCTTCGGATACCGAAACTGCTGCCCGGGAAGTGGCGGAGACTGAGGGATTCGAACCCTCGATGGAGCTTTTGACCCCATACTCCCTTAGCAGGGGAGCCCCTTCGGCCTCTCGGGCAAGTCTCCGTGTGCGGTGCGCGGCGGTCGATGCACGCCGGCGGCGCAGGATAACGGTTCGCCCGGCGTGCGGCAAACGCCCCGCGGCAAACTTCAGGCCGCGCCGCCCTCGTTGCCGGACGGCTGCTCGCCTTCCGCGGGATGCGCGTCCTCGCCGCGCTGGATGCGCTGGTAGATCTCCTCGCGATGCACCGCGACGTCCTTGGGCGCGGTGATGCCGATGCGGACCTGGTTGCCCTTGACGCCGAGCACCGTGACCGTCACGGAGTCACCGATCATCAGGGTCTCACCGACGCGCCTTGTCAGGATGAGCATGGGGGAACCTCCTGTCCTTGATCGGGCATCTTAACGGCCGCCAGAGACTGGCAACAAGGAAATTAGTCATGCCCCGCCGGAGGCCGTTCAGCCGCCCAACCGGGCGCCGACCCACGCCGCGACATCGTCGAGCGCGGCCGCGAGCGCAGGCCCGTCGTCGCCTCCGCCCTGCGCAAGGTCCGGGCGGCCGCCGCCCTTGCCGTTGATCCGGGTTGCGACGCTGGCGAGCAGCTCGCCCGCCTTCACCTTGCCCGACGCGGCGCCGCTCACGCCCGCGACCAGCGCAGCCTTCCCGTCGCTCGCCCCGGCGAGCAGGATCACCGCGTCGCCGAGCTGCTGCTTGAGCCTGTCGACCGCATCGCGCAGTGCCTTCGCGTCGAACCCTTCGAGCCGGGCCGCGAGCACCTTCACCCCACCGACGTCGACCGCCGAGCCGGCCAGGTCGCTGGTCGCGCCCGACGCGGCCTTCGCCCTCGCCGCCTCGAGTTCACGCTCGAGTTTCTTCTGCCGCTCGAGCAGCGCGCGTACCTTGTCGCCGACATCCGCGGCACTGCCGCCGAGCAGTTGCGCCGCCTCGTGCAGCCGCCGTTCCTCCTGGGCCACGTGGTCGAGCGCGCCCTGCCCGCTCACCGCCTCGATCCGGCGCACGCCCGCGGACACGCCGCCCTCGGACACGATCTTGAACAGGCCGATGTCGCCGGTGCGCGCCACGTGCGTGCCGCCGCACAGTTCGATGGAGCCCTCGCCCATGCGCAGCACGCGAACGCGCTCGCCGTACTTCTCGCCGAACAGCGCCATCGCGCCGAAGTCCAGCGCCTCCTGCATGCCCATGTGCCGCACTTCGGCTGCATGGTTGGCGCGGATCTCGGCGTTGACCCGGCGCTCGACCTCGGCCAGTTCGGCGGGTGTCATCGCCTGCAGGTGGGCGAAGTCGAAACGCAGGCGGTCGGGCGCGACCAGGGAGCCCTTCTGCGTGACGTGGTCGCCCAGCACTTCGCGCAGCGCGGCGTGCAGCAGGTGCGTGGCCGAGTGGTTGAGCACGGTCGCCGCGCGGCGCGTCCCGTCGATGGCGGCAACGACGTGGTCGCCGACGCGCAGGGTGCCGGCCTTGAGCTGGCCGACATGGCCGTGGAACTGGCCTGCCAGCTTCTGGGTATCGGTGACATCGAACAGCACGCCTTCCTCGGCGAGCTGGCCGGCGTCGCCCACCTGGCCGCCGGATTCGGCGTAGAACGGCGTGCGGTCGAGCAGCACCACGGCCTCGTCGCCGGGTTCGATCGCCTGGACGGGGCGGCCATCGCGCAGCAACGCGACGACGACAAGGCCGCCGGCGTCGTGTTTGTCGTAGCCGAGGAATCCGGTGGGCTCCAGCTTCGACACCAGTTCCGCGGGCAATGCGATGCCGCCGCCGAACTTGCCAGCGGCGCGCGCCGTTTCGCGCTGCCGCTGCATGGCGGATTCGAAACCGTCCATGTCGACCTCGAGCCCGCGCTCGCGCGCGATGTCGGCCGTCAGGTCGACCGGGAAGCCGTAGGTGTCGTAGAGGCGGAAGGCGTCCTCGCCAGGGATCACGGGCGTGCCGGACGCGCCGCTGCGCGCGGCGACGTCGTCGAAGATGCGCATGCCCTGCTCCAGCGTCTCGTCGAAGCGCGCCTCCTCGGCCTGCAGCGCGCGCTCGACCAGCGACTGGCGCGCGACGAGTTCCGGGTACGCGTCGCCCATCACCTCGACCAGCGGCGCGACCATCTTCCAGAAGAAGCCGCCGCGCACGCCGAGCATCCAGCCATGGCGCAACGCGCGCCGGATGATCCGGCGCAGGACGTAGCCGCGGCCCTCGTTGGACGGCAACACGCCGTCGACGATCAGGAACGCGCAGGCGCGGATGTGGTCGGCAATGACGCGCAGCGACTTGTTGTCCAGGTCATCGGTGCCGGTGTGGCGAGCGGCCGCGGCGATGAGGTGCCGGAACTGGTCGGTCTCGTAGTTGCTGTGCACGCCCTGCAGCACGGCGGCGAGCCGTTCCAGCCCCATGCCGGTGTCGACGCACGGCGCGGGCAGCGGCAGCAGCGTGCCGTCGGCCTGGCGGTCGAACTGCATGAAGACGTTGTTCCAGATCTCGATGTAGCGGTCGCCATCCTCGTCGGGCGAACCCGGGGGACCGCCTGCGTACGCCGGGCCGTGGTCGTAGAAGATTTCCGAGCACGGACCGCACGGGCCGGTGTCGGCCATCTGCCAGAAGTTGTCCGAGGCGTACGGCGCGCCCTTGTTGTCGCCGATGCGGATGATGCGTTCGGGCGGCAGGCCGACGTCGTCGCGCCAGATCGCGAAGGCCGCGTCGTCGGTGTGGTAGACGGTCGCGAGCAGGCGCTCCGGCGGCAGCTTCCACGTCTCGGTCAGCAACTGCCACGCCCAGAGGATCGCGTCCTTCTTGAAGTAGTCGCCGAAGCTGAAGTTGCCCAGCATCTCGAAGAAGGTGTGGTGGCGCGCCGTGTAGCCGACCTGGTCCAGGTCATTGTGCTTGCCGCCGGCGCGCACGCAGCGCTGGCTGGACACCGCGCGGGTGTAGCTGCGCTTTTCCGCGCCGAGGAACACGTCCTTGAACTGGACCATGCCGGCATTGGTGAA
>DASTUL010000017.1:0-19261 GCA_035759645.1 Lysobacteraceae bacterium | reverse complement strand
ACCTGCGGGTTGGCGCGCGGCACGAAGGTCTCGTTGCCGTTGTCGTCGCTCGGCAGGCCGTCGCGGTTGCCGCCACCGCCACCACTGCCGCCGCCACCGCGATTGCGGTCGCGCCGGTTGCGGAAGCGTTCGCGCCGGTTGTTGTTGTGCCGGCCGCCGCCTTCGCGATTGTCGCCACCGCCGTCGCCGGCGTTGTCGTGGCCGCCTTCGTTGCGGGCCGGGGCCTGCTGGGCGGGGGCCTCGGGGGCGGATTGCTGGGGGGCTGCCTGGGGGGCTGCGTTGTCGGCGGCGCCCTCGGCATTGCTGGCACGTGCCTTGCGCACGCGCTTTTCGGCCGGAGCGCCGGCGTCGGTATCAGGATCGGACAAGCGTGAATTCCTCGCTAGTGCGGCGAGCGCCCGCGCAGCGGCGGACGGGACGTCGGGGACGTGGGCAAATGGGTGTGTTGCCGGAAGGTGCGGCGGGCCGAACGGCGCGCCGGTCGCTTAAACCTAGCACCGGCGCGGGGGCGCCGGCAAGCGGCCCGGCGCCGGGGTGTTCACGATCAGGGCAGACAGGTACCTATAGGGCCTTGTCGATCATCTGGCTGAGCTGGGCCTTGCCCACGGCGCCGATCTGGGTGGCCTGGACCTGGCCGTCCTTGAACAGCAGCAGCATGGGAATGGAGCGCACGTGGTACTTCATCGCCGTGGCGCGGTTGTGGTCCACGTTCACCTTGGCGATCTTCACCTTGCCTTCGTAGGTCTCGGCCAGCTCGTCCAGGGCCGGCGCGATCATCCGGCAGGGGCCGCACCATTCGGCCCAGAAATCGACCAGCACCGGCTCGGACGATTGCAGGACCGTGCTGTCGAAGTCGGCATCGCCGACATGCATCACCTTGTCACTCATGGGGGTTGGGGACTCCGGGTTGCGTTAGACTGGGCCGTTTCGCGGCGCAATAGGGCGTCGCGGCCGCGGTCAGGGACGCGATCTGGCCGCACCGGCAGTCTGCTTCGGCGACGCCACCCACGCAAGCGCGGCTACGCAGCCGCCCCCTGAGCGCGAGACCGCGCGGACGACCCATTACGCATGAGCGACAAGCCCCTAACCGACATCCCCTTTTCCAGTTTCGAGTTGCACCCCGACCTGCAGGCCGGCCTGGACGCCACCGGATTCACCCGCTGCACGCCCATCCAGGCACTGACCCTGCCGCTGGCCCTCGCCGGCCGCGACGTCGCCGGCCAGGCGCAGACCGGCACCGGCAAGACGCTGGCCTTCCTGATCGCGGTGGTGAACCGCCTGCTGACCCGGCCCGCGCTGGCCGACCGCAAGCCGGAAGACCCGCGCGCGCTGATCCTGGCGCCGACCCGCGAGCTGGCGATCCAGATCCACAAGGACGCCATGAGCTTCGCGCCCGACCTGGGCCTGAAGTTCGCGCTGGTGTACGGCGGCGTCGACTACGACAAGCAGCGCGCCATCCTGCAGGCAGGCGCCGACGTGATCATCGCCACCCCGGGCCGCCTGATCGACTACGTGAAGCAGCACAAGGTGGTCAGCCTGCACGCCTGCGAGGTGTGCGTGCTGGACGAGGCCGACCGCATGTTCGACCTCGGCTTCATCAAGGACATCCGCTTCCTGCTGCGCCGGATGCCGGTGCGCACCGAGCGTCAGACCCTGCTGTTCTCCGCGACGCTGTCGCACCGCGTGCTCGAGCTCGCCTACGAACACATGAACGAGCCCGAGAAGCTGGTGGTGGAGACGGAAACCATCACCCAGGCGCGCGTGCGCCAGAAGTTGTACTACCCGGCGGACGACGAGAAGATGCCGCTGCTGCTGGGCCTGCTGTCGCGCAGCGAGGGCGCGCGCACGATGGTGTTCGTCAACACCAAGGCCTACGTGGAGCGCGTGGCGCGGTCGCTGGAGCGCGCGGGCTATCGCGTCGGCGTGCTGTCGGGCGACGTGCCGCAGAAGAAGCGCGAGTCGCTGCTCAAGAAGTTCCAGGCCGGCCAGCTGGAGATCCTGGTCGCGACCGACGTGGCCGCGCGCGGCCTGCACATCGACGGCGTGTCGCACGTCTACAACTACGACCTGCCGTTCGATGCCGAGGACTACGTGCACCGCATCGGCCGCACCGCGCGCCTGGGCGCCGAGGGCGACGCGATCAGCTTCGCGTGCGAGCGCTACGCGATCGGCCTGCCGGACATCGAGGCGTTCATCGAACAGAAGATCCCGTCCGAGCCGGTCACCAAGGACCTGATGACCGCGCAGCCGCGCAAGCCGCGCGAGGGCGTGGAAGTCCAGCCCGGGGACGGCGAGAGCATCGGCGAGATCTTCCGCGAGGCCCGCGAGCAGCGGGCGGCCGACGACGCGCGTCGTGGCGGCGGTCGCACCGGGTCGCGTGGCGGTCCGGGTGGCGCAGGGGGCCGTGGTCGCACCGAGCGTTCCGGAAGCGGAACCGGCAGTGGCGAGCCGCGTCGCGAGCGTCGCCCGCGTGCCGCCGACACCGCTGAGGTGAAGCCTGTCGCGGCAGCGGCTACGGCTGCGCCGGCCGCATCCCCCGTGCCAGCCACCGAGGGCGAGCGAGCGCCGCGCAAGCGTCGTCGCCGCCGTGGTGGGCAGCGGATCGAGGGCGCCGAGCAGTCGCGCGGCCAGAAGCCGGAGTCGGGCGCGCAGGCGCAGGATCCCGCCAAGCCCCGTCGCGCCACGCAGCACAAGCCTGCGCGGCGCCACGAGCCGGCCGCGACCGAGGCGCCGTCGCTGCTCTCGCGCATCGGCCGCGGTTTGAAGTCGCTGGTCACGCGCGGCCCGCGTAGCCAGCACTGAAGCCCCGGATTCCGCTTCGCTGCATCCGGGCTACGATCTCTCCATGGCCGTCCTGCGCTTCGACAACGTCAGCAAGCAGTACCCGGGCGGTCGTGCGGCGCTGGAGGACGTCAGCTTCGCGATGGCGCCGGGGGAGATGCTGTTCATCACCGGCCATTCCGGCGCCGGCAAGAGCACGCTGCTCAAGCTGGTGCAGCTGGCGGAACGGCCCAGCCGCGGCGCCGTGTTGTTCGGCGACCGCAACCTGCTGAAGGTGCGTGGCCGCAAGGTGCCGCTGCACCGCCGCGCGATCGGCGTCGTCTACCAGGACCACCGGCTGCTGGCCGACCGCACCGTCGGCGAGAACGTGGCGCTGCCGCTGGTGCTGCGCGGCATGGGCCGCGCGGAAGCCGGCAAGCGCGTGCGTAGTGCGCTGGAGCGCCTGGGCCTGGGTGATCGCGAGCGATCGCTCCCGACCCAGTTGTCGGCCGGCGAGCAGCAACGCGTCGGCATCGCCCGCGCGATCGTCGCCGAGCCCGCGTTGCTGATCGCCGACGAACCGACCGGCAACCTCGATCCGACGCTGTCGGCCGAGATCATGGCGCTGTTCGCCTCGCTCCCCGAGCGCGGGACCGCGGTCATGGTCGCCAGCCACGACCTCAACCTGGTCAAGCGCATGCGCAAGCGCGTGCTGGTGCTCGATCACGGCCGGTTGGTGGACGACATCGCGCCGGAGGAGCTCGCCGAGTGATGGGCAAGCCGAAAGCCTGGCTCGACCACCACGCGTACAGCCTGGTATCCGCGCTGGGACGCATCGCGCGGCGGCCATGGTCGACGCTGCTCACCATCGGCGTGATGGCGGTGGCGCTTGCGTTGCCGCTCGGCCTCGCGCTGGTGCTCGACAACGTCGGCCGCTTCGCCGGCAGCGCGCAGCAGTCGCGGCAGATCGCGCTGTTCCTGGAGGTCGAGGTCGATGGCGCGCGCGCCGCCGAACTGGCCGATGAGCTGCGCACGCGCGACGACGTTGCCGCCGTCGAGTTGCGCACACCTGAACAAGGCCTCGAAGAACTGCGCGAACAAGGTGGACTCGACGCCGCGATCGACGCGCTCGATGCGAATCCCTTGCCCAGCGTGTTGCTGGTGACGCCTGCCGGCGACGGCGCGTTGCTCGCCGATGCGCTGCGCGACGCGCCCGGCGTGGAGATGCTGCAGCACGACGCGGAATGGCGCCGCCGGCTCGACGGCTGGTTGCGCTTCGGCGGCCGCGTCGCGCTCGTGCTGGCCTTGCTGCTCGGCCTCGGCGCCGTGCTGGTGGTCGGCAATACCGTGCGCCTGGACATCCAGTCCCGACGCGAGGAGATCGGCGTGCTGCAGCTGCTCGGCGCGAGCGACGGTTTCATTCGTCGTCCGTTCCTGTACCTGGGCGCGTGGTACGGCCTCGGCGCCGGGCTGGTCGCGCTCGCCCTGCTGACGGCCACCAACCTCGCATTGCAGCCGCCGCTGGCGGAACTGGCGACGAGCTACGGCAGCGACTTCGCACTGGAAGGCCTGGGCGCGGCGCATGCCGGCTGGGTGCTGCTGGGCGCGACGGTGCTCGGGTGGCTGGGCGCCGGGGTCGTGACCGGCCACTTCCTGCGCCAGACGCGCCCAGTGGAGGCCTGACGTGGACGCGACGAACGACCTGCGCCATGTCGTCGGCCACGCCCCACGCGTGATGGTGGTCGACGGTTCGAAGCTGGTGCGCAAGCTGATCGGCGACGTCCTGCAGCGCGAGTTGCCGGAGGTGCGCGTCATCGCCTGCGAAGGCCTGGCGGAAGCGCGCGTCGCGCTGGCCGAAGGGCCGGTCGACCTGGTCACCACCGCGCTCGACCTGCCCGACGGCGACGGCCAGCAACTCGCGCGCGTGGTGCGCGAAGCCGCCGGACAGGCCTACGTGCCGGTGATCGTCGTGTCCGGCAACGCGCAGCAACTGCTGGAGTCGCGCCGCTTCACCGACGACGTCACCGACTACTTCGACAAGTCGCTCGGCCACGGCGCGCTGGCCACGTTCATCCGCGGCTACGTGCAGCCCGACACCATCCCCGGCGCTCGCGTGCTGTACGTCGAGGACAGCCGGGTGGTGGCGCTGGCCACAAAGCGCTGGCTGCAGCGCTGCGACATGCTGGTGGAACACGTCACCAGCGTCGAGGACGCACTCGCGTATCTCGAGGCCAGGCGCGAGGCGGGCGATGCGCCCGGCGTCGACCTGGTGCTGACCGACGTGTACCTGAAGGGCGAGCTCGAAGGCCGCGACCTGCTGCACAAGCTGCGCGAGGGCTACGGCTACGGCAAGCGCCAGTTGCCGGTGCTGGTGATGACGGGCGACGCCAACCCCGACAACCAGGCCGAACTGTTGCGCGACGGCGCCAACGACCTCGTCCTCAAGCCCATCGAAGAACGCCTGCTCGTCACCAAGGCCCTCTTCCAGCTCCGCCTCTCGCGCCTCCCGGAACAAAAAGCATTCGATGCCTGACCGGGTGCAGCTGGAAGCGTCGTGGAAGGCGCGGGTGGGGGACTACCTGCAGCGCGAGGACATGCAGCAGCTCGCCGGATTCCTGCGGGAACGCAAGGCGGCGGGGGCGCGGATCTTCCCGCCGGGGCCGCGGATCTTCGGGGCGCTCGAAGCCACGCCGTTCGACGCCACGCGCGTCGTCGTCCTCGGCCAGGATCCGTACCACGGCGCGGGGCAGGCGCACGGGTTGTGCTTCTCCGTGCAGCCGGGCGTGCGCGTGCCGCCGTCGCTCGAGAACATCTTCAAGGAACTGCAGCGCGACCTCGGCATCCCGCGGCCGGACCACGGGTGCCTGCTGCCGTGGGCCAGGCAGGGCGTGCTGTTGCTCAACGCGGTGCTGACCGTCGAGGAAGGCCGCGCCGGTGCGCATGCCGGCAAGGGCTGGGAGGGTTTCACCGACCACATCGTCGAGACGCTCGACCGCGAGCGCGAAGGCCTGGTGTTCCTGCTCTGGGGCAGCCACGCACAGAAAAAGGGGGCGCGGATCGACACGCGCAGGCACTGCGTCCTGGCCGCCCCGCACCCCTCGCCGCTGTCCGCACACCGCGGGTTCCTGGGGTGCGGGCACTTCTCGGCCACGAACGACTACCTGGCCCGGCGTGGTGCCGCGCCGATTGAGTGGGCACTGCCCCCGCTGTCGCGCGGCTAGGCCGGTTCGCGCGCAGCGCGCGCGGTCGCGATGAGCCGGTCGAGGTCGCCGGCATCGAACGGCTTCACCAGGTGGGCATCGAAACCGGCTTCCGTCGCACGCCGTTTCGCTTCGGGCTGGTTCCAGCCGGTCAGCGCAAAGATCGCCAGGCTCGGGGTCGCCCAGGGACGCTTGCGTAGCTCGCGCGCGACGCCGTACCCGTCGAGCCCGGGCATGCCCAGGTCCAGGAACGCGGCCTCCGGGTGGAAGGCGTCCGCGACGCGCAGCGCTTCCAGGCCGTCATTCGCGGTGCGGGTGTCGTGTCCGGCGAGACGCAACAGCAGCGCGAGGCTGGACGCGCCATCGACGTTGTCGTCCGCGACCAGGATGCGCAGCCCCTGCGCGGCGGCGGTGTCTGCGTGCGTGCGGTCCGGCGCCGGGTCCACGGCGGCCCGCGTCTCGGTGGCCGTGGCATCGATCGGCAGGCGCACGGTGAACTCGCTGCCCTGGTTGGCGCCTCCGCTGTGGACCGTGACCGTGCCACCATGCAGCTCCAGCAACTGGCGCACGACGGTCAATCCGAGGCCCAGGCCGGCCGTCATCGCGTCATCGACGTTCCCGAGCTGAGAATATGCGTCGAACACGTTGCCAAGCTGCGCCGGGGCGATGCCGATGCCGTCGTCGGTGACGGTCAGCAGTGCGCATGGGGCAACCGGGTCGGACGCATCCCGGCGCAGGCGCGCGCATACGTGCCCGCCCGGCGGCGTGTACTTCGCCGCATTGGTCAGCAGGTTCAGTGCGACCTGCATGAGGCGGACGGGGTCGCCCCTGACCCAGCATGGCTGCGTGTCGTAGTCGACCTGCAACGCGTGCCGGCGCTCCTCGACCAGCGGCATCGCCACTTCCACGGCGTCGCGCAGCACGTCGTTGAGGTCGACGGGGCCCATGCGCAACGTGAGCTTGCCGTGGTCCAGCCGCTTGATGTCGAGCAGGTCGTCCAGCAGCCGGGCCAGCGTGGCCGATTGCCGCTCGATGATGGCCACCAGGTCGCGCACGGCGGGGTCCAACGCGTCGAACCCGGCCAGCACCTGCACGCAGTTGCGGATCGGCGCCAGCGGGTTGCGCAGCTCGTGGGCGAGCACGGAGAGGAACTCGTCCTTGCGGCGGTTGGCCTCCGCGATGTCGTGGTGCAGCCGTCGCTCCGTGAGGTCGGTGAACATCAGGATCACCGGTCCGTGCCGGCCTGCGGACGCACCGGTCACCAGCACCGGCAGGCTGGAGCCATCGGCGCAGGCGATGGACAGTTCCGCCTGGCCGCCTTCCGACACGGATTGCTCGAGCACGTCCCCCAGGGACTTGCGATCGTCCTGGACGAAGCATGACTCCAGGCGCGAACCCAGCAGCTGCTCGCGCGGCACGCCGGTCATCGCGGTGAAGCGGTCGTTCGCATAAAGCACCTCACCGCCGGGCGACACCGTGATCGCGCCCTGGTGCATGCGGTCGATCATGGCCTGGTAGGGCAGGTGCGCATCACCCAGCAGCATCACGTGCTCGCCACCGACGACGAACCCGTCGACTTCGCCGTTGCATACGGCCTGCAGGGCGGCGGCGGTGTGGGCCACGTGTTCCATCGCCTGATCAACGGCGACCGGCGAAAGCAGCAGGACCTGCTGCTGTTCCCCGGCATGCCCGACCACGAACCCGTCAACTTCCCAGTTCGTGATGGCGCGCTGCATCTCCTCGGCTTCCGCGAGTTGGGCGCGGAGCATCTGGATCTCGAGCTCGAGTCGCTCGTGCAGGTCCGTGCTGGGCGTGCTCACGGCGATCCCCGCTGGTTCAGCTGCGCGGACGGAGTTGCAGGCCCACCAGTGCGCGTTCCTGGTCCGACAGGTCGCCGATGATCTTGCGCAACGGGTCGGGCAGCCGGCGGACCAGCGTGGGGATGGCCACGATCTGGTCTTCCTGCGCGAGCCGCGGGTTCTTGACCAGGTCGACGACCTCGATCGTATAGCGGTCGTGCAGGTGCTCCTCGCACAGGCGCTTGAGGTTCTGGAACGCCGCCATGGACTTCGGGCTCTGTCCCGCGGTGTACAGGCGCAACTCCCACACCTGGTCGTCCACGGTCACTCCTGCACCCGGTCGGCACCGCGAAGCGTCGCCATGGCGTCGCGCTCCTGCTGCTTCAGGTCGCTCCGAGCCGACCCCTGTTCAGCCGCCACGGATGCTTCTTCGTCGACCGATTCGAGCTCCTCGCGCAGGGCGAGGACCTGCGCCTCCAGTGCCGCGCGGCGCCGCGCGAGTTCGCGCTGGCGGCGCTCTGCCTGCTGGGCCTGCTCGATGGCTACCGCACGCTCCCGCGCCTGCTGCGCGAGCCGGGCCGAGCCGGCGAGCACGCCGTCCGGCCCGACGTACACGTCCTCGAGCTGCAACCCGTTCGACGTGATCAGGAACTCCCGGATCTGGTTGGAATGCTTCATGCCGCGCGACTTGATCACGTACAGGCCACGGTTGCGTTCTCCGCCAGACTCGAGGTCGCGCACCAACAGCCAGGTGTCGATCAGCGAGGAGACGCCGACATCGGTCGCCTCGCGGGATTCGCCCCCGGAGGTGAGGTTGACGAGCAACGCGGTGATCCCGGCCCCCTTCAGGAAGTCGATCATGCGCAACAGCAGCGACCCGGCGCCCTGCTCGGTACCCGCGTTGGACAGGTTGCTGATCGGATCGATGACCACGTTGGCCGGCTGGATCTCCCTGACCAGCCGGTGGACGACCGACAGGTGCATCTCCATGCCGTACAGGTCCGGCCGCGACGCGACCACGCGCAGCAGCCCTTTGTCGATCCATTGCTGCAGGTCGATGCCCTGGGAGCGCATGTTGCGGACGATCTGGTCGGGCGACTCCTCGAAGGCCAGGTACAGGCAGCGCTCGCCGCGGCCGCAGGCCGCATTGACGAAGTGCGCGGCGATGCCGGTCTTGCCCGAGCCCGCGGTACCCGAGACCAGGATCGACGATCCGCGGTAATAACCCTCCCCGCCCAGCATCTTGTCGAGGCGCTCGATGCCGGTCGACACGCGCTCGTTGCTGACCTTGTGGGACAGCCCCAGCGAGGTCACCGGCAGGACCGAGATGCCGTGTTCGTCGATCAGGAACGGATATTCGTTGGTGCCATGGCTGGTGCCGCGGTACTTGACGATTCGGATCCGTCGCGTGGACACCTGTTCGTGAACGCGGTGGTCGAGGAAGATCACGCAGTCGGAGACGTATTCCTCCAGGCCCTGCCGGGTGAGCGTGCCGTCGCCGCGTTCGCCGGTGATCACGGCGGTCACGCCACGGTCCTTCAACCAACGGAACAGCCGCCGCAGTTCCGACCGCAAGACCGCGGCATCGGTGAATCCGGAGAACAGCGTCTCGATGGTGTCGAGCACTACGCGCTTGGCCCCGACCGAATCGATCGTGTACCCGATCCGGAGGAACAGCGCCTCGAGGTCGAACTCGCCGATTTCCTGTATTTCCCGCGGATCAACGAGGACGTAGTCGAAGGCGAGCATCCCGTCGCGCACGAGTGCATCCACGTCGTGGCCGAGCGAGCGGACGTTCCGTGCGAGCTCCTCGGCGGTTTCCTCAAAGGTGATGAAGGCGCCGGGTTCGCCGTAGCGGGTCGCGCCGTGGATCAGGAATTCCATCCCCAGCAGGGTCTTGCCGCAACCGGCACTGCCGCAGACCAGCGTGGGACGGCCCTGGGGCAGGCCGCCCAGCGTGATGTCGTCGAGGCCGGGGATGCCCGTGGGTGCTTTTGGCAGCGGATCGGTGGCACCGTGGGGGACTGGGGAATCGAGTGCTGCCATGGGCCGTGGTGCGTCGTGGAAGGCCTCGGCAGCCTAACAAACGAAACGGCACTTGAACCTCATGACCCCGCCCCGACATCGGAATAACGCCCGGCGTGCGCCAATGGCCCCCATTCGCGCCCCGGGACGCCCCGGTGTTCCATGAACAGGACGCTGATGCCCTATCCGGGGCTTTAGCACTCACCAGTACGGACTGCTAAAATCACCCCATGACCGCCGAAACTTCGCTCGCCAACGCCCTTGTTGCCAACAACCTGCCGGTTCCTTCGGCCATCGGTTCGCTGGACGCCTACATCGGCGCCGTCCACCGCATCCCGGTGCTGTCGGTCGAGGACGAGCAGGCGCTGGCGCGCCGCTTCCACGACGAGGATGACCTGGAAGCCGCGCGCGAGCTGGTGATGTCGCACCTGCGCTTCGTGGTCCACGTGGCCCGCGGCTACAACGGTTACGGCCTGCCGCTCGGCGACCTCATCCAGGAAGGCAACATTGGGCTGATGAAGGCGGTCAAGCGCTTCGACCCGGATGTCGGCGTGCGCCTGGTCAGCTTCGCGGTGCACTGGATCCGCGCCGAGATGCACGAGTTCATCCTGCGCAACTGGCGGATCGTGAAGGTCGCGACCACCAAGGCGCAGCGCAAGCTGTTCTTCAACCTGCGCAGGAGCAAGAAGCGCCTGGGCTGGCTCAACGCGGAGGAAGTGCGCGCGGTCGCCGCGGACCTCAACGTGTCCGAGCGCGAGGTGATGGAGATGGAGTCGCGCCTGTCCGGCCGCGACATCGGCTTCGACCTCACGTCCGACGACGATGACGACCACGCGCCGCCCGCGCCCGCCGCCTACCTGATGGCGCAGGACGAGGGTCCCGCGCAGGCCTACGAGCGCAACGACACCGAGGACAACCAGCTGGAACTGCTGCGCGAGGGTTTGTCGCAGCTGGATGCGCGCTCGCGCGACATCATCCGTCGGCGTTGGCTGGACGACGACAACAAGGTGACGCTGCAGGAACTGGCTGACGAGTACGGCGTGTCTGCCGAACGCATCCGCCAGGTCGAGGCGAACGCGCTGAAGAAGATGAAGGCGCTGTTCGCCGCCTGACGCCCGCGACGCTCCCTGAGAATCTCGCGGTACAGCGGCCCCGGAAACGGGGCCGTTTTTTTTATCGGGAGTCCGGCGGCAATTCGGGCCCGCGCGCATCACCCAGGATGATCCGAGCCGCACGCTGGTAACTCCAGTACGCCCACGTCCAGTTGAGCATCACCACGAGCCGGTTGCGGAAACCGATCAGGAAGAAGATGTGCGCGGTGAGCCAGAACCACCACGCCAGCGCGCCGGACAGCCGAAGCCGGCCCAGGTGCATGACTGCCGCCATGCGACCGATGGTCGCGAGATTGCCGTAGTCCCGGTAGCGGAATGGCGATGCGGGCCTTCCCGCCAGGCGTGCGCGGATCATGGCGGCGACATGCGTGCCCATCTGTTTCGCAGCGGGCGCGACGCCCGGGACGGGCTTGCCGTCTTGCGCCACCGCAGCCAGGTCGCCAGCCACGAACACGTCCGGCAAGCCGGGCACCGTGAGATCGGCCCCGACCGGCACGCGCCCTGCGCGGTCCAGCGGGACACCAAGCGATCGCGCGAGCGGCGACGCCGCCACGCCCGCGGCCCACAACACCGTGCGCGCAGCGATCCGCTCGCCGCCGACGTCGACGCCGCCGGCATCGATCGCGGCGACCGGCGCGCCGGTCCGCACCTCGACGCCCAGCGCAGCCAGTTGCGCGCGCGCTTTCGATGAAAGGCCTTCGGGGAACGACGACAGTATTCGCGGCCCCGCCTCGAGCAACAGCACTCGCGCATCGCCCGGATCGATGCGCCGGAACTCCCTCTCGAGCGTATGCCGCGCGATCTCCGCCAGGGTGCCGGCCAGCTCCACGCCCGTTGGACCGCCGCCCACGATCGCGAACGTGAGCAACGCGCAGCGCACCTCGGGATCGGTTTCCGACTCGGCCTGTTCGAACGCCGACAGGATCCTGCGGCGGATCTGCAACGCGTCATCCAGCGTCTTCAGGCCCGGCGCGTGCAGGGCCCAGTCGTCGTGCCCGAAGTAGGCATGGGTCGCGCCGCTGGCGAGCAGCAGGAAGTCGTAACCCACCGGATCGCCGCGCTCGATGTGGACTTCCCGAGCGATCGGGTCGATGCCGGTGACGGTTTCCATCAGCACGGTCGCGTTGTGTTGCCGGCGCAGGATGTGCCGCAGCGGTGCTGCGATGTCCGGTGCCGACAAGCCGGCCGTCGCCACCTGGTAGAGCAACGGCTGGAACAGGTGGTGGTTGCCACGGTCGAGCAGCGTGATGCGGATCGGGGATCGCGCCAGCGACCGCGCCGCCCATAGCCCGGCGAAGCCGCCGCCGACGATCACCAGATGAGGTCGTGCGTCGGTCATCAGTACAGATCCACCGGGTCCACGTCGAGCGACCAGCGTACCTTGCGTGCTTCGGGCAAGGCATGCAGCAAAGGCGCCACCGCGTCGAGCGCGGCGTGCAATGCGCTTCGACCTGGCGCCGACAGCAGCAACTGCATGCGCTGGTACCCGGCGCGGCGCGGCATGGGGGCGGGCAGGGGTCCGTGCAGTTGCACTGCAGGCCTGTCGCCCATCGCAGCGTCGAAAGCGTGGCGCGCGGCGATGAGAAACGCGCGGGTCGCTTCGACCTCCTTCGCCTCCGCGCGCAACAGCGCGAGATGCGCGAAGGGGGGAAAGCCGGCCGCATCGCGTTGCGCCAGTTCGGCGTCCGCGAACGCGTGATAGCCGCCGGTCACCAGCAACTGCAGCAACGGATGCCCCGGGTGGTGCGTCTGCAGCAGCACTTCGCCGCGGCGGCTGGCACGACCTGCGCGCCCCGCCACCTGCACCAGCAACTGCGCGAGCTTCTCCGGCGCACGGAAGTCGGCGGAGAACAGGCCTTCATCGATGCCGACCACCACCACCAGCGCGAGCTGCGGCAGGTCGTGTCCCTTGGCCAGCATCTGCGTGCCGACCAGGATGCCCGGCTGCTCACCGATGTCACCGAGCATCGATTCCAGGGCGTCGCGCCGGCGCGTGCTGCCGCGGTCGATGCGCAGCACCGGCACGTCGGGAAAGCGACCGGCGAGGACTTCCTCGAGCCGCTCGGTGCCGGCGCCTTGCGGCTGCAGTGCGAGACCCGCGCAATCCGGGCACGCCGGCGGGACGGCGCGACGCAGACCGCAGTGGTGGCATTGGAGCCGCCGCCCGCCGCCATGCACGGTCATCGCGCTGCCGCTGGTGGCGGTATCGCAGCGCGGGCACTGCGCGCTCCAGCCGCAGTCGTGGCACAGCAGCACCGGCGCGTAGCCGCGGCGGTTGCGGAACACCAGCACCTGGCCGCCGCTGTCCAGTGCGTTGGTGATCGCCTGCAACGCTTCCGGGGACAACCCTGCATCGAGCGGGCGCTTGCGCACGTCCAGCACGCGTACGGCAGGGGGCATGGCATCGCCCGCGCGCCGGGTCAGCCGCAGGTGCGCATGGCGCCCGGCGCGTGCGTTGTGCAGCGACTCCAGCGACGGCGTCGCACTGCCGAGCACGACCGGCACGCCCAGCGCCTGGCCGCGCACCAGTGCGAAATCGCGGGCGTTGTAGCGGATCCCGTCGAGCTGCTTGTAGCTGCCGTCGTGTTCCTCGTCGACGACGACCAGGCCGGCCTCGGGCAGCGGCACGAACACGGCGGACCGCGTCCCGACCACGACGCGTGCCTCGCCGCGCCAGGCGGCGGCCCACACCCGGGCGCGTTCGTTGTCGTTGAGGCCCGAGTGCAGCGCATGCACCGGCACGCCGAGCCGCGCGCGGAAGCGCTGCAGCATCTGCGGGGTCAGCCCGATCTCCGGCACCAGCACCAGCGCCTGCCGCCCGCGCGCCAGGCAATCGGCGATCGCCTGCAGGTAGACCTCGGTCTTGCCGCTGCCGGTCACGCCGTCGAGCAGCAGGGACGCGAACCCGTCGCGCGCGGCGCGGATGGCGTCGATCGCGGCCTGCTGCTCCGGGTTGGCGTCCAGCGCGACCGCCGGCACCGGCGCGCGCTGGTCCGGGCCCAGTGCGATCCGTTCGGCCAGTCCGCGCGTGGCGAGCGCCCGCGCGGCAGTACGCCAGCCATCGACCGTTGCCTCCAGCACCGATTCCTCGACGGCCCCGGCGGCCAGACGCTCAGCCACCTGGCGCGGCCGGCCGGCCCGCAGGCCCGGCAGCGCGGTCTGGCCCGCCTCCGTCAGCACCCAACCGTGCACATGGGTGTCCGGCAGCGGTTCGCCGCGGCGCAGGGCGGCCGGCAGGGCGGTCGCCAGCACCTCGCCCAGCGGCGCGTGCAGGTAGCGGGCCAGCCACCGCAGCGAGGACAGCAACTCGCCTTCCAGGAGTGGGCGGTCGTCCAGCAGGGCCAGCGCGGTGCGCAGTTCCGGTGCGTCGGCTGCGACAGGTCCAGTCGCCACCACCACCCCGACCAGTTCGCGCTGCCCGAACGGCACGCGCACCCGGTGCCCCACGGCGGTCGACGGGTCCGCGCCGGCGGGCGGCAGGTAGTCGAACACCCGCGGCAGGGGCAACGGCAACGCGACCCGCAGGACCGTCGGCTGACTCATGCCGGGCCGGAACACTTAGGGCCCATTGCTGCCCGAACCGTGACGAAGTTCGCGCAAACCCCTACAACCAAAGGAATTCGGGCCTTATCCACATCAACTGTGGATAAAGCTGTGCATGGCGGGGACCCGTCGCGCACGGATCGCGTTGCCACAGGCACCGACGCTGTCTTGGTCAAAAAATCGCCATCCGACATAAATTCAGAAGAAACAACGACTTGCTCGTGAAACATTGGTGAATCACCGATTCAGCCTCGGGTGAAGCCTGCGTGGAAGACGCCGCGTTTACTGCTGTGCACAACCGTCCGGGCTGGAAGCCTTGTGCTGCCTTGCGGAGCACGATTTTCAGCATTGTCAAGCGGGGCTGAACAGCCCCCATGGCTATCATGCCGGAGCCCAGCCAGTTGTCATCGATGACCGCAGACCCCCACGCCGCGCCGCCCGATCGTGCCCCGGGCGCCAATCCGGCTGCCGTGCCCGCGGCGCTGTCCGCGTTCCTGCGCGGCATCGAGCGCCGGGGGGCGGTCCTGGCCGAGCTCCAGTGCGGCGACCCGGTCGCCGGCGATGCCGCCCTGGCCGCGGCAATGCGCGCTTTTCGCACGGTCGGGCCCGGTGAACCGATGGCGCGCTGGCCGCTGCGCTTCTGGGCCCTGCTGCTGGCCACGCCGCAGTTGCGGCGTCCCTTTCCGGGCGCGCGGGGCGATGAGGACGCGCTCTGGCTGACGCAACTCACGCCCGGTCCCCGCGCCGCGATCCTCTTGCGGCTGGCCGCCGGGCTGGACGAGGGCGATGCCGCGCATGCCCTCGCGATCGCCCGGCCCGTGTACCGCCGCGCCCTCCGCCGCGCGTTGCCGCGGCGCGAGGACGGGCGCGCCGACCCGGCTGCCTGGCTGCGCCTGCGCGCGCACGTGCATCGCCGGATCAAGACCCTGCCGAACGACCGCCTGTCCGTCCTCGCGCGCCTGCGCGAGGACGCGCTGACCGGCCGCCACTTCGTCCCGCCGGCGGCAGTGCCACCCGCGCACCCGCGTTGGGTCGGGACAGCGCTGCGCGCAGGCGTCGCCGCGTGTGCGTTCCTGTTCGTCGCCAGCTTTTTTCCGTGGTGGCGCCTGGGTGGCGAGCTGCGCAAGGAAGCGCTGCCGATCGAAGCGCCGGCCGCGCGTTTCGACGAACAGACCGCGTTGCTCACGCACCGCGACTTCGCCTTGCTGGCCGACCCGGAAGGCGCCGCGCTCGCCGAGGACCTGGCGTTCCTGTCGTGGTTGTCCACTCAACCGGAGGTGGGCGATCCCGAAGAGGACACCGACGGGACCGTGAGCGCCTCCGGTCTTGCGTCGTCAGCGGTTGTCGCCGCCCGCGACGCGCCGACCGACGTGGGCGTGCTGGTGGAAACGCGCCGCCAGGCCTGGGAGCAGATGACCGAGGCCGAACGCGCGCAGTTCCAGCAACGCCTGGACGCATGGGATGCATTGCCGCACGCGGAAGCCGGCGCGCAACGCGAACGCTACGTCGCGCTTCAGGCGCTGGACGGCGTCGATCTCGCGTTGCTGCGGCAGACGCGATCGAGACTCCAAGCGCTGACGGCCGTAACCCGGGATGACTTGCGCGATCGCTTCGGGGAGCTGAGCGTCACCGAGCAACGCGGCTGGCTGCTAGGCCCGCGCGTGGGCGCGGACATGGCCGCGCTCAGCCCGTTGCTGCTGCAAGTGCCCGAGGAGCAGCGCGTCCCGCTGCTGGACATGCTGCGGGTGATGACGCCGGAGGAACGCGCCGACCTGGCCGTGCTCGCGTATCGCACGCCGCCGCAGGAACGCAACGCGCTGCGCCTCGCGCTGCTGGAAACCACCGACGACAACCGTTCCGCCTGGCTGCGCCTGCGCTTGTCTCAATAGGGCGCGCTCACATCCACACCAGGCTGGCGACCGCGACGAACACCGCGCCGATCGTGATCAGGTTGAAGTAGAGGAAGCCGAGCACCAGGTACTTGAGCAGCGTCATCGGCCAACCCTGCCCGTAGACGCGCTTCTGCATCCGCAGCAGGTACAGCGGCATCCAGGCGGCCAGCAGGAACTCGGCGATGTTGAACGGGATGCTTGCCGCCGCCGGCAGCAGGTCTTCCAGCCACCCGAGCAGGAGCAGCAACAGCAGCGACAGCGACAGGAATGCATGGCTGTGCAGCGCGACGATCAGGTGCTCCATGTACAGCCGGCGCTTGAACACGTAAGCCAGCTTGAGCATCAGCGCGAACACCGGCAGCAGCACGAACAGCGACGTCGGCACCGCCGACAGCACCGCCTTCATGTACAGCTCCGGATCCTCCATCGAACGCTCGATGTTTTTCTCGACGCGACCCAGCTGGGCGTTGATCCAGTCATCGGCGAACGCCGGCAGGAACGACACTTCCACCGGGTTGGTCTCCGGGTCCCAGTTGCCGTCGCCGAAGTTCATGTGCCACTCGTCGTCGTCGACCGGGACCGGCTCGCCGGCCTCCTCGGCCTTGCGGATCTCCACGATGCGCTCGGCCGCGAGCCCGGTCACCACGCCTCGTTTGGCCTCGTTGGCGACCTGGATGCCCGGCGCCGGGCGCCCTTCGTCGTCGGTGGCGCGCGGCAGCTTCGCCAATGCCTCGTCGCGCAGCTTCTCGACCTCCGCGACCGTCATGGCCTGGCTGATGCGGTCGTTGTCGTCGATCTCGATGCCGTCGCCCTCCATGTGCAGCGTCAGGCTGCCCACGAAGAACGCCACGATGGTCAGGAAGAAGAACAGCCGCACCGGGCTGACGTAGCGCACGCGCCTGCCTTCGAAGTACTCGCAGGTCAGGTAGCCGGGACGCGCGAAGAGCGGCCACAGTGTGCGTAGCGTGCGCGAGTCGAAGTCGAAGACGCTGTCGAAGAAGTCGCCGATGATGCTGGTGAAGTGGCGCACCAGGCCCTTCACCGGCTGGCCGCAGCTGTAGCAGTGCGGGCCGAGCAGCGCCACGCCGCAGTTCTGGCAAGTGGGCGCGGGGGCTTCCCCGTCATTCCCGCCCGAACCGTCATTCCCGCGAAGGCGGGAATCCACGCTCTCATCGCCTTCGGGCAACCCTTCGTTCGTCATGTCACAACCCCGCCCCGGCCCCGACTTAAGATAACGCGCCGCGCCACCCGCGCCCGCGACTTTCGATGCCTCCCCAGCCCCGCCCCTATCGCTTCGCCGGCGAAGTGCGCCGCACCCTGCTGCTGGCCGCGCCGATCGTGGCCGGGCAGCTGTCGTCGGTGCTGATGACCTTCGTCGACACGGTGCTGGCCGGGCGCCACGGCGCAACGACGCTGGCCGGCGTGGCCGTCGGTAGCGCCGTGTGGTCGGTGGTGATCCTGGTGCTGGTGGGCGTGCTGATGGCGGTGCCGCCTTCGGTGTCGCAGCTCGACGGCGCCGGACGGCACGAGCGCATCGGCCCGCTGTTCCGCCAAGCCGTCTGGCTCGCGCTCGCGCTGGGCGTGTTCCTGTTCGCGCTGGTCAGCCTGTCCGGGCCGTTGCTCGCCGGCATGGGCATCGCGGAAGACGTTCGGCCTGCGGCGCGCGACTTCCTTGCCGCCATCCGCTGGGGCGCGCCCGCACTCGCGTTGTTCTTCTGCGCGCGGTACTTGAGCGAAGGCTTGGCGTGGACGCTGCCGACGATGGTCGCGGGCTTGCTGGGCGTAGCGGCGCTGTGGCCGCTCGGCCACGCATTGATGTTCGGCGACGGGCCGTTCCCGGCGATGGGCGCGGCGGGACTGGGGTATGCCACCGCGTTCGTGCTGTGGGTCCAGGCGCTCGGCCTGCTCGCCTACCTGCGCTGGTCGCGCCGCTTTGCCGCGCTGCAGTTGTTCGCGCGCTGGGACGCACCACACCCGCGCGAGATCGCATCGCTGTTGCGCCTGGGCCTGCCCATCGGCGTCGCGGTGTTCATGGAAGGCAGCCTGTTCGTCACCACCGCGCTGCTGATCGGGCGCATGGGCGCCACCGCGGTCGGCGCACACCAGGTCGCGATCAACGTCGCGAGCCTCGCCTTCATGGTGCCGTTGGGGATCGCGATGGCCACCACCGTGCGCATCGGCCAGGCCGCGGGGCGGCTGGACGGCGCGGGCGTGCGCGCCGCCGCACGCGCGGGCTACGGCATCGTGCTCGGCACCCAGCTGCTGACCGCTGGCGCGATGGTCTTTGCCGGCCACGCGATCGCTGGCGTCTATACCGACGACCCGGCCATCGGTGCGCTCGCCGGAGGGCTGCTGCTGTTCGCTGCAGCCTTCCAGTTCCCGGACGGCATCCAGGCGTTGTCGTCCGGGGCATTGCGTGGCCTGAAGGACACCGCCTGGCCGATGGTCATCACCGCGCTGGCGTACTGGGGGCTCGGGATGCCCCTCGGCGCGTTCCTCGGGCTGGAATTCGGGCTGGGGATGGGGCCGCGCGGCATGTGGATCGGGCTGATCGCCGGGCTCAGCGCGGCCGCGGTGCTGATGACGTGGCGGTTCCTGCGGCTGGCGCGACGGCTGCCCGAAACTGAACCCCTGGTGCCCGTGGCTGAACCCGGCCAAGGGGCAGCATGACCTTGGGGTCATGAAACCCCGGGCGCCGGGCGGGTACGCTGGCGCCCTGTGCATCGAAACGCCTTTGCTGGAGTCACCGAATGAATGTCGTCCGTCGCCGTGGTCCCATCGCCCGGGTTTTCCTGGCCCTGTGGGACACGCTCAATTTCACCCGGCGGCTGGTGTTCAACCTGCTGTTCCTGCTGATCGTCATCCTCATCATCGCGGCCATCGTCAACACCGACCGCGCCGGCCCGCTGCCGGGCGACAACACGCTGGTG
>DASTUL010000016.1:0-13289 GCA_035759645.1 Lysobacteraceae bacterium | reverse complement strand
GGATGCCCCGGAGCCTGCGCCAAGGCCCCCGCAGGCACCCCGCCCTCAGCGTGGATCGATGATGATCTGCGGGTCCAGTTCCTTCCCGTTGGCCTTGACCGAATAGGCATAGCTACCGCGCTCGGGCTTGGCGACGATGCTCGCCTTGCGACGATCCCCGCCAGCTTCTGAGGGGATGCGATCCTGCCCGCGTGCCGAGGCGCTGGCCGCCTTGAAGTCGATCTCGAATCCGCGCTGGTCATTGTCAGGCCCGCGCCAGGTGACCTTGGTCCCGGGAATGACATGGCAGCGTTCCGGATGGACCACCGGCATCCCGGTGGCGTCGTAGCCGACCTGGATGTAGACCTCGCCCGACCTGGCCTGGCTGCACAACCGGCCATCCTCGTTGGGACCGCTACTGGAATGTCCCGGGGGGATGCCGCCGGTCCCGACGTCCCCGGGTGCCTGGCACCCCGATAACCCCGCCAGCGCGATCGCGGCCACGGCCACGGCCGCCAAGCGTTTGAATTCACGCATGATCTTCTCCTTCGCAAGCGCCATTGGCGCTGTGGGTATAACGGGATCCGGCGCCGGGACATGCCGCGCCGGCGCGAACTCACCTCACTGGCTACGTGGACTGGATTCGGCAACGGTCAGCAGGCGCAACGCAGGCAACGCCAGGATGCGGTCTTCATGGATGCCTTCGGCGCGCGCGCGCGCCAGTCGTTCCCGTGCGCCACCGGCATTGCCCAGCCGGGCGAGCGCCTGCGCGACCCATAGCGCAACCTCGCCGCGTTCGATGTCCAGGGCCTCGGCGCGGGCGATGTAGTCACGCGCCGCGGCCTCCTCGTCGAGGTTGGCGTGGTACCAGGCCAGTTCGGCGAGTGCGACCGCGGCATCAGGCTTGATCTCGACGTAAGCCTGCATCTTGTCGATGGCCCGGCGATAGGCGTCGCCGGCTTCGCCCGCCTTCCCCGGAAGTGCCGAAAGCGCATCGCCCAGGTTGCCCCAGATGATGGCGTTGTCGGGGTCGAGTTCCGCGGCCCGGCGATAGAGATCCGCCGCTTCGGCGTAGCGTCCGGCGTTGTACTGCAGGGTCCCCAGGTTGCTCAGCGCCCCCAGGCTAGGACTGAGCCAGATCGAGCGCTCGAATGCGGTGGCCGCCTGCTCCGGTTCGCTGTTCGCCAGCAACGCCCCGCCCAGGGCGTTCCAGGCCCCCGCATCGTCCGGACGCAAGTCCACCGCCTGGCGGAACGAAGCGATGGACTCCGCGTAGCTGCCGTTGACGTAGTGCTGGTATCCGATCGCATAGTGGATGTTGCCGTCACGCGGCTTCAGGCGCCGGGCACGCTCGAAATAGTCGAATGCAAGCTGGCTGCGACCCGTGGCGCCGTGCGCCTTGGCGATCCCCAGGTACGCGTCGTCGGCCAGTGACGGATCGTCGAGGACCTTGCTGTATTGCTCGATGGCCTTGGCGGTCTCGCCGCGCATGCGGTGCAGGTCGCCCAGCGCGAGGCTGACTTCCAGCAGGTCGGGATCCATCCCCAGGGCCCGGTTGCAGGCAACCTCCGCACGCTGGTAGGCATCCGCGTCGCGCGCGCGCTCGAAGCGTTTGATTTCCGCGCGGCACAGGCCGGCCTGCGCACGCGCGAATCCCGGATCGGCTTCGAGCGCCGCATTGAAGAAGGCCACCGCGCGCTCCAGGTGGTCGCTCTCGCCGGACTCCCGCAGGCTGTCCAGCCCTCTCAGGTAGGCCTCGTAGGCGTCGATGTTGTCGGTGGGCGCGAGTCGCCGCGACAGCGACTCCTGCGCACCAGGCAACACCCCAAGCAGTTCCTGGACCACGCGGCCGGCAATCTCGCTCTGCATGGCGAACACGTCGGCCATCTCGCGGTTGTAACTGTCCGCCCACAAGGTGAATCCCGTGGTCGCGTCGGACAGCCGGGCGTTGATCCGAACCTGGTTGCCCTCGCGGCGCACGCTGGCATCCAGGATCGTCGCCACGCCCAGCCGCTTGCCGAGCGCCTTGACGTCCTGGTCGCGGAGGTCGCCGTCGGGTTCCATTTGCGCCGCCACCGTGAGCTCCGGCACGCCGGTCAGGGCGTCGTGCATCTCCACGGCCAGGCCCTGGGCGAAATACTGGTCTTCGGGGTCGCTGCTGAGGCTGGTGAACGGCAACACGGCGATCGAGGCTTCGGGCCTGGGCGTTGACGGCCCGGATTGCCTCGGGAACAGCATCCAGGCGGCCACCGCGGACACGAGCAGCAGCAGTGCCAGGGCGGGCAGCCATTTCGCCGGCGTCCTGGTGGCAGGCCCCGCATCGGCCGGTACCGCGTGGTCCCCTGCCCGCCTGTGCCGATCGGGTACTCGCACGGGCACGGGCACGGGCATGGGGTCGATGATCGGTACCGGCGGCGGGTCGCCCCGCTCGACATCGGCGATGAAGCGATATCCCAGGCTATGCAGTGTCTGGATGTAACGCGGGTGGTCGGCATCGTCGCCGAGCACCTTGCGCAACTGCGCCACGACACGGTTGAGGACATTCGGCGTGACGTGGCGATGGCCCCAGACGCGGTCCAGCAACTGGTCGCGTTCCAATGCCGTACCCGCGTTCTCCAGCAGGGCCGCGAGGACCGCGAACGCCTTGGGCTCCAGCGATAGTTCGGCGCCACCGCGCTTGACCTGGTGCGCGGCAAGGTCGACTTCCACGTCGCCGAAACGGTAGATCCCTGTGTCCGTCATGCCGGCACCGACGGTGGCCCGGGTCGATGGTACGCCCTGCCCCTCCGGCCGGCGCATCCTGGCGAAAATCACGAAACACCGGCTTTCCGTACGACTCCATCACGTGATCCACCGTCCGGCCACAAGCTTCGGGGGACGCGTCGCGGGACGCTGGCAACGCACGGAATCGCCGTGCCGAACCCCGGAGTCCACCATGAACACCCACCTGAACATCGCCAGCCTGCCCCTGCCGAGCATGACCGCCCTCCCGGGCATCCCCCGTCGCCGCCATCGTGTCGAGGGCATCGAACTCGCCAACGGCTCGCTGCGCCGCTTTCGCGAGGTCGCCAACTCGCTGCAATCGGAGATGGGTCCGCCGGAGGTCGATGCCCTCGCCTGCGCTGCCCGCAGGCTGACCTACCAGTTCAGCGGAATGCGCCGCGCTCCCTCGATCCGCCTGCGGCTGCGTGCCCTGCGCGCGCTGCGCACCATGGCCTCCGAGGACGCATGGGAACTCGCTCCCGCCAAGAAACGGCAGATCACGCTGATCGCGGACTATGCCGCCAACCAGGATCGACTGGTGCCGGACGAAGCGCCCGTCATCGGGGGCCTGGATGACGCAGTCCTCGTTGAGCTGGCCTGGCCTTCCCTGCAGGTCGACCTCGATGATTACTTCGACTTTCGTCGCTTGCGCGCGGAAGAGGCGGCAATGCGACGGGCGAATCCGCACGACATCCGCTTCGACCGGGCGGACTGGATCGAGGCGAAATCCGCTGAACGCGCCTGGCGGGCCCACGTGCATCGCCGTGGCTGCACGAGCTACCTCGACTGGCAGGCGCCGCCGGTGTTCCGGATCCAGTGAGTGGCCGGTACGCACCCGGGCTGCCTCCGAATGGCAGCCCGGGTTTCCCCCCGGGTCCCGTGACTGCGCGCGTCAGTCATCGGTCCCCGGCCTGGACAGCGCCGCCGCGCGCGCGGCACGCAATGCATCGAGCTTCGCCTTGAGCTTCGCCTCCAGCCCGCGATCCACAGGCCGGTAGTACGTACGTTCTCCCAGCGCATCCGGAAACGCGGCCTGGTCGAACGCAACTCCGCCCTCGACATCATGGTCGTACTGGTACCCCTTGCCGTAACCGAGTTGCTTCATCAGCTTCGTGGGTGCGTTGCGGATGTGCAGCGGTACATCGAGTGTCCCGTGGTCGCGGACGTCCTGGCGCGCTTCGTTGAACGCGACGTAGGCCGCGTTCGACTTGGCCGTGCTGGCCAGGTACAGCACCAGTTGCGCCAGCGCGAGGTCGCCTTCGGGACTGCCGAGTCGGTCGTAGGTCTCCCACGCGTCGATGGCCATCTGCAGCGCGCGCGGATCGGCCAGGCCGACGTCCTCGACGGCCATCCTCGTCAGGCGCCGCGCCAGGTAGTTGGGGTCGACGCCGCCATCCATCATCCGGGCGAACCAGTACAGCGCGGCGTCGGGGTTGGAGCTGCGCATCGACTTGTGCAACGCCGAGATCTGGTCGTAGAACTGCTCGCCGCCCTTGTCGAAGCGCCGCGTACGGTCGGCCAGCACCTGCTCGAGCACCTCGGTGGTGACGGTGCCCCCCTCCCCCGCCAGGTCGGCGGCGATTTCCAGGAAGGTGAGTCCTCGCCGCACGTCGCCATCGGCGGCGCCGGCAATCAGTGCGATGTGTTCGTCGTCGATGCGGAGGTTCCGGTCGCCCAGGCCGCGTTCGCGATCCTCCAGCGCGGTGCGCAAGGCAGTGGCGATGTCGTCGGCGGACACCGATTCCATGACGTGCACGCGGCAGCGCGACAGCAGCGCGGAGTTGAGCTCGAACGACGGGTTCTCGGTCGTGGCGCCGACGAACAGGATCGTGCCGCGCTCGATGTGCGGCAGGAACGCGTCCTGTTGCGCCTTGTTGAAGCGGTGCACCTCGTCGACGAACAGCACGGTCCGGCGGCCCTGGTCGAACCGCGCGCCGGCCTCGGCGAGCACCTGGCGCACCTCCGGCAAGCCTGACAGCACGGCGGAAATGGCGCGAAACTCGGCGTCCGAATAGCGGGCCAGCAGCAGCGCGAGCGTGGTCTTGCCGCACCCCGGCGGGCCCCACAGGATCATCGAGTGGACGTGGCCGCCTTCGATCGCGCGGCGCAGCGCGGAGCCAGGCGCGAGCAGGCGGCGCTGCCCGACCATCTCGTCGAGGGTGCGTGGGCGCATGCGTTCGGCGAGCGGGCGCAGGGCTTCGGCCGCCGGGTCGGGTGGCAGCAACGATGGAGTATTGGACGTTGAGGCGCGTCGTGGCACCGGGTTGCGATCTCGTCATCCCCGCGAAGGCGGGGATCCAGGGCTTCCGGGCTGATGTTAGTGCATGGATTCCCGCCTTCGCGGGAATGACGCCAGGGCTCGCGGGAATGACGGCATCGTCCGCGGGGCGGCGCGTCCGTCGCGGGCGTTCCTAGCGGGAGGCGAACGCGGGTGCGGTCGGCGCCGGCTCACCGCCAAGCGCATAGCCCACGTGGATCCAGCGCTCGTCGACCAGGTCGTAGACGGCCTGCAGCCGGACCTCGGCCTCGCCCTCGCCTTCGAAGTGCGCCACGCCTTGGCCGTCGACCACGGCGAAGCGTTCGCCGCCGCCGGTGCGCCACGCCGAGTCGAGCTCGAAGGCCACGTCCTGGGATGCGAACTCCTCGTCGAGCGCAGAGGCGACCGCGCGGTCAAGGCCCGCGGTCGGGGCGTCGGGCGACGCGGAGGGGTTGCGATCGAGCGTGATCGCCGGGCTCAGCACGGTGCCGGTGGCGGTGTCGTACAGCGCCTCGAAGTGCACAGGGAGCCAGCCGCCGGCGCCGTCGATGCGGATGCGGCCTTCGCCCTCGAGCGCCATGTCGCGCAGGCTCACTCGGTTCGCGTCGACGTCCGACAACTTGAACTCGACGTCGCGGCCGACGAACTGGTTGCGCAGCGAGGCGACGACGGCGGCGCCCGCGGCATCGTGCATCGACGTGGACGCAGGTGCCGGGGTGGTCGCGCGCTCGTCCGGCGTTCCGGCGAATGCGACGGCGGCTGCGGCCATGCAGGCCAGGGAGAGGATGGTGTGGGTGGTGCGACGGCGCATTTCGGTTCCCCGGGGAATCTGTCGCGGCTCACGCCGCTCCTACGGGGCCACTATCCGGTGAGGTTGGTCGATGCCGCGTGCAGGAAACCGCGCGGGGCTGAACGACGACCTACCCGGAACGAAGACGGCGGCCTCGCGGCCGCCGTCGTGGCGTTCCATCCCACCGCTTGTTCAGCGTTCGCCGATCACGTCTGCGCCCGCGGGCGGGGTGAAGTCGAAGGTGTCGGCGTCGAAACCGGGGTTCCGCTTCCAATGGCTGAACGCGATGGTGGTGCGCTGGCCGAGCGCGTCCGTCACGTGCATCTGCTCCAGGCCGCCGTCACCGAAGCCCAGGCGCGCGGAACGGAAGTTGGCGTCGTCCTCGTTCTTCGGCGTGAGCTTCAGCCACTCCAGGCCGCCGTCGCTGCCAGCCTCGGCGATGTTGAAGCGCTTCTCTCGCTGCGCCGGGTCGAGCAATGCGGCCAGCGGGCTGTTGCGCTCCTCGGGACCCTGGTCGCGCACGGTCACCTGCTCCAGGTCCGGATCGTGGACCCAGACCTTGTCGCCGTCGGCCACGATCAGCTGCGGGTACGGCTTGGTGTATTCCCAGCGGAACAGGTCCGGCCTGGACAGCGCGACGCGGCCGGACGAGGTTTCCTTGAGCTGCCCGCGGTCGTCGAACACCTGCTGCGTGAAGCGGCCGTCCAGGCCCTGCAGGCCCTTGCTGAAGGCATCGAGGTCGTCGCGTCCGCCTGCGAACGCGACGGTGCTGTAGGCGGCGACGCACAGCGCCGCGGCCAGGCCGATCAGGCGCAGGCCCTTGTTGGATGTCGAACGCATGGGAGTCGTCTCCGGAATTCGCATGGGGCAAGTGTCGCGCGGGCCGGCTGAATAGGCGCTCACGGAGAGGGCTTCGCCGCCGTGGCGGCTCCCACAGGTTCAGGGCTGGGGGGTTCAGGGGCGGGGCGGCGGCGGGGGCGCGATCACGCTGCGGTCCCCGTTGTGCTCGGGTGGAGTGACGATCCCGGCCGCCTCCATCGCCTCGATCAGCCGGGCGGCGCGGTTGTAGCCGATCTTCAGCCGGCGTTGCACGCCGGAGATCGACGCGCGCCTGGTTTCGGTCACGATCCGCACCGCCTCGTCGTACAGCGGGTCGGACTCGTCCCCTGCCCCGCTGCCGCCGGTCTCCGGCAGCCCGGTCGGGCCGACCACGATGCCCTCGCCCATCGACTGCACGTCCTCGAGCACGCCTTCGATGTAATCGGTGCCGCCGCCGGACTGCTTGAGGTGCTCGACGACGCGATGCACTTCCTCGTCCGAAACGAACGCGCCGTGCACGCGCTCGGGCATCGCGGTACCGGGCGGCAAATACAGCATGTCGCCGTGGCCGAGCAGCGTCTCGGCGCCGGACTGGTCCAGGATCGTGCGCGAGTCGATCTTGCTCGACACCTGGAACGCGATGCGCGTGGGGATGTTGGCCTTGATCAGGCCGGTGATGACGTCGACCGAGGGGCGCTGCGTCGCCAGGATCAGGTGGATGCCCGCGGCGCGCGACTTCTGCGCCAGGCGCGCGATGAGCTCCTCCACCTTCTTGCCGACGATCATCATCATGTCGGCGAATTCGTCGATGAAGATGACGATGAACGGCAGCGGCTCGAGCGTGCGCGGGGCCTCCCCGGCTTCCGCGTTCGGCTTGTGCAGCGGGTCGAGCAGCGGCTGCCCCGCCGCCTCGGCGTCGCGCACCTTCTTGTTGAAGCCGGCGAGGTTGCGCACGCCCATCGTGGACATCAGCTTGTAGCGGCGCTCCATCTCCGCGACGCACCAGCGCAACGCGTTGGCGGCCTCCTTCATGTCGGTGACCACCGGCGCCAGCAGGTGCGGGATGCCCTCGTACACCGAGAGTTCCAGCATCTTCGGGTCGATCATCAGCATCCGCACGTCGCGCGCGGACGCCTTGTACAGCAGGCTCAGCACCATCGCGTTGACCGCGACGGACTTGCCGGAGCCCGTGGTGCCGGCCACCAGCAGGTGCGGCATGCGGGAGAGATCCGCGACCGTCGGGCGGCCCGCGATGTCCTTGCCCAGCGCCAGCGTCAGCGGGCTGCCGGACTTGTCGTATTCCTTCGAGCGCAGCAGCTCGCTGAGCCAGATCATCTCGCGGTGCGTGTTCGGCGTCTCCAGCCCGACCACCGACTTGCCGGGGATGACATCCACCACGCGCACCGCCTTGACCGACAGCCCGCGTGCGATGTCCTTGTCGAGCGAACTGATCTGGCTGACCTTGACGCCCGGCGCGGGCTCAAGCTCGAAGCGCGTGATCACCGGACCCGGATACGCGCCGACGACCTGCGCATCGATCCGGAAGTCCTTGAGCTTGAATTCGATCTGCCGCGACAGGGTCTCGAGGGTTTCCTCGGAGTAGCCCTTCATCTGCGGCTTGGGGTCGTCGAGCAGCGCGAGCGGCGGGATGCCGCTGCCGTCGCCGACGTGGAACAGCGGGATCTGCTGCTCGCGCTTGGCGCGGTCGCTCTTTTCGACCACGGGTGCGGCGGGCGGCTCGATCCTGACCGGCGCGCGCACGGACCGCTGCTCGGTGTCTGTGCGGCGGACTTCCTCGCGCTCCTCGCGCATCGCCCGCGCGCGTTGCCACTCGCCCGCCTGCTTGCTGCCGCGCCGGAACAGGCGCGAGAAGAACGGTCCGCTCGACAACACGGCCAGCCCGATCCGGTCCATCACCGCCAGCCACGACAACCCGGTGGCCAGGGTGGTCGAGATCAGCAACAGGGCGAGCAGGAACAGGTTGCCGCCCATCGGCCCGAAACCGCGGTACAGCGAGTTGCCCACCAGCTGGCCGAGGATGCCGCCTGCCCCCGCGGAGAGGTCCGTGACCGCGCCGATGCGCAGCTGCAGCAGGCCCGTCGCCGCGACCAGGAATCCGACGATGCCGACCAGCCGCAGCGCCGGCCCGAGTTCACTGTCCCCTTCGCGATCGACCGCGAACAGGGCGATCCACGCGATCAGGCCCAGCATCAGCGGCAACAGGTACGCCGCGTACCCGACGAGGTTGAACAGGACGTCGGCCAGCAGTGCGCCCACGTGCCCGCCCACGTTGTGCAGCGGCGCGGTCACGCTGCCGGAGCTGGACCACCCCGGGTCCTGCGGTGAAAACGTGACGAGGCTGGCCAGCAGGTAGAGCAGCAGCGGCGCGATGGCGATCATCGCCAGGTCGCGCCACAGGCGTTGCCGCCGTGGGTCGGCGGCCGTCGGCGCCGCCTTGGCGGCGCGTCGGGCGTTGGCGCGTTCCGGGAGTTCCCGTGTCACCGGTCAGTTATACCAATGCCTGCAGGGCCGGATGGATCAGCTTGCCGCCTTCGGTGTTGACGCCCTTCATCAGCGCCTCGTTCGAGCGCCACTGGTCGCCCGAGGCAAGCTTGTTGACCCAGGGAAGGATCGCGGCGCAGATCGCCTGCGAACTGGTCTGCGGCACCGAGCCCGGCATGTTGGTCACGCAGAAGTGGGTCACGCCCTCCTCCACGTAGGTCGGTTCCTTCCACGAGGTCGGGCGCGAGGTCTCGAAGCAGCCGCCCTGGTCGATCGAGATGTCGACGACCACGCTGCCGTCCTGCATGCCTACCAGCATCTCGCGGGTCATGACGCGCGGCGCCTTCGCGCCGGTGACGAGCACCGCGCCGATCACCAGGTCCGCCGAGGCGACCTCGTGCGCGACGACGTCGTGGTACGGATACAACGCGGTGACGTTGGCGCCCAGGGCCATCATCTCGTCCATACGGTCCTGGCGCATCTCGAACACGGTGACGTTGGCGCCCCCGGCCGCGGCCAGCGCGGCGGACGCACCGCCGGCCTTGCCCGCGCCGAACACCACGACCTTGCCGCGCTCGGTCGACGGCAGGCCGCCGAGCAACTTGCCCTTGCCGTGCTGCGGCAGGTGCAGCAGCGTGGTGCCGACCTGCACGGCGATCTTGCCGGCGATGATCGACATCGGCGCCAGCAGCGGCAGCTCGCCGTTCGGGAGTTCGACGGTCTCGAACGCGACGCTGGTGAGGCCGATTTCGAGCAGGCGCTTCGTCAGTTCTGGTTCCGCGGCCAGGTGCAGGTAGCAGAACAGCAGGTGGTCGCGACGCAGGTGCTGCAGGTCGCCGGCGATGGGTTCCTTGACCTTGACGATCATCTCGCCCTTCTCGTACAGCGCCGCCGCATCGGGTGCGATGCGCACCCCGAGTTGCGTGTATTGCGCGTCCTGGAAACCTGACTTCAGGCCCGCGCCCTGCTCGAGCCACACCTCGTGACCGCGCTTGACCAGGTCGCCGGCGGCGGCCGGTACCAGTGCGACGCGACCTTCGAGGGTCTTGGTTTCCTTGGGTACGCCGATGCGCATTTCCACTGCCTCGCTGAAAGAAAAATGCCGGCCGGGCGGCCGGTAGCCATGCGATTATATCGGCCATGACACATGCCAAGCATTGCCGCCTCCTGATCCTCGGTTCCGGCCCCGCCGGCTGGACCGCCGCCGTCTACGCCGCCCGCGCCAACCTCAAGCCGGTGCTCGTCACCGGCCTGCAGCAGGGCGGGCAGCTGATGACCACCACCGAAGTCGACAACTGGCCGGGCGACGCGCACGGCCTGATGGGCCCGGACCTGATGAACCGCATGCAGGCGCATGCCGAGCGGTTCGACACCGAGGTCGTGTTCGACCACATCCACACCGCCGACCTGTCCTCGCGCCCGTTCCGGCTCAAGGGCGACAGCGGCGAGTACACCGCCGACGCGCTGGTGATCGCCACCGGCGCGACCGCCAAGTACCTCGGGCTGGAATCGGAAGAGAAGTACAAGGGGCGCGGCGTGTCCGCCTGCGCGACCTGCGACGGGTTCTTCTACCGCGACCAGGACGTGGCGGTGGTCGGCGGCGGCAACACCGCGGTCGAGGAGGCGCTGTACCTGTCCAACATCGCGCGCAAGGTCTACCTGGTGCATCGGCGCGACACGCTGCGTGCCGAGAAGATCATGCAGGACAAGCTGATGGCGAAGATCCAGGCCGGCAAGATCGAGCCGGTGTGGCACCACGTCGTCGACGAGGTGCTGGGCGACGAGGCTGGCGTGACCGGCATGCGCGTCAAGTCCACCCAGGACGGCAGCACCCGGGACCTGGCGATCCATGGTTTCTTCGTGGCCATCGGCCACACGCCGAACACCTCGCTGTTCGAGGGCCAGCTGGCGATGCACAACGGCTATCTCGAGATCCGTTCCGGCCTGGCCGGCGGCGCGACCGAGACGTCGGTGGCGGGCGTGTTCGCCGCGGGCGACGTCGCCGACCAGCACTACCGCCAGGCGATCACCTCGGCCGGCTTCGGTTGCATGGCCGCGCTGGATGCCGAGAAATTCCTCGACAAGGGCGACTGACGCGCGCGGCGTCCGGGTGGCCACGATGCCGACGCTGCGCGTCGCCACCCGGCTCGACGACATCCCCGCAGGTGCGTGGGACGCACTGCACGACGGTACGAATCCGTTCGTCGCGCATGCGTTCCTGGCAGGGCTCGAGCGCCATGGCTGCATCCGCTCCGCGTACGGCTGGACGCCCCGCCACCTCGGGTTGTGGGACGGCGACACCCTCGTCGCCGCGGCGCCGGGCTACCTGAAGGACAACTCGCACGGCGAGTTCGTGTTCGACCATGCGTGGGCGCACGCCTACGCGCGCCATGGCGTCGACTACTTCCCGAAGTGGCTGGGGGCGGTGCCCTACACGCCGGTGACCGGGCCGCGCCTGCTTGCGCGCGATGACGAGGCCCGCGCCGTGTTGCAGGGTGCGGTGACGGCGCATGTCCGCGACCTCGGCCTGTCGTCGGCCCACGTCAATTTCCACCGGGAAGACGAGGACGCCGCGTTCGATGCAGGCTGGCTGGCGCGCGCCGACATCCAGTACCACTGGCGCAACCGCGATGGGTGGGCGGACTTCGATGCGTTCCTCGGCGCGATGGACCACCGCCATCGCAAGAACATCCGCCAGGAGCGCGCGAAGGTGCGCCGCGCGGGCATCGCGTTCCGCGTGGTGCACGGCGACGAGGCCGATGAACGCGACCTCGCCGCCATCCACGGCTGCTACCTGCAGACCTTTGCCGAGTACGGCAATACACCCGCGCTGACGCTGTCGTTCCTGCAGCACCTGGCCCGGGCCATGCCGCGCCACCTGGTGCTGGTGCTGGCGATGCGTGACGACGTGCCGATCGCCGGGGCGCTGTGCCTGCGTGGCCGCGACACGCTGTACGGCCGTTACTGGGGGGCGACCGAGACGGTGCCGGGGCTGCACTTCGAAGCCTGCTACTACCAGGGCATCGAGTACTGCCTGCGCGAAGGCCTGTCGCGTTTCGAACCGGGGGCGCAGGGCGAGCACAAGCTCGCGCGCGGCTTCCTGCCGACGCTGGTGCGCAGCCGGCACTGGATCGCCGACGCCGGTTTCGCCGCGGCGTTGCGTCCGTGGTGCGCGGAGGAAACGGCAGCGGTGCATCGGCACGCGGCCGTGCTGTCCGCGCGCAGCCCGTTCCGGGACCGCGCGTGATGCCGGGGCGCCCTGCCTTCCTGTCACTGGAACCGGACGCGCCCTTCCCGCCCGCCGACGCCGCGCTGGACATGCCGGAGGGCCTGCTCGCGATCGGTGGCGACCTTTCGACGGAACGCCTGCTCAATGCGTATCGGCACGGCATCTTTCCCTGGTCGTCCGCGGGCCAGCCGCTGCTGTGGTGGAGCCCCGACCCGCGCATGGTGTTCCGGACCGGTGGTGTCCACTTGTCGCGGCGGTTCCTTCGCGACCTCGACCGCAGCGACTGGACGGTCGTGGCCGACCATCGGTTCGAGACCGTCGTCGCCGCGTGCGCCGAGGCCCCGCGTCCGGGCCAGGACGGCACCTGGATCACCCCCGGAATGCAGGCGGCCTACGCGGCCCTGCACGACCTGGGGCATGCGCACAGCATCGAGGTGCTGGACCGCGACGGCAGGCTCGCCGGCGGCCTCTACGGCGTGGCGGTCGGCCGGATGTTCTTCGCCGAGAGCATGTTCAGCGCCGACAGCGGTGGGTCGAAGGTCGCGCTGGCCGCCCTCGCCCACCGCCTGGCCGAATGGGATTGGCCGTTGATCGACGCACAGTTGGAGAACCCGCACCTGCGGCGACTGGGCGCGGAGGCCTGGCCGCGGGCGCGCTTCCTCGATGCGGTCTCTCGGCTGGTGGACATGGAGGCGCCGCCGGGCGCGTGGCGGGCCGCGTTCGGCACGTTGCCGGCCGCGCGCCTCGCGTCTGCGTCCCAAAGCTGACTGGCAGGCCCCGGCGTTTTGCGCGCAGGGGCGCCCCCGTGTCACAATTGCCCGCTTCGGGCGCGTTCCAGCGCCCTGCAACACGGGTACACATGTCGAAAGACGATTGCATCGAATTCGAGGGCACGGTCTCCGAAACCCTCCCGAACACCATGTTCCGGGTGAAGCTGGAGAACGGCCACG
>DASTUL010000015.1:0-3936 GCA_035759645.1 Lysobacteraceae bacterium | reverse complement strand
CGTCGCCAAGCAGGCGGTCACGAAGGCGCTGCAGTACGCGTACATCGGCCGCAAGCAGAAGAAGCGCAACTTCCGTTCGCTGTGGATCGCGCGCATCAACGCCGCGTCCCGCGCCAACGGCATCAGCTACAGCCGCTTCATCAACGGCCTGCTGAAGGCCGGCATCACCCTGGACCGCAAGGTGCTGGCGGACATCGCCGTGCACGATGCACAGGGGTTCACGGCGCTGGCCGAGAAGGCCAAGGGCGCGCTCGCAGCGTAAAAGTCACCCTGTAGGAGCCGCTATAGCGGCGAGCCGTTCGCGAAAAGCTCGCAGCCATGGCTGCTCCCACAGGAAGTTTCAACGCAAGGGGAAGGGCGCAAGTCCTTCCCCTTGTTCGTTTGGGGAGCGAGATGGCTGGGATCGATGACCTGGGGCGGCAGGCACTCGCCGACATCGCCGCGGCAGATTCGCCGGAGGCGCTGGAGGCGTTGCGCGTCGCATTGCTCGGCAAGCAGGGCAGCGTCACGGCGCAGCTGAAGTCACTGGGGGCGTTGCCGGCGGAGCAGCGCAAGGCCGCGGGCGAGTCGATCAATCGGGTGCGCGATGCGCTGGGCGATGCGCTGGCCGAGCGCCGCCTGGCGCTTGAGTCGGCGGTGCTGGACGCGCGCCTGGCCACCGAGACGATTGACGTCACCCTGCCTGGACGCGATGCGGGGCGCGGCGGGTTGCACCCGGTCAGCCGCACCCTGGAGCGCATCACCGACATCTTCGGCCGGCTGGGTTACGAACTCGCCGACGGCCCGGAGATCGAGGACGACTGGCACAACTTCGAGGCGCTCAACTTCCCGCCGCACCATCCGGCGCGGGCGATGCACGACACGTTCTACTTCGGCGATGGCCGGCTGCTGCGCACGCACACGTCCGGCGTGCAGGTGCGCTACATGCAGGACCTGGTGGGCGGGGGCGGCACGCCGCCGCTGCGCATGATCGCCGCGGGCAAGGTGTACCGCAGCGACAGCGACCAGACCCACACGCCGATGTTCCACCAGGTCGAAGGCCTGCTGGTCGACGAGCATGCGAGCTTCGCCGACCTGAAGGGCACGCTGGCCGAGTTCGTTCGCGCGTTCTTCGAGCGCGACTTCGAGATGCGCTTCAGGCCGAGCTACTTCCCGTTCACCGAACCGTCGGCCGAGGTCGACATCGCTTGGCAGCAGCCGGATGGTTCGACGCGCTGGCTCGAAGTGCTGGGCTGCGGCATGGTGCATCCGACGGTGCTGCGCAATGTCGGCATCGATCCCGAAAAGTACACGGGCTTCGCATTTGGCCTGGGCGTGGAGCGCTTCGCCATGCTGCGCCATGGTGTCGACGACCTGCGCAGCTTCTTCGACAACGACGTGCGCTTCCTGCGCCAGTTCGCCTGAGGACGCGCAGATGAAATTTTCCGAGAACTGGCTGCGCCAGCACGTCCGCACCGACGCCACGCGCGACGCCCTCGCCGCGACGCTGACCGCCATCGGCCTGGAGGTCGAGGAGGTCACGCCGCTGGGCGACGCGCTGGACGGCATCGTGGTCGCGCGGATCGTGCGCTGCTCGCCGCATCCGGAAGCCGATCGCCTGCGAATCTGCGAGGTCGATGCCGGTGGCGGCACGCCGCTGCAGATCGTGTGTGGCGCGCCGAACGCGCGCGCGGGCCTGGTCGCGCCGCTGGCGATGGTCGGCGCCCGGGTGGGCGAGCTGGTGATCAAGGCCGCGAAGCTGCGTGGCATCGAGTCCCACGGCATGTTGTGCTCGGCGAAGGAGTTGGGCCTCGACAACGATGCGTCCGGGCTGCTCGAGCTGCCGTCCGATGCGGTGCCCGGCACGCCGCTGGCGGACGCGCTCGGCCTGCCGGACGCGAGCTTCGAACTGAAGCTGACGCCCAACCGCGCCGACTGCTTCAGCATCCGCGGCATCGCGCACGATGTGGCCGCGGCCTGCGGCACGCAGGTCGCGCCCCTGGACGTGACGCCGATGCCGGCGCTCGGCGACGCCACGTTGCCGATCGAACTGCACGCCGGCGCCGATGCGCCGCGTTACGTCGGCCGGGTCGTCGAAGGCGTGGACGCCACGCGACCGACGCCCACCTGGATGGCCGAGCGCCTCCGCCGGAGCGGCATCCGCCCGGTCAGCCTGGCGGTCGACATCACCCAGTACGTGATGCTCGCGCTGGGCCAGCCCATGCACGCCTTCGACCGCGACCTGCTGCACGGTCCGGTGGGCGTGCGCTGGGCGCGCGGTGGCGAGTCGATCAAGCTGCTCGACGGCCGCAACGTCGCGCTCGACGACGGCTTCCTCGTCATCACCGACGCCGACCGCCCGGTGGCGCTCGCGGGCGTGATGGGCGGGCACGACACGCGTGTCACCGATGCCACGCGCAACGTGTTCCTGGAGGCCGCGCACTTCGCGCCGGCCGCGATCATCGGCCGCGGCCGCAAGCTCGGCCTGCACACGGATGCCGGCCACCGGTTCGAGCGCGGCGTGGATCCCGGGTTGCCAGGGCAGGCGATCGAGATGGCCACGCGGCTGCTGGTCGAACTCGCTGGTGGCGCGCCCGGCCCCGTGGTGGAAGCCGTGTTGGAGGCGCACCTGCCGCAGCCCGCGACGATCGTGTTGCGTCGCGAGCGGCTCGCCCGCGTGCTCGGGCTGCGGATCGACGACGCGACCGTCGAGCGCATCCTGCGCGCGCTCGGACTCGGCGTCGAAGCCGTGGCCGACGGCTGGCAAGTACTTGCGCCCGCGCGACGCTTCGACCTCGCGCTCGAGGAAGACCTGATCGAGGAAGTCGCGCGCATCCACGGCTACGACGCGATCCCGACGACGCTCCCCGGCGGTGCGACGCGCCTCGTCGCCCCGACCGAGACGCGCGTCGCCGAAGCGGACGTGCGTCGCCAGCTGGCCGCGCGCGACTACCTGGAAGCCATCGACTACGCATTCGTTGACGCCGCGCTGCTCGACCAATGGCAAGCGGGCGAGGGCGCCGTGCCGCTGGCGAACCCGCTCAGCGCCGAGCTCGGCGTCATGCGCACGCAACTGTTGCCGGGCCTCGTTGCGTCGCTCGCGCGCAACGTCGCGCGCCAGCAGTCGCGCGTGCGCCTGTCCGAACTCGGCAAGGTGTTCCACGCGGGTACGAAAGGCGACGCGCCCCGCGAGACCCTGCGGGTTGCCGCGGCCGCCTGCGGTGATGCCGTGGCGGAGCAGTGGGGTCTGCCCGCGCGCCCCGTTGACTTTCACGATCTCAAGGGCGACCTGGAAAGCCTGGCGGCACTCTCGGGCGCGACGCTGCAGTTCGCGCGCTCGTCGGCGCCCTGGGGCCATCCGGGCCGGTCCGCCGAGGTCTCGCGCGACGGCCAGCACCTCGGCTGGATCGGCGAACTCCACCCGCGCCTGCTGAGGGCGCTGGACCTGGACCAGCCCGTCGTCGCCTTCGAACTGGACCTGATGCCGCTGCTGGCGCGTCCCGTGCCCCGGGCCGGCGCCCTGTCCCGTTTCCCCTCCGTGCGCCGCGACCTCGCCGTCGTCGTTCCCGAGGCGCTGGAGTGGGCGGCGGTGGCCGGGACGGTCCGCAAGGCCGCCGGGCCGGCCCTGCGGGCGCTGCGCCTGTTCGACCGCTACGCGGGCAAGGGGGTCGAAAGCGGTTGCAAGAGCCTCGCCATGGCCTTGATTTTGCAGGAAGAATCACGCACCCTGACCGACCGCGACGTGGAATCGGTGGTGGCAGCCGTCATGGCGGCCCTGCAGCAGGACCACGGCGCGGTCATCCGGGGATAGGCCCGGGACCAGGGGAGCGGAATGGCGTTGACCAAGGCGGAAATGGCCGAGCGGCTCTACGAGGACGTCGGCCTCAACAAGCGGGAAGCCAAGGAGTTCGTCGACGCGTTCTTCGACGCCCTGCGCCAGGCCCTGGAGCAGGGCCG
>DASTUL010000014.1:0-5744 GCA_035759645.1 Lysobacteraceae bacterium | reverse complement strand
GTCGGCCGCGGCGAATGGTTCGGCGTCGGACTGGGCGGGTCGATCCAGAAGCTGTCGTACCTGCCGGAGGCGCACACCGACTTCATCCTGGCCGTCATCGCGGAGGAGCTCGGCTTCGTCGGCGTGTGCGCGGTCGTGGCGCTGTACGCGATCGTGGTCGGGCGCGCCTTTCGCATCGGGCTGCATTGCGTCGACATGCGCCGCCACTTCGCGGGCTACTCGGCGTTCGGCATCGCGTTGTGGATCGGCCTGCAGAGCTTCGTGTCGATCGGCGTCAACCTCGGCATGCTGCCGACCAAGGGTTTGACGCTGCCGCTGGTGTCCTATGGCGGCTCCAGCGTGCTGCTGACCTGCGCCGCGTTCGGCCTGCTGCTGCGCATTTCCTACGAACTCGACCGCGCGCAGCGCCAGGTCGCGCGCCTGCGCGGCGACGCTCAGGCGCCTGCCACCGCCACGACCTCGGCGACCGGGACGGCTGCCGCTGCCACCGCCGCGCCTGGCGGCAGCGTGCGCGCCGCGGCGCGCGCGCGGGCGCGGGTCGAACCGGTCTTCGGGAGGCACGGATGAACCGCGGCGAGCGCCTCGATACCCCGGTGATGATCCTCGCTGGTGGCACCGGCGGGCACATCTTCCCCGGCCTTGCAGTCGCGGCCGCGCTGCACGCGCGCGGCGTGCCGGTGACCTGGCTGGGCGCGGACGGCCAGATGGAAACGCGACTGGTGCCGCAGCACGCAATCACGCTCGACACGATTCCCGTCAGGGGATTGCGCGGAAAGGGCTTCGCGACGCTCGCCGTGGCGCCGCTGCACGTGGCGCGCGCGGTGGGGGCGGCCTGGCGCGTGTTGCGCGTGCGCCGCCCGCGCGCGGTGCTCAGCTTCGGCGGTTACGCCGCGGGCCCGGGTGGCTTCGCCGCATGGCTGCGTGGCACGCCGCTGATCGTCCACGAACAGAATCGCGCGCCCGGGTTCACCAACCGTGTGCTGGCGCAGCTCGCGCGCCGCGTGCTCACCGGGTTTCCGCAGACATTCTCGCGGCGCGAAGAACACGTCGGCAATCCGGTGCGCGCCGAGATCGCCGGGATCGCGCCGCCGGAACGCCGCCTGCCGCGACACGACGGCGCGCTGCGCCTGCTGGTCCTCGGCGGCAGCCAGGGGGCGCGCGCACTGAACGAGGCGGTGCCCCAGGCGATCGCCGCGATGGCGGGGACGCCGGTGCTGGTGCGGCACCAGTGCGGCGCAACGCTGGAAGCGGAAGCCCATGCCGCCTACGCAGGGGCGGGCGTCGAGGCGTCCGTGGAGCCATTCATCGCCGACATGGCGGAGGCCTACGCGTGGGCGGACCTGGTGGTCTGCCGCGCGGGCGCGCTCACGCTGGCCGAGGTCTGTGCCGCGGGCGTCGGCAGCGTGCTGGTGCCGTACCCGGCCGCGGTGGACGACCACCAGACGCGCAACGCCGAGTACCTGGTCGAACGCGGCGCCGCGCGCCTGCTGGCGCAGGGCGACGGGCTTGCCGGTCGCCTGGCGGAGGTGCTCGCGCCGCTGGCCCGCGACCGTGCACAGCGCATGGCGATGGCGATCGCCGCGCGTGCGATCGCAAGGCCCGATGCCGCCGAGCGCGTGGCGCAGGTGGTGATGCAGGAAGCACGCATGCCGGACGTGCCCACGGACGATGCCGGTATCCATGGAGGCCCCGGTGATGGCCGCTGACCGCCGCCCCGACGGGGCCTCGAAGCGCCGGCTGCAGCAGGCCGGTGACCTGGCGCGCGAGGACTTCGCCCGTGCGTATGCGCGCGTGCATTTCGTCGGCGTCGGGGGCACCGGCATGAGCGGGATAGCAGAAGTGCTGTGCACGCTCGGCTACCAGGTGTCGGGTTCGGACACCGCGGACAACGTGGCCACGCGTCGCCTGGCGACGCTCGGCGCGACGGTGCATCGCGGCCACGCCGCGGCCAACGTGCTGGGCGCGGATTGCGTGGTGGTGTCCAGCGCCATCAAGTGGGACAACCCGGAGCTGCTGGAGGCGCGCGCGCAACGCATCCCGGTGGTGCCGCGCGCCGAGATGCTCGCCGAGCTGATGCGCTTCCGCCGCGGCATCGCGGTCGCCGGCACCCATGGCAAGACGACGACGACCTCACTGCTGGCGAGCGTGCTGGGCGAGGGTGGGCTGGACCCGACCTTCGTCATCGGCGGCCAGCTGCTCGCCGCCGGCGCGAACGCGCGCCTGGGCGGCAGCCAGTGGCTGGTGGCGGAAGCCGACGAGAGCGACGGGAGCTTCCTGCGCCTGAACCCTTTGGTCGCCATCGTGACCAACATCGATGCCGACCACCTGGAGAACTACGGCGGCGACTTCGCGCGCGTGCAGGCGGCCTTCGCCGAGTTCCTGCACCGGCTGCCGTTCTACGGGCTCGCGGTGCTGTGCATCGACGATCCGGAAGTCGCGACGCTGGCGGCGAACACCTCGCGTCACGTGATGACCTACGGTTTCGACCCGACGGCCGACGTGCGTGCCGAGGACGTGATGCAGACCGGTGCGCGCATGCGCTTCACCCTGTGCCTGCCGGAAGGCGCGCGCTGCGCGGTGACGCTGGCGCTGCCGGGCCGCCACAACGTGCAGAACGCCCTGGCCGCAGCCGCGGTCGGCTGGCAGCTGGGCGTCGAGCCGGCCCAGATCGCGCGGGCGCTCGAGGGCTTCGCCGGTATCGGCCGCCGCTTCAACCTGCTGGCCCGGACGCCGCTGCCGCGCGGTGGCGCGGTGACCGTGGTCGACGACTACGGCCACCATCCGAAGGAACTCGCCGCGGTGTTCGAGGCGGCGCGCGGTGGCTGGCCGGACAAGCGGCTGGTGGTCGCGTTCCAGCCGCACCGCTACAGCCGCACGCGTGACCTGTTCGACGAGTTCGCCGCGGTGCTGTCGACGGTGGATGCGCTGGTGCTGACCGAGGTGTACCCGGCCGGCGAGGCGCCGATCGCCGGCGCCGACGCGAAGTCGCTGGCGCGCGCCATCCGCGCGCGCGGCCGGATCGACCCGGTGGTGGTGGGCTCGGCGCCGGAACTCGCCGAAGTGTTGCCGCACGTGCTGCTCGACGACGACCTGCTGCTGATGATGGGCGCAGGCGACATCGGCCAGGCGGCGCAGCAGGTGGCGCGCCACGGGTTCACCGGGGAGGGCGCATGAACGCACGCGCGATCCCCGCGCCGCGCACCAGCCGCGCCGCCGACTTCGGACGGGTCGCGGTGCTGATGGGCGGTACCAGCTCGGAGCGCGAAGTGTCGCTCGACTCCGGCCGCAACGTGCTCGACGCGCTCCGGGCGCGCGGCGTCGCGGCCGACGCGGTCGACGGGATCCCGGCGCTGGTCGACGCCATCCGCGGCGGACGGGTCGACCGCGTGTTCAACATCCTCCACGGCAACCGCGGCGGCGGCGAGGACGGCGTGCTGCAGGGCCTGCTCGATGCGTTGCAGGTGCCGTACACCGGCTCCGGCGTGCTCGGCTCCGCGTTGAGCATGGACAAGATCCGTACCAAGCAGGTCTGGCTGTCGCTGGGCCTGCCGACGCCGCGCTACCTGCGGCTGGCGCCGGGCGACGACGTGCACGCAGCGGCGCGCGCGTTCGGGTTCCCGTCGATCCTCAAGCCCGCGTGCGAAGGTTCGAGCGTCGGCATCTCGCGGGTGTTCGACGACGCCGACCTGGATGCTGCAGTCGCCCTCGCATCACGCTATCGCGGCGAGCTGCTGATGGAGCAGCTTGTCGAAGGCGACGAGCTCACCGTCGGCATCCTCGCCTCAAGTGACGGACACGTTGCGTTGCCGTCGATCCGCATCGTACCGAAGGGCGCCTGGTACGACTACGAGGCCAAGTACGTCGCCGAGGACACGCAGTACCTGTGCCCGGGCCTGGACGGCGCGGACGAGGACGCGCTGCGCGCCCTGAGCCTGGCCGCGTTCGATGCCGCGGGCTGCCGCGGCTGGGGCCGGGTCGACGTCATGCGCGATCGCGATGGCGGCGGGTTCTTCCTGCTCGAGGTCAACACCGCGCCCGGGATGACCAGCCATTCGCTGGTGCCCAAGGCGGCGCGCGAGGCCGGCATGGCCTTCGAGGACCTGTGCTGGCGGATTTTGGAGACATCGCTGGAGACATCGTTGCAGGAGACCGCTTCATGAGCGCGCTCCTGCGCCTCTCTGGATGGCTGCTGGCGGTGGCGCTCGTGCTGCTGCCGGTGGTCGCGGTGATCGAAGGCTGGATCGGTTCGGAGCGCTGGCCGCTGCGCACCCTGCGCGTGCATGGGACGTTCGACCGGGTGGACGAGGCGCAACTGCGCGCCGCGCTGGTGCCGTTCGCGAAGGAAGGCTTCTTCGCAGTCGAGCTGCGCGACGCGCAGGACGCCGTGGCCGGCCTGCCCTGGGTGGAGCACGCGGAAGTGCGCAAGCGCTGGCCCGACGTGCTCGAGGTCACCGTCGTCGAGCACCGTCCGTTCGCGCGGTGGGGCAAGGACCGGCTGCTCTCCGACCACGGCCGGCTGTTCCCCGCCGCGGGCATCGCGGGGCCCGCCGGCCTGCCGCGCCTGTCCGGGCCGGACGGGCGGACGGCGGACGTCGTGGCGCTCTACAACGAAGCGCGTGCGCTGTTCGCGCCGACCGGCCTGGATGTCGAACAGGTGGTGCTCGACGCGCGCGGCAGCTGGACGCTCGGCCTGACCGGCGGTGCGCAGGTGCTGGTCGGCCGGCACGACGCGCTGGCCCGCCTCGTGCGCTTCACGCGCATCGCGCCGCGGCTGCTCGGCGATGCGGAGCGCCCGCTGGCGCGCGCTGATCTTCGCTACACGAACGGTTTCGCCCTCGAATGGGAAGGACAGGCATGAATCGAAAGGGCGACAAGTCGCTGATCGTCGGGCTGGACATCGGCACCTCCAAGGTGACGGCGCTGGTCGGCGAGTACTCCGCCGAGAGCCTTCGCGCCGGCCACCCCATCGAGGTGATCGGCATCGGCTCGCACGAGTCGCGCGGCATGCGCAAGGGCGTCGTGGTCGACATCGAGTCGACCGTGCAGTCGATCCAGCGCGCCGTCGAGGAAGCCGAGCTGATGGCCGGCTGCGAGGTGCGTTCGGTCTATGCGTCGATTTCCGGCAGCCATGTGCAGTGCCGCAACTCACAGGGCATCGCCCCGATCCGCGACGGCGAGGTCGATTACGCCGACATGGACCGGGTGCTCGAGGCGGCCAAGGCGGTCGCGATCCCGGCCGACCAGCGGATCCTGCATGCGATCCCGCGCGACTACGTCCTCGACGATTCGCAGGAAGGCATCCGCAACCCCGTCGGCATGACCGGCGTGCGCCTGGAGGTGCACGCGCACCTGGTGGTCTGCGCGCAATCGGCCGCGGCCAACGTCAGCAAGTGCGTGCAGCGGTGCGGCCTGCAGGTCGACGACCTGATCCTGGCCTCGCTCGCCTCGAGCACCGCGGTGCTGACGCCCGACGAACGCGAGCTCGGCGTGGTGCTGGTCGACATCGGCGCGGGCACCACCGACATCGCGGTGTTCGTGCAGGGGGCGATCGCGCACTCATCCAGCCTGCCGATCGCCGGCGACAAGGTGACCGAGGACATCGCGCACATGCTGCGCACGCCGACGCCCGAGGCCGAGCAGATCAAGGTCCGCTACGCCTGCGCGCTGGCGCAGCTGGCGACCGCCGAGGAATCGATCCAGGTGCCGAGCGTCGGCGACCGCCCGCCGCGGCGCATGCCGCGCGC
>DASTUL010000013.1:0-5460 GCA_035759645.1 Lysobacteraceae bacterium | reverse complement strand
CAACAGCCTGACGCGGCGAGTCGAGCCGTTCGTGCCGCTCGACCCGGCCTGCCCGACCATGTACCTGTGCGGGCCGACGGTCTACAACTACGTGCACATCGGCAATGCGCGCGGACCGGTCGTGTTCGACGTGCTGGCCGGGGTCCTGCGCCGGCGCTTCGGGGGGCTGCGCTACGCGCGCAACATCACCGACGTCGACGACAAGATCAATGCGGCGGCCAGGGAAGCCGGCACGCCGATCGCGACGATCACCGACCGCTTCACCGCCGCCTACCGCGACGACATGGCGGCGCTCGGGGTCGAGCCGCAGGAGCTGCAACCCACGGCCACCGGGCACATTCCCGAGATCGTCGCGATGATCGAGCGGCTGGTCGCCAGCGGGCATGCCTACGAAGCCGAGGGCCACGTGCTGTTCGCGGTCGAGCGCTATCCGGCCTACGGCAAGCTCTCCCGTCGCGACCCCGACGAGATGCTGGCCGGCGCGCGCGTCGAGGTGGCGCCTTACAAGCGCAACCCCGGCGATTTCGTGCTGTGGAAGCCGTCGACCGACGACCTGCCCGGCTGGGACGCGCCGTGGGGCCGCGGCCGCCCGGGCTGGCACATCGAATGCTCGGCAATGGCGGCGGCCCACCTGGGCGAGACCATCGACATCCACGCCGGCGGCATCGACCTGCAATTCCCGCACCACGAGAACGAGATCGCGCAGAGCGAGTGTGCGCATGGCGGCAAGCCGTTCGCCCGCTGGTGGCTGCACAACGGCATGCTGAACTTCGGCGGCGCCAAGATGGCCAAGTCGGTCGGCAACATCCGCCGCGTGCACGAACTGGTGCGCGAGCATCCGCCCGAGGCGCTGCGCCACGCGTTGCTATCGGCGCATTACCGGCAGCCGCTGGAGTGGTCCGAGGGACTGGTCGAGCAATCGCGACGCACGCTGGACCGGTTGTACGGGACGTTGCGCGACATGGTGGACGTCGATGCGCAGGCGATGATCCCCGCCGCGGTCGAGGAGGCCCTGGACGACGACCTCAACACGCCGCAGGCGCTGGCGGAGGTGTCGCGCATCGCGGGCGAGGCGCGAAAGGCAACCGATGCCGGTGGACGCGCGCGGTTGAAGGCGGAATTGCTGGGCGCAGGGCTTGCACTGGGACTGCTGCAAGAGGATCCGGCAGCGTGGTTCGGCAGCGGCGGCGCGGATGCCGGCGACGACGCGCGCATCCAGGCGCTGGTCGACGAGCGCAACGCGGCGAAACAGGCACGCGACTTCGCCCGCGCCGACGCCATCCGCGAGCAACTCGCGGGCGAAGGCATCCTGCTCGAGGACACGCCCGCGGGCGTGCGATGGCGCCGCGCATGACGCCGACTTCGTCATTCCCGCGCAGGCGGGAATCCACCTCCCCGGGGCATGGATCCCCGCTTTCGCGGGGATGACAACGATGACGACCATGATCCCGCTCGAATCCACCGCCGCCGAGGCACAGCGCGCGATCGCCGAGGAATTCGCGTTCTTCAGCGACTGGTCCGAGCGCTACCAGTACCTGATCGACCTCGGGCGCAAGCTGCCGCCGTTCCCGGAGCAGTGGAAGACCGACGAGCATCGCCTGCACGGCTGCCAGTCGATCGTCTGGATCGTGGCCGAGGGTGATGCGCAACGCCTGGATTTCCACGCGATCAGCGATTCGGCCATCGTCTCCGGCCTGATCTTCCTGGCACTGCGCGTGTACTCCGGCCGCCCGGCGGCGGAAATCGCCGCGACCGAGCCTGACTACATCGACAGGATCGGCCTGGCCAGGCACCTGTCGCCGACCCGCAGCAACGGGCTGGCCGCCCTGCTCGCCTTCATCCGCGAACGCGCCCGGACGGCCGTGGCGTGAACGACCCCGGCGCGCCGACGGAACCGGGGGCGCCGCCCGCCAACCCGATGCGCAACCACGGTTTCGTCGGGCTGCTGGCCTACCGGCTGCTCGGCGTGCTGTCGTACCAGGTCGTCGCGGTCACGGTCGGCTGGCACGTCTACGAATTGACCCGCAACCCGTTCTCGCTCGGGCTGATCGGCCTGGCGGAAGTGATCCCGTATTTCTGCACGGCGCCGTTCGCTGGCTACCTGGTCGACCACCTGCCGCGGCGCAAGCTCGGCATGGTCGCGAGCCTCGGGTTGGCGATCACCGCGGTGCTGCTCACCGCGATCGCGCTCGGCTGGATTTCGACCGCCGGCGTCGACGGCGGTCCGCCGCGCACCTGGCCGATCTATGCCGCCATCGCGCTCACCGGTGCTGCGCGCGCCTTCCTGAGCCCCGTGTACAACGCATTGTTCGCGCGCGTGCTGCCGCGGCCGCAATTCACGCGGGGGGCCGGCATCGGCAGCGTGACGTTCCAGTTGGGCCTGGTCATCGGCCCGGCCGTCGGCGGCCTGGTGATCGGCGTGTGGGGCATCGCCACCGCGTACATGGTGGCCGTGGTGCTCGCGGCGGGTGCCGCCATTGCCATCCGCCTCGTGCGCGTCACGGAACCCCCCATCCTGTTGCAGCGCGCACCGGTGTTCGAAAGCATCCGCGACGGCGTGCGCTTCGTGGCCGGCCACCAGGTGCTGCTCGGCGCGCTGGCGCTGGACATGTTCGCGGTACTGTTCGGCGGCGCGGTGTCGCTGCTGCCCGCCTTCATCAAGGAAATCCTGCATTACGGTCCCGAGGGCCTGGGCATCCTGCGCGCAGCACCGGCGCTTGGCGCGGTGATCGTCGGCACCTGGATGGCGCGGAACCCGCCGGACCGCAATGCCGGCCGCCTGCTGCTGTATGCGGTGGCGGGCTTCGGGCTGTGCATCGTCGGGTTCGGGCTGTCGACGCACTTCTGGCTGTCGGCGGGGTTCCTGTTCGCGTCGGGGCTGTGCGACGGCGTGTCGGTCGTGCTGCGCTCGACGATCATGCAACTGGCCACGCCGGACGAGATGCGCGGGCGCGTGTCGTCGATCAACGGGTTGTTCGTGGGGTCGTCGAACGAGCTCGGCGCGTTCTACGCGGGCACGATGGCGCGGCTGCTGGGGCTGGTGCCGGCGGTGGTGCTCGGCGGGTTCGTCACGATGGGGGTGGTGGCGGTGACGGCGAGGAAGGCGCCGGTGTTGCGGCGGTTGAATCTGTCGGACTTGAACTGATCCCATGAAAAAAACCCGGCCGAAGCCGGGTTTCTTGTTCGCGGCTTACGCCGCTCCTACGGGTGCTTAGTCGCCCATCTGCTTCTGCAGGTGTTCCCAACGCTCCTGCGCGTCGATGGTGCGCTCGGCGGTCAGGCGCGCTTCCAGGCGCTCCAGGCCGATCTCCTCGCCCGTGTCGGCGCAGAAACCGTAGTCGCCGGAATCGACGCGCTTGAGCGTGCTGTCGATCTTGCTGATCAGCTTGCGGTAGCGGTCGCGGGTGCGCAGCTCGAGCGAGTTCTCGGTCTCGCGCGTGGCGCGCTCGGCCTCGTCGCCGACGTCGCGGACCTCGTCCTTCAGGTTCTCGATGGTCTGCTTGGATTCCTCGACCAGGTCCGCGCGCCACTGCAGCAGGCGCTGGCGGAAGAACTCGAGCTGCAGCGGGTTCATGTACTCCTCGTCCTGCGAGGGGCGGTAGCCCTGCGGGATGATGGGGCGACCGCTGGTGTCGTCGGTCTCGTACGGCACGACCTTCAGCTTGCCGCGCGCGACGGGCTGCGGCGGACGCGACGGCAGCGCGACCGCGACCTTGCCGGTCGGACGCTGCGGCACCGGACGCGTGGCCGGGCGCACCGGCTCGACCGCGGCGGTCTTGGACGCGGGACGCGCGGCGGGTTTCTTGATCGCCGCGGGCTTGTTCGGGGCCTTGACGGGACGCGATGCAGGTGCGCTCTTCGCGGCGGGCGCCTGCTTCGGCGCAGCCTTCTTCGGCACGGCTTTCTTCGGAGCTGCCTTGGCCTGGGCGGCCTTCGCGGGCGCTGCCTTCTTCGGCACTGGCTTCTTCGCGACGGGCTTCCTGGCGGCCGCCGCCTTCTTGGCCGGGACCTTCTTCGCGACCGGCTTCTTCGCCGGAGCGGCCTTCTTCACGGGCGAAGGCTTTTTCGCCGCGGGCTTCTTCGCCGCCTTCGCCGGCGACTTCTTCGCGGGCGCCTTTGCGGGTTTCGCGGCCGGCTTCTTGGCGCCGACCTTCTTTGCAGCGGGTTTCTTCGCCGCGGACTTCGCCGGCGACTTCTTGGTGGCCTTGGCGGCCTTTCCTGCATGTTTCTTCACTGCCACGAGCGATATGTCCCTTGATTCCCTTGAGGCGGGAAAGCGCGCTGTTATACCCTGACAGGCATACCGCGGCAACCGCGACCACCGCGTGACGCCGCATTCAGGCCGGAGCATGATCGACCGCCTGCCCACCACACTGCTGCTCGCCCTTTTGCGCGCCTACAAGCGCTGGTTGAGCCCGTTGCTCGGACCGCGTTGCCGCTTCGTCCCCAGCTGTTCGGAATACGCCATGCAGGCGATCGCGCTGCATGGCGCGGCCCGTGGCAGCTGGCTCGCGGCCCGGCGCGTCGGGCGCTGCCATCCGTTGCATCCCGGCGGGCACGACCCGGTGCCCGGTGCAGACCCCGTGCCCCCTCCCAACACAGGACACCATCGCCAATGAGCTCGTCGAATCCCCAGGGAACGCTGATCGTCAATGCCCGCCTCGTCAACGAAGGCCGGGAGTTCGACGGGGACTTGCGCATCGCCGGCGGGCGGATCGAGCGAATCGGCACGCAACTCGACGCGAAACCCGGGGAAACCGTCGTCGACGCGGGCGGGCGCCGGCTGCTGCCCGGGATGATCGACGACCAAGTGCACTTCCGCGAACCGGGGATGGAGCACAAGGCCGACATGGCCACCGAGTCCGCGGCAGCCGTCGCCGGGGGCATCACCAGCTTCATGGACATGCCCAACACCCGCCCGCCGACGCTCGACGCCGATGCACTTGCGGACAAGTACCGGCGCGCCGCGGGCCGGGTCTGGGGCAACCACGGGTTCTACATGGGTGCGAGCAACGACAACATCGAGGCGATCCGTGCCATCGACCCGAAGGCGACCCCCGGCTTGAAGGTGTTCATGGGCGCGTCGACGGGCAACATGCTGGTGGACGATCCCGATACGCTCGACGCGATCTTCCGCGACGCCCCGGTGCCGATCATCACGCATTGCGAGGACACGCCGATGATCGAGGCCGAACTCGCCCGCTACAAGGCGAAGTACGGCGACGACATCCCGGCCGAATGCCACCCGGACATCCGCTCGCGCGAGGCCTGCATCAAGTCGACCCGGCTGGCGATCGCGCTGGCGCGTACGCATGGCACGCGGCTGCACGTGCTGCACATCTCCACCGCCGACGAGCTGGCGCTGTTCGACCGCGGCCCGCTGCTCGATGCGGACGGCAACCTGCGCAAGCGCATCACCGCCGAGACGTGCATCCACTTCACCCGCTTCGACCGCGGCGA
>DASTUL010000012.1:0-2711 GCA_035759645.1 Lysobacteraceae bacterium | reverse complement strand
GACCAGCTGGTCGGTCAGCGCGGTGAAGCCCTCGGCGTCGCTCTCGCTCCACCAGTTCTCGAAGTTGCCGGACGGGCCGAAGCGGCTGCCCTGGTCGTCGTAGCCGTGGATCATCTCGTGGCCGATGACCGCGCCGATGCCGCCGTAGTTGAGCGCCGGGTCGGCTTCGGGATCGAAGAACGGCGGCTGCAGGATGGCGGCCGGGAACACGATCTCGTTGGCCAGCGGGTTGTAGTAGGCGTTGACCGTCTGCGGGCTCATGCCCCACTCGGTCTTGTCCACCGGCTCGCCGATCTTCGACAGGTTCCACTTGTAGTTGAACTCGTTGGCAGCCATCACGTTCTCGATGTAGCTGTCACGGTCGGTCGACAGGCCGGACCAGTCGCGCCACTTGTCGGGGTAGCCGATCTTCGGCGTGAACGCGGCCCACTTCTCCATGGCCTTGGCCTTGGTCTCGTCGGTCATCCACTCCAGGCCCTCGATACGGTCCTTGAGCGCGAGGCCGAGGTTCTCGACCAGCACTTCCATCTTCGCCTTGGCGTCCGGCGAGAACGCGACGTCGACGTACAGCTGACCCAGCGCTTCGCCGGCCTGGCCCTCGACGGTGTCGAGCACGCGCTTCCAGCGCGGCTTGATCTCTTCCTGGCCGCGCATGGTCTTGCCGTAGAAGTTGTAGCTCTCCTCGACGAAGGCGTCGCTCAGGAACGGCGAGGCCTGGTCGACGGTGTGGAAGCGCAGGTACGACTGCCAGGTCTCGACCGGCACGTCGGCCAGCATCTCGCTGACCTCGGCATGGAACTCGGGCATCGCCAGCGAGAACATCTCCGGCGCCTCGAGGCCTTGCGATTCGAAGAACGTCGTCCACTTGAAGTTGGGCGAGATCTCGTCGGCTTCGGCCGGCGTCACCGGGTTGTAGTACAGCGACACGTCGCGCGAGAGTTCTTCGCTCGATTTGGAGACCTCGGCCAGGCGCTTCTCGAACGCGACCACGTCGGCGGCGCGCGTGGCGGCTTCCTCGGCCGGGATGCCCGAGAGCTCGAGCACCTTGGCGACGTGCTGCTCGTACGCAGCCAGCTTCTCGGCCTTGTCGGCGTCCACGTAATAGGACTTGTCGGGCAGGCCCAGGCCGGCCTGGCTGGCGTAGGCGATGTTCATGGTCGAGTTCTTGAAGTCCGCCTCGGGACCGAAGCCGAACAGGAAGCCCTCGCCGCGCGAGTAGGCGTCGCGCAGGTAGTCGGCCACCGCGTCCTGGGTCTCCAGCGCGGCGATCGCGTCCATGCGGTCCTGGATCGGCGTGATGCCGGCGGCGTTGATGGCGGCCTCGTCCATGCCGGTGGCCCACAGGTCGCCGACGATGTCGGTCACGCCGGTGGCGTTCTCCATCGCGGCGGCCTGCTCGGCGAGCTGGCGCTGCACGGCGGTCGAGCGCTCGTCCAGCATCTCGAACGCGCCCCAGGAGGTGCGGTCGGCCGGGATCTCGTTGGCGGCCAGCCACTTGCCGTTGACGTAGCCGGCGAAGTCGGTGCAGGCGTCCTTGCTGGTGTCGATCTGGTCGGCCACGAGGCGGTTGACCGGGGGCAGGGTGGTCTCGTCCAGGGTCAGGGCCGTTTCGGCGTCGGCGGCGGGGGCCGCGGTATCGCCTTCGGGGGCCGCGTCGCGGTCGCAGGCGGCCAGGGCCACGGTGACGGCCAGGGAGAGCAGGAGGAGTTTCGGCTTGTTCGGGGTCACGGGCGGCTCCGGTTCTGGAAGGACGGGCACGCGATTGCGGCCCGATTGGCATCGGCCGACTCTACGCGGGGGTGTTTTCTTACGCGGGTGTCGAAGGTCATGGCGGCGGGCCCGGGGGCTGGAGGCTGGCCTGAACGCTTCGCCGTGGCGATGCTGGCGATGAATGGGGGTTTCGCGTACAGTCGCCCGGTTCGCGCACGGCTGGTCCGTTTTCCCGGATAGCCGGCCGTTTCATACGGCCAATCCCGCACGTCTTTCGTCGCGCAGACACGGTCCGGAGCATCCGGGCCGTCAAATCGAATACTCGCGGCGCGGTTCCAGGGAACGCTTCGGGTGCATCCGCCAAATGGCGGATTCCTACATCCGGAGATCCACATGACGTTCGAAACCCTCGGGCTCTCGCCCGCGTTGCTGCGCGCGCTCGCCGCAAACAACTACACCGTGCCCACGCCGATCCAGGCGCAGGCCATCCCGCTGGCGCTCGCCGGCCGCGACCTGCTGGGCGGCGCCCAGACGGGCACGGGCAAGACCGCCGCGTTCGGCCTGCCGCTGCTGCAGCGCCTGTCGAAGCACACGCCCGCCAACGGTCCGCGCAAGCCGCGCGCCCTGGTGCTGGTGCCGACCCGCGAACTCGCGGTGCAGGTCGCCGAGAGCATCAAGATCTACGGCCGCGGCCTCAACCTCAACGTGACCACCATCTACGGTGGCGCCGGCATGCAGCCTCAGATCGACAACCTGCGTCGTGGTGTCGACGTGCTCGTCGCCTGCCCGGGCCGCCTGATCGACCACCTGGAGCGCGGCACCGCCAAGCTCGACGCCGTCGAGGTGCTGGTGCTGGACGAGGCCGACCGCATGCTCGACATGGGCTTCCTGCCCGCGATCAAGCGCGTCGTCTCGCGCGTGCCGACGCAGCGCCAGACCATGCTGTTCTCCGCCACGTTCGAGCCGCGCATCCGCGGGCTCGCGATGGAGTTCATGACCAA
>DASTUL010000011.1:0-9919 GCA_035759645.1 Lysobacteraceae bacterium | reverse complement strand
GACGCCGGGACCGAGCGCCGGCACGCGCATCAGCGCGGCGTAGTCGATTTCGGGCCGGCGCAGCAGGTCGCGGGCGTTGACCTCGCGGCTGACCACGACATCGAGCGTGTCGGCAAGCGCGCGCCCGAGCGCGTTGTCCGGCGAGGCCCAGGTCGCGGCCAGCCGGCCCTCCTCCGCCTCGATCGCCGTGCGCTTGCGCTCGAACGCGGCGAAGCGCGCATCGTCCACCAGTCCCAGCGACCGACCCACCGGCGTCAGTCGCAGGTCGGCGTTGTCCTCGCGCAACTGCAGCCGGTACTCGGCGCGCGAGGTGAACATGCGGTACGGCTCGTCGGTGCCGTGGGTGACCAGGTCATCGACCAGCACGCCCAGGTAGGCCTCGTCGCGGCGCGGCGACCAGCCCTCGCGCCCCTGCGCCAGGCGCGCGGCATTGACGCCGGCCAGTAACCCTTGCGCCGCGGCTTCTTCGTAGCCCGTCGTCCCGTTGACCTGCCCCGCGAAGAACAGGCCCGCGACCGCTTTCGTCTCCAGCGTCGCCCTCAATCCGCGTGGATCGAAGAAGTCGTACTCGATCGCGTAGCCGGGACGGGTGACGTGCGCCTGCTCGAAGCCGCGGATCGAGCGCACCAGCTCCAACTGAACGTCGAACGGCAGCGAGGTCGAGATGCCGTTCGGGTAGATCTCCACGACGTCCAGCCCCTCGGGCTCGACGAACACCTGGTGCGAGGCCTTGTCGGCGAAGCGCACCACCTTGTCCTCGATCGACGGGCAATAGCGCGGGCCAGTGCCTTCGATCGCCCCGCTGTACAGCGGCGAGCGGTCGAGCGCGCCGCGGATGATGTCGTGGGTGCGTTCGCTGGTGTGCGTGATCCAGCACGACACCTGGCGCGGATGGTCGTCGCGGGTGCCCATGAAGGAGAACACCGGGCGCGGGTCGTCGCCGGGCTGTTCCGTCATCACCGTGTAGTCCAGGCTGCGCCCGTCGATGCGCGGCGGCGTGCCGGTCTTCAGGCGCCCGACCTCGAAGGGACCTTCGCGCAGCCGGTGCGCGAGCGTCGTTGCCGGCGGTTCGCCGGCACGCCCGGCCGCGTGCGTCGCCTGCCCGACGTGCACCTTGCCCGCGAGGAACGTGCCCGCCGTCAGCACCACGGTGGCCGCATCGAAGCGCAAGCCATCGCGCGTGACCACGCCGGTGACACTCCCGTCGTCGAAAAGAATGTCGTCGACTGCCGCCTGGAAGATCGACAGGCCCGGTTGCTGTTCGACCGCCCGGCGCACGAACGCGCGATACAGGTTGCGATCGGCCTGGCAGCGCGTGGCGCGGACCGCCGGCCCCTTGCTCGCATTGAGCCGGCGCCACTGGATGCCGGCGGCGTCCGCGGCTTGGGCCATCAGCCCGCCAAGCGCATCGATCTCCCGCACCAGGTGGCCCTTGCCGATGCCGCCGATGGCGGGGTTGCAGCTCATCGCGCCGATCGTGTCCACCGCATGGGTGAGCAGCAACGTGCGCGCGCCCGCCCGGGCCGCGGCCAGCGCGGCCTCGGTACCGGCGTGGCCGCCACCCACGACGATCACGTCATGGGTGGCGATGGCGGGTGGACGGGACGGCATGGCGAAGGATTCTAGCGGCGGGGCCGTGGCGGCCCGGGCGGAAACGAAGACGGCCGCCCTGGGGCGGCCGTCGGGACTGGCTGCGCGGTGCCGGCCCTATGGCTCGTTGTCGCGTTCCCTGACCATCCGCTGGACGCGCTCGACGCGGGTGGCGCGGGTCGGGGCCGCCTCCGCCATGGGCCGCGGCGCCCTGCGCACCTGCTGGGGCTCCGGTTGCCGCTCCTGTCGATCCTCGCGCTGCACGCGGAAATTCGGCACCCGCGGCTCGGCCAGGATCGTGGGACCCGGGTTCAGGTCGCGCAACCGGGCGAGGTCGCGCCACGGCGCCGGACCCTGGTCGTCCCCGTCGGAGCCGGGTTGCGGCTCGTGGCCGGGATCGGTGCCCGGACGCGGGCGCACCACGATCGGCGGATAGCTCGGATAGCCGCGGTAGTAGTAGGGCCAGCCACCGTAGCCATACCCGTAGCGGCCGTAGCCATGGCGGCCATAGTCATAACGGCCATATCCGTAGGGATAGCCGTAGCTCACGCCGAAGCTCCAGCCGCTGCGGCCGTAGTACGGATAGCCGTACCCGTAGCTGCCGTAGGGACCGTAATAGTCGTGATGCCGGTACTCGACCGACGGGCGGCCGTAGTAATAGTCCCCGCCGTAGCCCTGGCTGCCGTAGCCGCCGCGGTACTGGTACGGATCCGTGATGCAGCCGGCCAGCAGCAGCACGAAGGCTGCCGGAAGGGCGAGCTTCAGGGTGGTCAGGATGGCTTTCATGTTCATGTCCCCATTGCGACCATGGCAGCTTCGGCCCAAACGATTGAATTCGGGCTTAATCCTACGTGAGGGCTGTTATGGAACCTGAACCGCCGCGCCTCGAGTCACTGCCCGGTTTCGCCGACGTGCTGGCGGCGGCCGCGCGGATCGCACCCCATGCCACCGTTACGCCCGTCCTGCGCGCCTCCAGCCTGGATGCGTTGGCCGGCTGCGAGTTGCACTGGAAGGCCGAACCGCTGCAACGAGCCGGCGCGTTCAAGTTCCGGGGCGCGTGCAATGCGGTGTGGGCATTGGACGATGCGGCAGCATCGCGCGGCGTGGTGACGCATTCATCCGGCAACCACGGTGGCGCGCTGGCGCTGGCTGCGCGCACCCGCGGCATCGCCTGCCATGTCGTCGTGCCCGAAGGCGCGGTGGCCGCCAAGCTCGCTGCGATCGAAGCCTACGGCGCGACGTTGCACCGGTGCGAGCCCACCATCGCGGCGCGCGAAGCAACCTGCGCACGAGTCCAGGCCGAGACAGGCGCCAACCTCGTGCATCCGTATACCGACCCGGCGGTGATCGCGGGCCAGGGAACCGCGGCGATGGAACTGCTGGCGTCGATCGACGGCAACGGTTTCGACACGCTGGTCGTGCCGGTCGGCGGCGGCGGGCTCGCCTCGGGAACGTGCCTGGCGGTCGCGGCGCGTTCGCCGCGCACGCGGGTGGTGCTGGCCGAACCCGCGGGGGCTGCGGAAACCGCGGCATCGCTGGCGCGCGGCGAACGTATCACCGACTTCTCGCCAGACACGGTGTGCGATGGGCTGCGCGGCACGCTGGGCGCACCGAACTTCGCGATGCTCCAGGCGCACGGCGTCGAGGTCGTGACCGTGGACGATGCGCGGACGCTCGCGGCGATGCGCTTGCTGTGGCAACGGCTGAAACTGGTGGTCGAGCCGTCGTCGGCGATCGCGTTCGCCGCGATCCTCGCGCAACCCGAGCGGTTCGCGGGACAGCGGGTCGGCGTGATCCTGTCCGGCGGCAACGTCGACCTGGACGCGTTGCCCACGCTGTTCGGACAGGACGCCGGCGCGGACTAGCGCAACGCCGTCGCGGCGCGGGACAGGCCTTCCTGCAGCAACAGGCGGGTCACCGCCGCGCGTTCGCCCAGCGGCCGCTCGCCGAGGACATCCAGCAGCATCCCGAACGAGCGGCAGCGCGCGTCGCCCGCATCGGCTTCGAGTCCGGGCAGGAAATCCTCGTGCAGGATCGCGGCGGTCGCGCCGACCTTCTTCAGCGACTGGCGTGCCTGTTCCGCGTCGAACGGCTGCGGCGGATTGCGCGTGGCCGCGACCAGGACGTCGGCGACGGCGAGCGCGAACCGCTCGCGGCTGGCCTCGTCGAGCTGGTTGGCCGCCGCATTCATGCCGGTCAGGCTGCGGTCCGCGTCGGGCTCGAACAGCGCGCACAACGCGCCCGCCTCGCCGGGTGCGTCGGCGGCGGCATGCACGGCCTGGAACAGGCCGTCGACCGCACCATCCGGCGCGCGGCGCAACAGTTCCATGCCGTCCGCGACGAGCACGGCGGGATCGAAACCCAGTGCTTCGAGCGCCGGCACCGGTTCGGGCGGCGCCGCGGCGGCGGGCGTGGCGGCGGCGATGCCGAGGCAGGCGGTCAGCAGGAGGTGTCGAGTCGGCATGGCGGCAGTCGGGCGCGGGGGACACCCGAATCTAGGCCAACCGATCTGAACCCCGCGTCACTTCCGGCGGCGGATCGGGATCTGCGACACGGGGACGCTGGTGACCTCGTACCCGGTTTCGCGGATGGGTGCGCCAGGAGGAGGCGCCCACGCGTGCGCCTGGATGACCTCCCACGTTGCCGGCAGGCCCGCGTCGGTGCGCAGCGGTTCGTACGCGGCGGCCGCGGCGGCGAAGCGAGCGCGGCCGGTCAGCGTACGGCGTCGCCCCGCGAGCGCGTTGGTCGCGCCGAGTGCGCGCAGCTGTCGCATCAGCGCGGACAGGTCGGGGTGGTGATGGCGGTACAGGTCGCGGTCGAGCACCGGGTCGCGGAAGCCGGCGTGCACCAGCGCGTCGCCGAAGCGGGCGATGTCCGCGAACGGGCTGACGTGCGGCGTCGCGTCGACGGAGGCGAAGGCCTCGTGCAACTCGTGCAGCGTTTCGCTGCCGAAGGTGGAGAGCAGCAGCAGGCCGCCTGGCTTCAACGCGCGCCGCAACCCTGCGAACGTCGCCGGCAGGTCATCGACCCACTGCAGGCACAGGTTCGACACGAGCACGTCCACGCTGCCTTCGGCCAGCGGCAAGGCGCGCGCGTCGCCGCACACCAGGTCGATGCCGCGTTGGAACGGGCGCCAGGCGGGCGCGCGGCGTCGTGCCTCGCGCAACATCGGCAGTGCGATGTCGACCGCGACCACGCGCGACCGCGGCCAGCGACGGCGCAACGCACGCGCGGCGCTGCCCGGGCCACTGCCCAGGTCGACGACCACTTCCGGGGCGAGCCTGCCGGCTTCGCGCATGTCGTAGTAGTCGAGGGATTCGAGCAGGCGCGATTCGACTTCGTGCTGCAACGCCGCCGCGGAGTCGTAGCCGCCGGCCGCGCGCGAGAAGGCGCGCCGGACCTGGCGGGTGTCGAACAGCGTGGCGGGCGGACGGCTCACGGTTGCATGCCTGCGAGGAAGGTGCCGACATGGCCGGCCACCGCATCCGCATGGGTCAGGAACGGCGCATGGCCGGCATGGTCGATCACGCAGGCTTCCGCGCGCGGGGCCAGCGTCGCGGCGGCCTGCATCGCGCGCGGGTCGACGAGCCGGTCGCGGCGTCCCGCCAGCCAGAGGCTCGGCACCTGCAGCGCCGGCAACAACGGGCGCAGGTCCGTGTGCTCGAGCAGGTCCAGGCCGTCGGCGAGCACCGCGGCGTCGGGCTCTCCGCGTGACAGCACTTCCGCGCGCAGTTCGCGGATCTCCTCGCGCGCGTGGTCGGAGCCGAAGGCCTCCAGCGCGATGAAGCGGTCGAGCGTGCCGCGGTAGTCGCTGCGCAGGCCCGACGCGAAGTCGCGGAAGATGTCCGCCGAGACCGCGAACGGCCAGTCCTCGCCGCGGACGAAACGCGGGCTCGCGCACGCCATCAGCAGCGCGGGCACGCGATCGGGCCAGGCATGGGCGGCGTGCAGCGCGACCAGCCCGCCGAGCGACCAGCCCAGCCACGGCGCGTCGGGCACGACGTCCGCGACCGCTTCGGCACAGGCCTCGAGCGCGAGCGGCACCTCGCTTCCGCGGCTCCCACCGTGCCCCGGCAGGTCGACGACGTGCAACGTGAATTCGTCGCGGAGCCGCGCCACCAGGGGCGCGAACACCCCGCCGTGCATCGCCCAGCCATGCAGCAGCACCAGCGGCGGGCCGCTGCCCGCGACCTCGACGTGCAGCGCGCTCATGCGGCCGCGCCGTAACCGTGCGCCACCGCGTCGCGCGCCCATTGCAGCGACTCGAGCAACGCGTCGACTTCCTCCGCGCCATGCAGCGCCGACAGGGTGATGCGCAGCCGCGCGCTGCCTTCGGGCACCGTCGGCGGCCGGATCGCGGCCACCCAGAACCCCTGTTCCTCGAGCGCGCGTGCCATTGCCAGCGCGGCGGTGTCCTCGCCGACCAGCAGTGGCTGGATCGGCGTTTCCGACGGCATGAGTTCGAAACCGGCCGCGCGCGCGCCGTTGCGCAGGCGTTCGGACAGTGCCTGCAGCTTCTCGCGCCGCCAGTGTTCGCGCCGCGCCAGCTTCACCGCCGCCAGCGACGCCGCGGCCTGCGCGGGAGGCAGCGCCGTGGTGTAGACGTAGGGACGCGCGGTCTCGCCCAGGTGCTCGACCAGCGCGGCCTCGCCCGCGACCACCGCGCCGTATCCGCCGAGCGCCTTGCCCAGCGTCACCAGTTGCAGCGGCGCCTGCGACACGTCGAGGCGACACGCCGCCACGCTGCCGCGCCCGTCGGGGCCGACGACGCCGATGCCATGCGCGTCATCGACGTACAGCAGCGCCTTCTGCACGCGGGCGACCAGCGCCAGTTCGCGCAGCGGTGCCATGTCGCCATCCATGCTGAACACGCCATCGGTGGCCAGCACCGCGGCGCCGGTCGGCAGGCTCCGCAACTGCCGCACCGCGCCTTCCGGATCCGCATGCGGGTAGCGCCGCAATCGGCAGCCCGCCAGGCGCGCGGCATCGAGCAGGCTGGCGTGGTTGAGTCGGTCCTGCACGCAGGCATCGTCCTCGCGCAGCAGCGATTGCAGCACCGCGAGGTTGGCGAGGAAGCCGCTGCCCATCAACAGCGCGCGCGGTACCTGCAACCAGTCCGCGATCTCGCGCTCCAGCGCCTCGTGCACGGCATGGTGGCCGCAAACCAGGTGCGAGGCGAGGCCGCCGGCGCCGTGTTGCGCCGCGGTGTCCTGCAGCGCGCCGACGACGCTGAAGTGCTGCGACAGCCCGAGGTAGTCGTTGCCGCAGAAACCGGTCAGCCAGCGGCCGTCGACTTCGAGCCGGAACCCGTCGCGGCGCGTGACGATGCGACGCGTGCGGCGGCGCGCGGCCACGTCGCGTTCCGCGCGCAGCGTGGCGATGCGCTCGCGTGGGTCGGGTCGCTGCATCGAGCGATCAGGCCGCGTCGGCGATCGACGCGTGCACCGTGCCGCCGCAGCCCGCGGCGGGCGCGGCATCCGCTTCCGCCACGGGCATCGGCACCAGCCCGAGTCGATCGAACAACGCCTGGTCGCGCGCGACGTCCGGGTTGCCGGTCGTCAGCAGCTTCTCGCCGTGGAAGATCGAGTTCGCGCCGGCGGCGAAGCACAACGCCTGCAACTCGTCGCTCATCGATTCGCGCCCGGCCGACAGCCGCACCATCGACTTCGGCATCATCACCCGCGCCGCGGCAACGGTGCGCACGAACTCGAACGGATCCAGTTCCGCGGTGCCCGCCAGCGGCGTGCCTTCCACCTGCACCAGGCGGTTGATCGGCACGGAATCAGGATGCGACGGCAGGTTGGCCAGGGCCTGCAGCAGGCCCGCGCGCTGGCCGCGCGACTCGCCCATGCCGACGATGCCGCCGCAGCAGGTCTTCATGCCCGCATCGCGCACGTGGCCGAGCGTGTCGAGCCGGTCCTGGTACTCGCGCGTGTGGATCACCTCGCCGTAGAACTCCGGCGCGGTGTCCAGGTTGTGGTTGTAGTAGTCCAGGCCGGCGCCCTTCAGCGCCTGGGCCTGTGTGTCGCTGAGCATGCCGAGCGTTGCGCAGGTCTCCAGCCCGAGCGCCTTCACCTCGCGGATCATCGCGGCGACTTTCGGGATGTCGCGGTCCTTCGGGGAGCGCCAGGCGGCGCCCATGCAGAACCGCGAGGCGCCGGCGGCCTTGGCCTGGCGGGCCTTCTCGACGACCGATTCGGTCGACATCAGCTTCGTGGCGTCCACCCCGGTGTGGTACCGGGCGGCCTGCGGGCAATAGCCGCAGTCCTCGGGGCAGCCGCCGGTCTTGACCGACAGCAGGGTCGAGACCTGGACCTGCGCCGGGTCGAAATGCTCGCGATGGACGCTGCCGGCGCGGTGCAGCAGTTCGGTGAAGGGCAGCGCGAACAACGCGAGGACTTCCTCGCGGGTCCAGTCATGGCGAAGCGCCGTGGGCGTGGCGTGGTGGGGGACGCTGGCTTGGCTGACCGATGGCATGGGCGATCCCCGACGGAGGCGGCTGGGCTGACCCGGCAGTCTGGAAACCATGCCAGGACCTGTCAACCGAATCGAAGCGCGCCGGGTTGACGGGCCCTTCGTCCGCCTCGGCCGCACGCTCTGGCCGGCGCGTTGCCTGCTGTGCGAGGCCGGCGGCGCATCGGGACACGACCTGTGCGTGGCCTGCGCGGCCTCGCTGCCGTGGTCGCGCCTGGCTTGCCCGCGCTGCGCCCTGCCCCTGTCCTCCCCGGCCCGGGCCTGCGGCGGGTGCCTGCGCAAGGCGCCCCTGCTGGATGCCGCCCATGCCGCGTTCGCCTATCGCTCGCCGCTCGACCGGCTGCTGCCCCGGCTCAAGTTCCACGGCGACCTGGCTGCGGGCCGGTTGCTCGCGGGAGCCATGGCGGTGGCGTTCGCCGACCTGCTGGCGCCCCGCGCGCTGGTGCCGATCCCGCTGTCGCGTGCCCGGCTGCGCCAGCGTGGTTACGACCAGGCGCTGGAACTGGCGAGGCCGCTGGCCCGGTCGCTCGGGCTGGCGCTGTTGCCCGATGGCCTGCACCGGACGCGCGACACCGAGGCGCAGTCGCGCCTCGACGCGATGGGCCGCCGCCGCAACATGCGCGGTGCCTTCATCGCGATGCCCGGCGCGGACCTGCCGGACCACGTGGCGCTCGTCGACGACGTGATGACGACGGGCGCGACCTTGCATGCCGCTGCGCTGGCGCTGCGGCGCGCGGGGGTCCGCCGGGTGGATGCGTGGGTGTGCGCCCGGGTGGCCTGACCTACCAGGCGTACGCGGCCGCGATGCCTGCGAAGACGACGAGCCCCACCCAATGGTTGTGCAGGAACGCGCGGAAGCATCCCTCGCGGTCGCGGTGCCGCCCCAGCACGAACTGCCAGGCGACCAGCAACGCCGCCAATCCGAGCGCCCACCAGAACGGCTCGTCCAGCCCCGCGCGTCGGCCCACCAGCGCCAACGCCGAGAAGAACAGCGCGTACAGGATCCCGAGCGCGACCAGGTCGAGGTCGCCAAACAGGATCGCGGTGGACTTCGCCCCTGCGCGCAGGTCGTCGTCGCGATCGACCATCGCGTACCAGGTGTCGTAGGCCGTCGCCCAGAAGATGTTGGCCACGTACAGCACCCAGGCGATCGCGGGCACCTCGCCCTGCACCGCCGCGAACGCCATCGGGATCCCCCAGCCGAACGCGAGGCCCAGGTACACCTGCGGCAGGTAGGTGTGGCGCTTGAGGTAGGGGTAGGTCGTCGCCAGCACCAGTCCCACGAGGCTCAGCCAGAGGGTCAGCCGGTTGAGCGTGAGCACCAGCGCGAATGCCGCGAGCATCAGCACCGCGAACACGGCCAGCGCCTCGCGACCGGACACCGCGCCGGTCGCCAGCGGCCGGCCGCGGGTGCGCGCGACCTGCGGATCCAGCCAGCGATCCGCGTAGTCGTTGATCACGCAACCGGCCGAACGGGTCAGCCAGACGCCGGCGGTGAAGACCACCAGCGGCCACCAGGGCGGCACGCCCTCGGCCGCGATCCACAGGCCCCACCAGGTCGGCCACAACAGCAGGAGCCAGCCGATCGGCCGGTCGCCGCGAACCAGTTGCCAGTACAACGCCAGGCGCGTGCGCCAGGCGGGTCGAGGGTGCGTCGGATCCGGCTGCATGGACGTGAGCTTACGCGCGCCGATCACTCGCTCCATTTCGCGACCGTGTGCGACAATGCGCGCCCAGCGGCGTGCCCAGGCTCCCGCGGAACGGCACGCGCCCGTAGCTCAGCCGGATAGAGTAGTGGCTTCCGAAGCCATTGGTCGGGGGTTCGAATCCCTCCGGGCGCGCCACTGTTCCGACC
>DASTUL010000010.1:0-5525 GCA_035759645.1 Lysobacteraceae bacterium | reverse complement strand
GTTGCCTTCCTTGACCTTGACGTTGACGACGACGGTGTCGCCAGGGCCGAATTCGGGCAGCTGGCGCGTGACCTGCGCGGATTCGAATTCCTGGACGAGGGTGTGGATCGAGGGCTTGTTCATGGGACGCCTGTGTGGCTTGCCTGTTGGTGTGGGCGTGAAGCGAAGCCGCGCATTATAGCGGCAAATTTCCCTGCATGGCTAGGGACTTGGCTGCGTTGTGGGAGCCGCCATGGCGGCGATTCCGGCCCTCAGGCGTCGTCCGAAGGCTCGTCCAGGGCGGCCGCATAACCCCGTCGGAACTCCTCCAGCAGCCGTTTGTCCTCAGGGGACAACGGGGCAGCTTCCAGCAGGTCCGGCCGGCGCAGCCAGGTCCGGCCCAGCGCCTGCTGGCGCCGCCAGCGGGCGATTTCCGCATGGTTGCCGGACAGCAGCACCGGGGGCACGTCACCCAGCGGATGGGCCACGGGACGGGTGTAGTGCGGGCAGTCCAGCAGGCCGTCCTCGAAGCTGTCCTGGGCGGCGGACTCGGCGTCGTTCAGCGCGCCGGGCTGCAGCCGGGCCACCGCGTCGACCACGACGGCCGCGGCGGGCTCGCCCCCGGACAGCACGTAGTCGCCGATCGACAGCTCCTCGTCGACTTCGGACTGGACCAGGCGCTCGTCGACGCCTTCGTAGCGGCCGCACAGCAACACCAGCCGCGCGCGCGTGGCCAGTTCGCGTGCCTTCGCCTGGTCCAGCCGTTCGCCCTGCGGGGTCAGGTAGACGACCCGCGCAGGCGCAGGATCCGCCGCGCGAACGGCCTGCAGGCAGGCCAGCAACGGCTCGACCATCATCACCATGCCGGGGCCGCCGCCGAACGTGCGGTCGTCGACCTTGCGGTAGCTGCCTTCCGCGTATTCCCTGGGGTTCCAGCCGTGCAGCGACAGCAACCCGCGCTCGACCGCCCGCCCGGTCACGCCGAACGCCGCGCACTGCGCGACGAATTCGGGGAACAGCGAGACGACGTCGATGCGCATCAGAAATCAGGATCCCAGTCGACCGTAATCGTGCGCGATACGAAATCCACCGCCTTCACGAATTGCGGCTGCACGAACGGCAGCATCCGCTCGCGATCGCCCTGCACCACCAGCACGTCGTTGGCGCCGGTGGCCAGCAGGTGCGAGACCGTGCCCAGGTCTGCGCCCTCGAGCGTCACCACGCGCAGGCCTTCGAGGTCGATCCAGTAGTACTCATCGGGGCCGGGTGGGGGCAGTGCGTCGCGGGGCACCAGGATCTCGGTGCCGCGCAGTGCCTCGGCGGCATCGCGATCGTCGACGCCCGGCAGGCTCGCCACCACGCCCTTGGTGGTCTCTCGCCCGCGCACGCCATCGAGCTGGCGCTCGGCGCCGCGCGCGTCGCGCAGGATCCAGGGGCGGTACTGCAGGATCGCGCTGACGGGGTCGGTGAACGAGTCGACCTTCAGTTCGCCGCGCACGCCGAACGCGCCCAGCACGCGGCCCAGCAGGACCATGCGCGGGCGCGCTTCGTCGTTCATTACAGGCCGGTCGCGCGCGGGCGCGACCGCGGCATCAGGCGGCGGTCGGCGCCGCGTCGGAGCCCTTGAGGGCTTCGCGATACAGGTTGCGCACCTTGTCGCTCATCTGCGCACCCTTGCCGACCCAGTAGTCCGCGCGCTCGGTGTTGAACTCGACGCGCTTCTCGGCACCGGCGGCGACGGGGTTGTAGTAACCCAGGCGCTCGATGTTGCGGCCGTCGCGCGCGGCGCGGCTGTCGGTGACGATGATGTGGTAGAAGGGGCGCTTCTTTGCGCCGCCACGGGTCAGGCGGATGGTGACCATTGCTGCTTTCCTGTGTTGCCCAGTCGGCCGGGATGCCGAGGTAAGCCGGTAATTATAAGGCATCCCGCGGCCCCGGGGGGAGTAGCCCGGATGGAGGCGCGCAGCGCCGGAATCCGGGGATAGGGGTTGGATGCGCGGTCCGGATTCCGCTTCGCTGCATCCGGGCTACGGGCCGCGTCTCGCTACCTGAACGGGGGCATTCCGCCGCGGCCGCCCATCATCCCCTGCATGCCGCGCATCATTCCCTTCATCCCGCCCTTGCCGAACTTGGCCATCATCTTTTCCATCTGCTGGAAGGACTTCAGCAGGCGGTTGACGTCCGCGGGGGTGGTGCCCGACCCCTTGGCGATCCGGGCCCGGCGGGAGCCGTTGAGCAACGCCGGGTTGCGTCGCTCGCGCGGAGTCATCGAGTTGATGATCGCGATCTGGCGCGGCACTTCCTTGCCGGTCACCTGGTTCTTCACCGCATCGGGGATCTTGCCGACGCCAGGCATCTTGTCGAGCAAGCCGGAGATGCCGCCCATGCCCTGCATCTGCTCGAGCTGGTCGCGCATGTCGGCGAGGTTGAACTTCTTCCCCTTGGCGACCTTCTCGGCGAGCTTCGTCGCCTTGTCCTTGTCGACCTGCTGCTCGACCTGCTCGACCAGCGACAGCACGTCGCCCATGTCGAGGATGCGGCTGGCCACGCGCTCGGGGTGGAACACGTCCAGGCCGTCGGTCTTCTCGCCGGTACCGATGAACTTGATCGGGCGGCCGGTGACGTAACGCACCGACAGCGCCGCGCCACCGCGCGCATCGCCGTCCGTCTTGGTCAGCACCACGCCGGTGAGCGGTAGCGCCTCGCTGAAATGCTTCGCCGTGGTCGCTGCGTCCTGGCCGGTCATCGCGTCGACGACGAACAGCGTCTCGACCGGATTGGCGACCGCGTGCAGCGCCTTGATCTCGGCCATCATCGCGTCGTCGATGCTGGTGCGGCCGGCGGTGTCGACGATCAGCACGTCGACGTGCGACTTGCGCGCGTCGTCGATCGCGGCGCGGACGATCGCCTCGGGTGACTGGCCCGCAGCGGAAGGATGGAACTGCGCGCCCACCTGCCCCGCCAGGGTCTGCAGCTGCTCGATCGCGGCCGGCCGGTAGACGTCGGCCGACACCACCATGACCTTCTTCTTGCGGCGCTCCTTCAGGTGGCGCGCCAGCTTGCCGACGGTGGTGGTCTTGCCCGCGCCCTGCAGGCCGGCCATCAGGATGACCGCCGGCGTCGGCACGTTGAGGTTGAGCTCGCTGGCCTGCGCGCCCATCACCGTCGCCAGCTCGTCGCGCACGACCTTGACCAGGGCCTGGCCGGGGGTCAGCGACTTCAGCACTTCCTGCCCGACCGCGCGGACCTTGATCCGTTCGATCAGGGCCTGGACGACCGGCAGCGCGACATCGGCTTCCAGCAACGCGATGCGCACCTCGCGGGTCGCCTCGCGGATGTTCTCCTCGGTCAGGCGGCCGCGGCCGCGCAGGCGCTCGATGGTGCCGGAGAGGCGCTGGGTGAGGGATTCGAACATCGGGGCGTGGACCTGTCGGGAAACGTCGGATCAGCCGCACATTCTACCTACCGTGCCCGGCGCGCCGACCCTGTGCCAAACTGAATCGATGACAGTCGTTCTCATTGCCGCCGCGCTGTACCTGCTGGCTGCCGGGTTGCTGGTGGCGCAGGTCGCGCGGGGCACGGCGGCAACCCGGGGCTGGCTGGTCGCCGCAGTCGCCGGCGTCGTCCTGCACGCGGTGCACCATGCGCGCGACTGGCAGGTGGCCGGCGCCGCGGACCTGCATTTCTTCGCGGCGCTGTCGCTGGTCGGGCTGGGGATGGCGGCCTTGACCGCGCTGTACGGTGCGTCTGGCCGGATGCGGGCGCTGGGCGTCGTGGTGTTTCCCTTGGCCACTGCCGCATTGCTGGGCGACGCCTTCACCACGACCACCGGTACGCCGGTGGCCGATTGGCGCCTGCAACTGCACGCCTGGTGCGCGTTGCTGGCCTACGCCACGCTCGCGGTTGCGGCCGTGCTCGCCGTGATGCTGTGGCTGCAGGAGCGCGCGCTGCGCCGGCGCGACTACCACCGGTGGCTGCGCGCGTTGCCGCCGCTGACCGAACTCGAGTCGCTGCTGTTCCGCACGATCGCGGTCGGCTTCGTGTTGCTCAGCGCCGCCCTGCTCACCGGCTTCCTGTTCGTCGAGGACATGCTGGCCCAGGACCTGGCGCACAAGACGGTGTTCAGCGTGTTGTCGTGGCTGGCGTTCGGCGTGTTGCTGCTGGGCCACTGGCGCCGCGGATGGCGCGGGACGACGGCCGTGCGTTGGACGCTGGTGGCGATGACGCTGCTGGTCGTCGCGTTCTTCGGCAGCAAGTTCGTGCTGGAGCTGGTGCTGCAACGCGCTTGACGGGTCGCGGCTTACGCCGCTCGTACAGGGGCCGACGTCGGCGTGTAGGAGCGGCGTAAGCCGCGACCGGAATCAGAGGGCGTCGATCGCGTCCGCCAGCCGCTCCACCGCGATCACTTCCATCCCCTTCACCGCGCCGCCCTTGGGTGCATTCGCCTTCGGCACGATGGCGCGCTTGAACCCGTGCGTGGCCGCTTCCTTCAGGCGCTCCTCGCCGTTCGGCACCGGGCGGATCTCGCCGGACAGGCCTACCTCGCCAAAAGCGATGGTCTTGTCCGGCAACGGCTGGTCGCGCAACGAGGAAAGCACGGCCAGCAGCACCGGCAGGTCGGCCGCGGTTTCCTGCAGCCGGATGCCCCCGACCACATTGACGAAGACGTCCTGGTCGCCTGTCGCGACACCTGCATGCCGATGCAGCACGGCAAGCAACATGGCGAGGCGATTGCCCTCCAGGCCCACCGCGACCCGCCGCGGATTCGACAGCGGCGAAGAATCCACCAGCGCCTGCACCTCCACCAGCAGCGGCCGCGTGCCCTCGCGGGTGACGGTCACGCAACTTCCCGGCTGGCGCAGGCTGCCGCCGGACAGGAAGATCGCCGAGGGGTTGGGCACTTCCTTCAGGCCCTGCTCGCCCATGGCGAACACGCCGAGTTCGTTCACCGCACCGAAGCGGTTCTTGAACGCACGAAGCACCCGGAAGCGCGAGCCGGACTCGCCCTCGAAGTACAGCACGGCGTCGACCATGTGTTCGAGCACTCGCGGGCCGGCGATGCCGCCTTCCTTGGTGACGTGCCCGACGAGGAACACCGCGGTGCCGGTTTCCTTCGCGTAGCGCACCAGGCGCGCGGCGGATTCGCGCACCTGACTGACCGAGCCGGGTGCAGCGGTCAGGGATTCGGTCCAGAGGGTCTGGACGGAGTCGGCAACGATCAGCCGCGGATTGGTCGCCGATGCGTGCCCGAGGATCTTTTCGACCGAAGTCTCGGCGAGCGCATTGACGCCCGCCAGCGGAAGGCCCAGCCGCGAAGCCCGTCCCGCCACCTGCGCCAGCGACTCCTCGCCGGTGACGTACAGCCCCGGCAGCGTCGCGGCCATGCGCGCGACGGCCTGCAGCAACAGCGTCGACTTGCCGATGCCGGGATCGCCGCCGACCAGCACCACCGCACCCTCGACCAGCCCGCCGCCGAGCACGCGGTCGAACTCCGCGATGCCGGTGGAGACCCGTGCGTCCTCCTGGTGGCGTACATCGGCCAGCGC
>DASTUL010000009.1:0-14457 GCA_035759645.1 Lysobacteraceae bacterium | reverse complement strand
GGGCTGTTCCCGGCGCTTCGCGCCGCCCGGCTGCCGGTCACTGACGCACTGCGCGCCGCGTGACCCGTGGGCGACGCAACAGGCCGTCGCCCGCGTACAAGAGCAGCGCCAGCCAGATGAAGCCGAACCCGATCGCGCGGTCGCGGCCGAACGGCTCGCCGAGCACCAGCACGCCGGCCAGCAATTGCAGCGTTGGCGCGATGTACTGCAGCACCCCGACCAGCGAATAGGGAATGCGTTGCACCGCATCGGCAAAGCCGATCAAGGGCAACGCGGTGAGCAGGCCACCGAGCACGAGCAGCGCACCGATGCCCCAGCCCCAGGCCGGCACGCCATCGTGCGCGATGAAGCCACCCATGCCATTGGCCTCGCCCCACAACAGCACCGCCAGCGCGGGCAGGAACAGGTACAGGCTCTCGACCCCCAGCCCGCGCACCGGCGGCACGCCCACCAGCTTGCGGACCAGCCCGTACGACGCGAAGGTGCACGCCAGGGTCAGCGCGATCCACGGGAAGCTGCCGTAGTTGAAGGTCAGCCACAGCACGCCGATCGTGGCGACGGCCACGGCCACCCATTGCACGCGGTTGAGCCGCTCGTGCAACAGCGCGACACCGAGCACCACGTTGATCAGCGGGTTGATGAAGTAGCCCAGGCTCGTCTCGACCACGTGGCCGGCATTGACGGCCCAGATGTACAGGCCCCAGTTGAACGCAATGAGCGCGCCGCTGAGCGCGAGCGCCCACCGCGCGCGCGGGATGGCCAGGGTCTCGCCCAGCCAGCGGCGGCCGTACTTCCACAGCAGGAAGCCGCACACCAGCACCGTGCTCCAGACGATCCGGTGCATGATGATTTGCAGCGACGGCACCGCCTTGAGCAGGTGCCAGTAGAGCGGCATCACGCCCCAGATCACGTACGCGAACACCGCGACCCAGATGCCGCGGCGGTCGATGGTCATGCCCCGGCCCTGGCGGGCTTGCCCACCGCCCTGGTGGCATGGGCACGCGCCAGCGTGATCGCCACCACGCCGAGCAGGATCACGCCCATCGCCACCAGCTCGCGTCCGCTGAAGTGTTCGTTCGCCAGCCACGCACCCAGGACCACCGCGACCGCCGGGTTGACGTACGCGTAGCTGCCGGCCAGTGCCGGCCGCACGTTGTGCAGCAACCACATGTAGGCGCTGAAGGCGACGATCGAGCCGAAGCTGGCCAGGTACGCGACTGCCAGCGTGCCCTTGAGCGTGGGCATCCCCCCGAAGCGCTCACCCAGCAGCCATCCGGCAACGAACATCACCGCGCCGCCGACCAGCATCTGCGACGCGGCGGTCATCAACGGCGACGGCAGGTCGCGGCCGCGGCTCCAGATCGATCCGAAGGCCCAGGCGACCGGTGCGACCAGGAGCGCGACCACGCCCACGCGCGACCCCGACAGCCCGCCGCCGGCATTGAGCCACGCGACGCCGGCGAATCCGATGGCCAGCCCGATCCATTCCATGCGTGAGGGATGGTGGCCGCGAAAGGCGGAGAACAGCGCCATCCACAGCGGCGCCGACGCCACCGCGACGGCGGCCAGCCCGGAATCGACGGTCTGCTGCGCGATGCACACCATGCCGTTGCCCAGCCCCAGCAGCAGGACCGCCATGGCGACGATGGTCGGCCATTGCGCGCGGGTCGGCGCGGGCACGCCGCGCCAGCGCAGGAATCCATAAAAAAGGGAGCCGGCGACCAGGAAGCGGATGCCTGCCATCAGCAGCGGCGGCCAGCCTCCCTCGAGCGCGAACCGGATGCCGAGGTAAGTCGAGCCCCAGATCAGGTAGACCGCAAGGAGCGCCGCGGCGACCACAACGCCGCGAGCGGGCGTCGCGACGGCGGCAGGAAGCGGGGAGTTCATGGCGGCGCGATGTCCGGACGGGGCGCGGGGGCGCCGCGCGGCGCCTGCCCACGCGACGGCGGACGGGCACGAATCTTACGATGGGGCGGGGCGCCGTGGCGCCCCGCGGGGACCTCAGTCGGCCCAGTGCCCCGCGGCGTCGGACGCCGGCAGCACCACCGCCGACAACTTGCGGTCGCGCTCGAGCAGGACGATCGCGTCCGCCAGGATCGAGGCGGATTCGCGCAGCAGCGGGTCCGGGCTTTCCTCGGCGGCTTCCTCGCGTGCGACGTCCTTGCGCACGTCGCGCTCGTTGGCTTGCAGGCCATCGTCCTGGCGCTGCCCGGCCAGCGGATCCAGGGCAAGGCCCAGCTCCTCGCGCGTGGCCTGGCGCTGCTCGCGCTGGGCCTGGTCGGCGTCGCGCTCGGCGCGGCGCTCGGCCTCGTTCAACGACAGCCAGGCGCGTGCCTGTTCCTCGCGGAAGTCGGCCACGTCCTCGGCCCACCACTGGAACTCCACGTCGTCCGCGATGCGCGCCTCGTGCAGCGCATCCAGGCGCGGCACCAGCGGATCGAAGTTGCCGTAGCGGATGTGCGGCACGGCGGCAATGCGCGTCCACGGCAGCGCGTTCTCGTAGGTGCTCTCGCCGAACTCGGAACCGTCGACGGTCGCCGGGAACACGATGTCCGGCACCACGCCCTTGTGCTGCGTGCTGCCGCCGCTGACGCGGAAGAACTGCGCGATGGTGAACTTCAACTGCCCGCGCGCTTCCTCGCCGGCCGGCCAGCGGTCCAGGTCCATCAGGTTCTGCACGGTGCCCTTGCCGAAGGTGGTCTCGCCGATCACCAGCCCGCGACCGTAGTCCTGGATGGCGCCCGCGAAGATCTCGGACGCGGAAGCCGAGCCGCGGTTGACCAGCACCGCCAGCGGGCCTTCCCAGGCCACGCCCTCGTCGGTGTCGCCTTCGACGGCCACGCGGCCGCCGGACTCGCGCACCTGCACCACCGGGCCCTGGTCGATGAACAGGCCGGTGAGCTCGATGGCCTCGTTGAGCGAACCGCCGCCGTTGTTGCGCAGGTCGAGCACCACGCCGTCGACCTGCTGCTGGCGGAAGCCGCGAAGCAGGCGCGCCACGTCGCGCGTGGCGGAGGTGTAGTCCTCGCTGTCGCTGCGGCGCGCGGCGAAGTCCTGGTAGAACGTCGGCAGTTCGATGACGCCGATGCGCTGCGACGCGGCGCCCGCATCGGACGGCACCGTCATGATCTCGGCCTTGGCCGCCTGGTCCTCGAGCCGCACCTTGTCGCGCGTGATCACGATGCGCGCCGGCTTGCCGTCCAGGCCATCCTCGGCCGCGACGATGTCCAGCCGCACGTCGGTGCCCTTCGGCCCGCGGATCAGCTGCACCACGTCGTCGATGCGCCAGCCCACCACGTCCTTCATCTCGCCCGAATCGCCCTGCCCGACGCCCACGATGCGGTCGCCGACCTTGACCGAGTTCGACAGGTCCGCCGGGCCCCCGGGTACGATCTCGCGCACCACGACCACGTCGTCCTGCTTCTGCAGCACCGCGCCGATGCCTTCCAGCGACAACGACATCTGCAGGTTGAAGTTCTCGGCCGTGTGCGGGGTGAAGTAGGCGGTGTGCGGATCGATCGCGCTCGTGTACGCGTTGACGAAGGTCTGGAACACGTCCTCGCCCTTCAACTCCGACACGCTCTCGGCCAGGTTGGCATAGCGCTTGTCGAGGGTTTCACGGATGTCGGCCGGTTGCTTGCCCGCCAGCTTCAGGCGCAGCCAGTCGTTCTTGACCGAACGGCGCCAGATGTCGTCGAGCTGCTCGCGGGTCGCCCATGCGGCGTCCTCGCGGTCGTAATGCCATTTTTCCTCGACCGTGAAGTCGAAACCGTCCTTCAGCAGCGACCGCGCATGCGCGACGCGCTCGTCGACGCGCTGCTGGTAGCGCGCGAACATCGCGTAGGCCGGTGCAAGCTCGCCTGCTTCCAGCGCGTCGTCCAGGCGGGTGCGCCAGGCGCCGAAGTCCTCGATGTCGGCCGCGGTCAGGAACACCTTGTTGCCGTCCAGCGACTCGAGGTAGCGCTCGAACATGTCGCGCGACAGCGCGTCGTCCAGCGGTCGCGGGCGATAGGCATAACGGCTGTCGGACAGCACGCCCTGCACCAGCTTGGCGGTGGTGGCCTGGGCCTTGGTCGGGCCTTCGGGCAACGCGCCATCGGCGCGCGCGGCCAGCACCAGCGGCAGGCTGAGGGTGAGGATCAACAGCAGGGGGCGGGCATTCATGTAGGCATCCGCGGCGGGAAGGCGCCGGAGTTGAGCGTGGGACGAGGTCAGACCGCGGGGAAGTGCCGAAAGTTGCGGCGGCCTGTCCTGACTGACCCAACTCTAGCCCGCGAATGCGGGCATAGCGTGAACGCTGCCTGCCCGGGACGGGACGTCAGCCCGCAACTGCGACGCGTGCCTCGGCGGCCTCGGCGGCCTGGCGGTCGGCGTGGTACGACGAGCGCACCAGCGGGCCGGACGCCACGTGGCTGAAGCCCAGCGAGAGGCCGAACACCTCCAGCGCGGCGAACTCGTCCGGCGTCCAGTACCGCAGCACCGGGTGGTGGTGCGGACTGGGCTGCAGGTACTGGCCGATGGTCACCATCTCCACGTCGTGGGCGCGCAGGTCGCGCAGGGTCTGGTGGACCTGGTCCAGCGTCTCGCCGAGGCCGAGCATGATCCCGGACTTGGTCGGCACCGACGGGTGCTGCGCCTTGAACTTCTGCAGCAAGGTCAGCGACCACTGGTAATCCGCGCCGGGCCGCACGTTGCGGTAGAGGTCCGGCACCGTCTCGACGTTGTGGTTGAACACGTCGGGCGGGTTGGCGGCCAGGATCTCCAGCGCGCGTTCCATCCGCCCCTTGCCGCGGAAGTCCGGCGTCAGGATCTCGATCCGGGTGCCCGGGCTGAACTCGCGGATCGCCGCGATGCAGTCGACGAAATGGCCGGCGCCGCCGTCGCGCAGGTCGTCGCGGTCGACCGAGGTGACCACGACATAGGCCAGGCCCATGTCCTTCACCGTTTGCGCCAGGTGCAGCGGCTCGGCCGCGTCCGGCGGCTTCGGCCGCCCGTGGGCGACGTCGCAGAACGAGCAGCGCCGGGTGCAGACCTCGCCCAGGATCATGAAGGTCGCGGTGCCGTGGCCGAAGCACTCGTGGATGTTCGGGCAGCTGGCCTCCTCGCACACCGTCACCAGGCGGTTCTCGCGCAGCTTGCTCTTCAGCCGCGCGACCGCGTTGTCGCTCGGCAGGCGCACCCGGATCCAGGACGGCTTGCGCAGCACCGGCGCGTCGGCGAACTGCACCGGCGAGCGGCCGATCTTGTCGCCGGCCAGCTGCTTGGCGCCGGGCTCCAGGGCGGCTTCGCCGACGACCGACAGGGGGATGGTGCGGGTGGGGGCTTCGTTCATTCGCCCATTATCCCACCGGTCGCCGTCCCGGGCCGCAGGGCCAGGCCCAGGTTGGCCGCCAGGTGCCCGAGCAGCGCGGGCTTGACCGCGTCGATGCCGGAAGGCCCGCCCAGGTCGCGCATCGCCACCACTTCCAGCCCGGCGTAACCGCAAGGGTTGATCCGCGAGAACGGCTCGAGGTCCATGTCGATGTTGAAGGCCAGCCCATGGAAGGTGCAGCCGCGGCGCACGCGGATGCCCAGCGCCGCGACCTTGGCGCCGTCCACGTACACGCCCGGCGCACCCTCCCGGCGACGGCCCCCGATGTTCCAGTCGGCCAGGGTGTCGATCACGGCCTGCTCGATCCGGCAGACGTAGTCGCGCACGCCGAGGCGCAGGCGACGCAGGTCGAGCAGCGGATAGGCCACGAGCTGGCCGGGGCCGTGGTAGGTCACCTGGCCGCCGCGATCGACGTGCAACACGGGGATGTCGCCGGGCAGCAGCACATGCTCGGGCTTGCCGGCCTGGCCGAGGGTGAACACGGGGTCGTGCTCGACCAGCCACAGCTCGTCCGGCGTGGCTTCGTCGCGCGCGTCGGTGTAGGCCTGCATCGCGCGCCACACCGGTTCGTAGGCGCGGCGGCCGAGGTCGCGGACGGTGCAGGTGGTTTCGACCGGGGCCGCTACAGCGTCCACTTCACCTCGGGATGCGCGCGCAACGCGGCATGCGCGGCGTCGTACTGCTCGCGGGATTCGGCCCGGAACTGGATCCGCACCGAGACGAAGCGTCCGTTGGACGAATGCTTCCAGGTCACCGACTCGTGCAGCACCTCGATGCCTGCATCGAGGAGCAGCGTGGGCAGCACGGTTTCCAGGTCCTTCTCCGCCGCGCCCATCGCCGACAGCTCGAACGTGCCGGGGAACTGGAAGCCATGCGACGCGTCGTCGGACCGCAGTTCCATTACATCGACTCCCACCACAGCCAGAAGCTGTCCCACAGGCGCTTGAAGAAGCCGCCCTCTTCCACCGCCTGCAACGCGACCAGCGGGCGCTCGGCGACGACCTTGCCGTCGAGCATCACCTTCACCTTGCCGACCGGCTGGCCCTTCTTGATCGGCGCGATGAGCGTGGCCGGCAATTCCATGCTGGGCTCGAGCTGGTCGTACTTGCCGCGCCGCGTGGTCACGCGCAGCGGCTGCGCCAGGCCGAGCACGACCTCTTCGGCATCGCCCTTCCACACTTTCTGCTTGGCGATCGGCTTGCCGGCTGCGAACAGCTCGTTGCTCTCGAAGAAGCGGAAGCCCCATTCGAGCAGCGCCTGGCTGTCGTCGGCGCGCTGCTTCTCACCAGTGGAGCCGAGCACCACGGTGATGAGCCGCTGGTCGCCACGCTGTGCGGACGTCATCAGGCAGTAACCCGCGCCGCTGGTGTGGCCGGTCTTGATGCCGTCCACGGACGAATCGCGCCACAGCAGCAGGTTGCGGTTGCGCTGGGTGATCTCGCCGACGGTGAATTCCTTGATCTTGTTGTAGGCGTAGTGCTCGGGGAACTCGCGGATCATCGCGCGCCCGAGCAGCGCCAGGTCGTACGCCGTCGAGTAGTGGTTCTCGTCCGGCAGGCCGTGCGGGTTGGTGAAGTTGGAGTTCTCCATGCCGATGCGTTCGGCATACGCGTTCATCAGCGCGGCGAAGGCGTCGACCGTGCCGGCGATGTGCTCGGCGAGGGCGATCGCGGCGTCGTTGCCCGACTGGATCACCATTCCCTTTTCCATGCGCTCCAGCGGCGCGGTCTCGTTGACCGGGAACCCGGAGTAGCTGCCGTCGGTGCCGGCGCCGCCGGTGCGCCAGGCGTGCTCGCTCATCAGCACCTGGTCGTCCGCGGCGATGCGGCCCGCCTTCATTTCCGCGGCGACGACATAGCTGGTCATGACCTTGGTCAGGCTGGCCGGCTCGTGGCGTTTGTGGAAGTTTTCCCCCGCCAGCACTTCGCCGCTGGCGAAATCCATCAGCAACCAGGCTTCACCGGTGACCTCGGGGGCCGGCGGCACCGGGAGCTCGGGCGGCGCGGGCGTGGCTTGCGGCCTGGGCGCGGGTTCCTGCGCGACGGCAAGACCGATGGCCGCGGTGGCCAGGGCGGCGAAGAGGACGAGGCGGCCGGCGAGGGCATGGGACTTCATCGTGGGGCGACTCCTGCGGCGAACCGGTGATTCTAGGGAAGGGGGTGTCTACGGGCGAGCATGCGTGCCCGATGGATCACTCGCGAAGCCATTGTGGCTGTCCGAAGCCGAGGCCCGCGACGCGTTCGGCGAGGCCGGCGGCATCGCTTCCGGACACCGGGCCGATCCGGACGCGCCAGAAGGTGCGCCCGTCGACAACGAAATCGACGGCTTGCGCGTCCTCGATGCCGGCGGTCCGCAACCGTGCGAGCGCGATCTCCGCGTTGGGACGCGTGGAAAAGCTCGCGACCTGGAGCGTGACCGTATCCGACAAGGCGTCCGCCGGCACGAGCGGCAACGCTTCGACGTCGATCGTCGTCGGTGCCACGGGCTCGGCGCCCAACGCCGGCCCACCCGGGAGCGCAGCCACCAGCGCATCCATCCCGCTGGCCGGCGCGGCGGCGGCGACTTCGACAGCCGGCTCCGCGACGCCGGGTACCAGCGCGCGCACTTCCACCCGCGCCGTACCGGTCTGGTGGATGCCGAGCTTCACCGCGGCGGCGTAACTGAGGTCGATGATCCGGCCCTCGTGGAACGGGCCGCGGTCGTTGACGCGCACCACCACCGACTCGCCGTTGGCCAGGTTGGTGACGCGCGCATAGCTCGGCAACGGCAGCGTCTTGTGCGCCGCGCTGAAGGTGTACATGTCGTACACCTCGAGCGACGACGTGCGCCGGCCGTGGAACTTCTGGCCGTAGTAGGAGGCAATGCCGCGGTCAACGTAGCCTTCGGCGCTGTCGAGCACCCGGTAGGACTTGCCCAGCACGGTGTACGGCGAACGATTGCCGTAGCGCGAGCGCGGCTCCGCGACGACCACGGGTTCGGGAATCAGGTCGACCTTCGGCAGTTCATCCGGCGCGCGGTCTTGCACGCCCGGTGCGTACAGGCCGCCGGACGTGTAGTTGCCACGCTTGGACAGGTCTTCCTTCGCCGGTGCGTACGGGGAGACCTTCGCGGGGGTCGTCGCCGGTTGTGGCGGCAAAGGTGTCGCCACCTGCACGGGCTGCGCCGGCTGCTCCGGCGCGGTCGCGCAACCGGCCAGGAAAAGCAGGACGAAGGCAATGTGGGAGCCGCCATGGCGGCGAGCTCTTCGCGAAAAGCTCGCCGCTGTAGCGGCTCCCACAGGTCCCCGGGCGGCCCCCCGCAGCGTCATCCGACCGGGTCGCCGGCGATCTCGCGCGCCAGCTGGTACACCGCCGACGCGTACATGCGGGAATTGTTGTACTCGGTGATCGCCTTGAAGTTGTGGAAGATCATCCAGTACTCGGGCCCTTCCGCGCCGTCCAGGCGGATGATGTTGGCGCGCGCATCGGCGGGCACCGGCATCGAGGGACGGTAGCCGAGGCCGGCCAGCTCGTCCTGCGACAGCAGCGGATCGTCGGTGTCCTCGGCGTTGTACTCGACCGCGCCCGGCGCCTTGAGCGCGCGCACCATCACTGGCGCGCCCCGCTGCCAGTCGCCGCGTTCCAGGAAGTAGTTGGCGATCGACACGAACACGTCGTCGAGGTCGCCGAACAGGTCGACGCGACCGTCGCCGTCCCCGTCGATCGCATGCTTGCGGTAGCTGGAAGGCATGAACTGGCCCCAGCCCATCGCGCCTGCGTAGCTGCCTTTCAACGTGGCCAGGTCCAGGTCCTGCTCGCGCGCGAGCGCGAACAGCTGCGCCAGCTCGTCGCGGAAGAACAGCTCGCGCCGGTCCTCGCGCTCGGCCTGCGCCGGGTCGTCGGTGCGCGGATAGGCGAAGGCCAGGGTGTAGAGCGCATCGACCACGCGGTGGTTGCCGGTGATCCGGCCGTAGCTGGTCTCCACGCCGATGATCGCGACGATCACCTCGGCGGGCACGCCGGTCTTCGCCTCCACCGCCGCCAGCGCTTCGCGATGCGCGGCGAGGAACGCGCGGCCATCGGCGATGCGGGCGTCGGTGAGGAAGATCGGCCGGTACTCGTGCCAGGCGCGCGAGCGTTCCGCGGGGCGCGACATCGCGGCGATGATGCTTTCCTGGATCTCGGCGCCTTCGAGCACCGCGGCGATCTCGCCGGCGGGCAGGTCGAAGCGCTCGGCCGTGGCACGCACGAAATCGGCGCGCATCGTCGCGAGGTCGGCGTCGTCGGAGGTCGGCGGCACCGGGAGGGTGGTCGCGGTGCCGGTCACGTCGGGCGCGATCGCGGGCACGCTGCCCTGGGGTGGGGTCGGCGGCGTCTGGGTCGCGCAGCCGGCCAGCATCGCACCGGGCAGCAACGCTGCCAGCACCGTCGGAAGGAGCCTGGACAGGGGGCGTCTGGTCATCGGCACGAGGTTAGCACCGGTGTGCCGGGGCTTCGACCCGCAGGGCGTCCATCGTTCAGCAGGTGTCGTCGCCGATGTTCAGCGCATGTGAACGGGTCGGTGCGCGCGCACCGCCATCACGATGCCCATGCCGGCCAGCAGCGAGACCGCAGAGGTGCCGCCATAGCTCAGCAGCGGCATCGGCACGCCGACGACCGGCAGCAGGCCGGAAATCATTCCCGCGTTCACCAGCACGTAGACAAAGAACGCCAGGCCCAGGCTGCCCGCGAGCAGCCGTGCGAATCCGTCGCGCGCCTCCGACGCGATCCACAGGCAGCGTCCGATCACCATCAGGTACAAGCCGAGGGTCACGGCGACGCCGACCCAGCCGAATTCCTCGGCCAGCACCGCGAAGATGAAGTCGGTGGTGTGTTCCGGGATGTAGTCCAGGTACGACTGCGAGCCCTGCCCCCAGCCCTGCCCGGTGAAGCCGCCGGAACCGATCGCGATCTTCGACTGGATGATGTTCCAGCCCGCGCCGAGCGGGTCCGACTCCGGGTCGAGGAAGGTGAGGATCCGGTCCTTCTGGTACGGCCGCAGGAACCAGAACCAGGCCACTGGCGCCGCTGCGGCGACGCCGCCCACCGCGGCGGCGAACCACCACCAGGACAGCCCCGCCAGGAACAGCGCGAACGCGCCGCTGGCGACGACGAGCATCGCCGTGCCGAAGTCCGGCTGGAGCATGATCAACGCGGTCGGCAGCGCCAGCAGCGCACCCGCGACCAGCACGGTGCCGATGCGCGGCGGCAGCGGCTGCCGGTTGAGGTACCAGGCCAGCACCATCGGCAGTGTGAGCTTCAATACTTCCGACGGCTGGAAGACGAACAACTTCAGGTCGAGCCAGTGCCGGCCGTGTTCGCCGGTGCCGAAGGGCAGCACCAGCAACAAGGGCACGAGCGACAGGCCGAACAGGAACGGCGCCACCTCGCGCAGTCGCATCGGCGAGAGTCGCGACAGCAACCAGAGCGCGACCAGCCCGACCGCGAATCGCCCGCCCTGCTTCAGCACGATCGCCATGTCCTGGCCGCCCGCGCTGTGCAGTACCGCCAGCCCGACGACCATCAACACGAGCAGCGGCAGCATCAGCCAGAAGTCGAGCGTGCGCACGATGCGTGCGACGACGCCTGCGATCCACTGCAGGATGATGTTCACGGAACGGTCTCCGGCACCGGCATCTTTCCCAACAGCCATGCGTCGAACACCTTGCGCGCGATCGGCGCCGCGGCGGTGCCGCCGTAGCCACCGTGCTCGACGACGACCGCGATGGCGATCCTCGGATCGTCCGCCGGGGCGTAGCCCACGAACAGCGCGGTGTGCCGTTGGTCGTACGGCAGCTCGTGCGGGTCCACGCTGCGGTTGCCTCGGCGGCTGGACCGCTGCGCCGTGCCGGTCTTGCCCGCGATCAGGTACGGCGCGCCGACGCCGACCGCGCGCGCGGTGCCGCGCGGACCGTTCACCGTCGCGAGCATGCCTTCCTGCACTGCGCGCAGGTGGTCCGGGTTGTCAGTGATGCGCGGCGCAGGCACCGGGGGCATCGGCGTCCAGGGTGCCTGGTAGCCAACCCGGGTCGCTTCCGCCAGGCGCAACGGATGCAACGTGCCGCCATTGGCGATGGCCGCCGTGGCGCGCACCAGCTGGAGCGCCGTCGCGATCCAGTAACCCTGGCCGATGCCCGAGATCACCGTCTCGCCCGGGTACCACGGTTCGGAGCTGATGGTGCGCTTGTACTCGATGGAGGGCACCGCGCCGTCGTTCTCGCCCACCAGGTCGATGCCCGACTCCTTGCCGAAGCCGTAGCGGTGCATGTACTCGGCGAACAGCTCGATGCCCATTTCATGCGCGAGCTTGTAGTAGTACGTGTTGACCGACTGCGCGATCGATTCGCGCAGGTCCACCCAGCCGTGGCCGCCCGCGTGCGAGTCACGATAGCCGCGGCTCACGCCGGGCAGGAAGAATTCGCCGGTCGACAGCGTCTTGTCCTCGGGTTCGCGCAGCCCGCTGTCCAGGCCCGCCAGCGCGACCAGCGGCTTGACCGTCGAACCGGGCGGGCCGCCACCGAGCACGTTGCGGTTGAACAGCGGCCGTGACAGGTCGTTGAGCAGCGCGTTGTAGTCCTTGTGCGAGATGCCGTTGACGAACAGGTTCGGGTCGAACGACGGCAGGCTCACCATCGCCAGCACCTGTCCCGTCCGCGGGTCCACCGCGACCGCCGACCCGTCCTGGTCGCCGAACGCGGTGACCATCGCCTGCTGCAGGTCCAGGTCGATGGACAGGCGCAGGTCCGTCCCGGGCGTGGCCGGTTCGCGGCCGACCACGCGCAGCGCGCGCCCTTCGACGTTGGTTTCCACCTCCTGGCGGCCTGGCTGGCCGCGCAGCAGGTTCTCGTAGTAGCGCTCGAGCCCGGCCTTCCCGGCATGGCTGAAGACGCCGGCCAGGTCTTCGCCCATGGCCGCCTGACTCGCCTCGTCGACGCGCGCGACGTAACCGATGACGTGGGCGAACAGTTCCTCGTGGCCGTAGCGGCGGTTGAGGTAGGCCACCAGCTCGATGCCCGGGAACCGCCAGCGGTTCACCGCGAAACGCGCCGCCTCCAGTTCATCGACCCGCAACTTCAGGATCATCGGACGGAAGCCGCGCGTGACCTTGCGTTCCTCGTGGAAGCGCGCGAGGTCCTCGGGCGCGATCTGGACGATGCGGCGCAGCGCGGGCAGCCATTCGGCGGGATCGCCCGCCTCCTCCGGCACGACCTCCAGCCGGAACGCCGGCACGTTGTCGGCGAGCACGCGGCCGTCGCGGTCGTACACGAGGCCGCGCCCCGGCACGACCGGGCGCAACTTGACCCGGTTCTCCTGCGACAGCGTGGCGTACGCCGTGTAGTCCACCACCTGCAGCTGGAAGTACCACAGCGCCAGCGCGACCAGCCCGAGCACGACGCCGGAAAACGCGAGCAGCGCGCGACGCCGGAACTGGTCGGCCTCGGCCGCGGGATTCTTGAGCAGGCGACGGCGCATGGCGGCCCGTCAGCGCTTGCGCCAGGCGCCCATGCGCAACGCGTCGAGGGCCACGTACACGGGACCCCACAGCAGCGTGCCCAGCAAAGGTGCGAACCAGTACGACCAGGGCAGCGGCTGCACGCCGAGCGCGAGGTGCAACGCCATGGCGATGACGCGGTCGTTGAGCAGCAGCGCGCCCATCGCCAGTGCCTGTTGCGACACGGGGAAGAACCGCAGGCGTGCGCGGAAGCGTTGCAGGATGAAGGTCATCACCACCAGGCGCAGCGCCTGTTCGCCGAGCAGGCTGCCGAACGCGAGGTCCGCCAGCAGCCCGGCGAGGAAGGCCAGTCCCAGGCCCGACTTGTCCGGCGCCTCGAGCACCCAGTACGCGACCACCAGCGCGAGCCAGTACGGGCGCAAGGGCTGCAGCACCTGGGGCAACGGCAACAGGCCGAGCACCAGCGCCACCAGGATGCTCACCGGCAGGACCCACGGGCTGTGCGAGCGGCTCACGGCGTTGTCTCCGGGGCTGGCGTGGGCATCGCCGGTTCCGCTGGCCGTGTTCCGTCGATGGGTTGTGCCGCGTCCACGGGCTGCGCCGGGACAACCAGCGGACGCGGCGGCGCAGCGCGCAGCAACAGCACGTCGCGGCCGCGGTCCAGCTGTGCGGCCGGCCGCACGTCGCCGACGAGGAACGCGCGGCTGTCGTCGGGTCGCAACGCGACGACCTGCCCCACCGGGAAGCCCGCCGGGAATCGCTGGCCGAGGCCCGAGGTGACCAGCAGGTCGCCGACCTTGATGTCCGACGACAACGGGATGTTCGTCGCGCTCAGCAGGTTGCTGTCGCCGGTCCCGTAGACCACCAGGCGCACGCCGCTGCGCGTGGTGGCGACCGGCACCGCGTGGTCCGGGTCGGTCAGCAGCAGCGCGATGCTGTGGCTCGGCTTGATGTCGACGATCTGCCCGACCAGGCCGCCCGCATCGAGGACCACCTGCCCCAGGCGCACGCCGTCGTTCGCGCCGGCGTCCAGCACCAGGCGCTGGCGCGTCGGGTCCAGGTCGATCGAGAGGATGGGCGCGAGCTGCACGTCCAGGCCGCCGCGTTGCACCGCGCCGAGCAAGCCGCGCAACCGCGCGTTCTCCACCGCCGCGGCCTGCAGGCGCGTCATGCGCGCCTGGGTCACCAGCAACTCGTTGCGCAGGCGCTCGTTCTCGGCCACCAACTGGCCATGCGTCCCTGCATTGTCCTGCAGGCTGCGCACGGCCCGGCCGGGCAAGCCGGCGACGGTCCACAACGGTTGCACCACCACGTCGGCCTGCGCGCGCGCGCGCGAGAGCCAGCCGTCTCGGTCGTCCAGGACCACGAGCGCGAGGGAAACCGCCAGGTAGGCCAGCAGCCGGAGCGTACCGACCAGGTCGCCGCCGCGGGATCCTTGGGAACTGGCGTAGCTGGGCACGTGGGACGGGGCCGGTTACTCCGGCGCGAAGAAGTCGTTGCCGTGCATGTCGACCAGCTCCAGCGCGCGGCCACCGCCGCGGGCCACGCAGGTCAGCGGGTCGTCGGCGACCTGCACGTGCAATCCGGTCTCTTCGCTGATCAGCTTGTCCAGGTCG
>DASTUL010000008.1:0-4033 GCA_035759645.1 Lysobacteraceae bacterium | reverse complement strand
CTAGACTGCCTGCCATTATCGGAGGTCCCCGATGCGCCAGTCCCGTCCCGTCGCCATCCTCGGCGGGGTTCGAATCCCTTTCTGTCGGCAGAACACCGCGTATTCGGACGTCGGCAACCTCGGCATGTCCGTGCGCACGCTCGGCGCGCTGGTCGAGAAGTTCGGCCTGCACGGCCAGCAGCTCGGCGAAGTCGCGATGGGCGCGGTGATCAAGCACTCGTCGGACTGGAACCTGGGACGCGAGGCGGCGCTGTCGTCCGGCCTCTCGCCATTGACCCCCGGCATCACGCTGCAGCGCGCGTGCGGCACTTCGCTCGACACCATCGTGCACGTGGCCAACAAGATCGCCTGCGGACAGGTGGAGGCGGGCATCGGCGGCGGGTCGGACAGCACCTCCGACGTACCGATCGTGTACGGCCAGGCCTTCCGGCGCCGGCTGCTGGCGGCGAATGCGGCGCGCACCTGGCAGGACAAGCTCCGCACCTTCAAGGGCTTCCACCCCCGCGAGCTCAAGCCGGACTTTCCCGGCGTGGGCGAGCCGCGCAGCGGCAAGTCGATGGGCGAGCATTGCGAGGACATGGCGCGGGAGTGGTCGATCTCGCGCGATTCGCAGGACGAATGGGCGCTGGGTTCGCACAGGAAACTGGCCGCAGCCTACGAACGCGGCTTCCTCGACGACCTGGTGGTGAGCTTCCGTGGCGTGGCGCGCGACAACGTGCTGCGCCCGGACACCACGCTGGAAAAGCTCGCGACGCTTAAGCCGGCATTCGACCGGACCTCGGGCCTGGGCACGCTGACCGCGGGCAACTCCACGCCGCTGACCGATGGCGCAGCGGCCTGCCTGCTCGCGTCGGAGGCCTGGGCGGAGAAGCATGGCCACGAAGTGCTGTGCCGGTTGCGCGATGCGCACGTGGCGGCGGTCGACTTCGTGCACGGCGAGGGCCTGCTGATGGCGCCGAGCATCGCGGTGCCGGAGATGCTGGCGCGCAACGGCCTGTCGCTGCAGGATTTCGACTTCTACGAGATCCACGAGGCGTTCGCCGCGCAGGTGCTCTGCACGCTGCGCGCGTGGGAAAGCGAGGAGTACTGCCGCAACCGGCTCGGGCTCGACGCACCGCTGGGCCGCATCGATCCCGCGAAGATCAACCCGAACGGTTCGTCGCTCGCGACGGGGCATCCGTTCGCGGCGACCGGGGCGCGCATCGTGGCCGCCGCGGCAAAGGAACTGAAGGACCGCGGCGGCGGCCGCTGCCTGGTGTCGATCTGCACCGCCGGCGGCATGGGCGTCGTCGCGATCCTCGAACGGTGACCTGTGGCAGCCGGCATGCCGGCGAAGAGCTTCGCCGCCGTGGCGGCTCCTACAGGGTCATCCGCGCAACCTCGGCATTCCGTGCTCGTCGCGCTCTTCGGTGACGGCCGAATCGTAGATCTTCTGCCGCAGGTCGCGGCCGGCGAGTTCCGTCGGCGCTTCGCCGCGCTCTGCGCGTAGCGCGTTCGCGTAGCACTGGCGCGCGCGCGCCTCGTCGCCGGCGACGGTGAAGCCGTGGCCGAGTTCCTCCCACGCTTCGCCGCCGGCGCCCTGCGCCAGCGCGCGATGCAGGTAGTCCTCGGCCACGCTCCACTGGCCCTGCTCGCGGGCGATCCGCGCCAGGCTCAGCAACAGCGCGGGGCTGGCCGGGTGGGCCTTCAGCCAGCGCTCCGCGTGCTCGCGCCGATGGTCGGTGCGGCCGAGCGGCAATGCGCCGTACTGCGCCGCCAGGCCCTCGTCCCAGCGGCTGTCGAGCGCCTGTTCCAGGCTCTTGAGCGCGGCGTCGTCCCAGCGCAGCGCGGCGGCCCGCGTTGCGTACGCCGACACGACATCCGGGGAACTCTTGAGCGGCACCGGCAATGCTTCCCAGCGTTCGGCGAGGATGTTGGCGTCCGCGGCCTCACGCAACGCGGCGGCGGCCCAGCGTTCTTCCAGTTCGTCGAGCCGTTCCGTCGGCAACGCCTGCTGCTGGCGCATCGGCCCCAGCAACCCGTAAGCCTGGGCGGCCAGGCCCGAGGTCGCCATCGCCTCGGCGCGTAGTGCGAGGCCGCGCGGTGGCAAGGGCTGTGCGGCCGGTGCATCCAGCGCCACCAGTGCATCCGTGGGGCGACCCAGCATCAGCGCGCGTTCGGCCGCAGCCAGTGCACGCGCCGTGGGGTGGCGCTCGCCGAAGCCGTCGAGGTGCTGCTGCGCCGCGGCGGCATCACCACGCGCGTCCGCTGCGCGGATCGCCGCGCTGCGTGCCACCGCTTCGCTGGCCGGGTCGTCGGTCGCCGCCTGCGCCAGCAGCTTCTCCGAACGGCTCCAGTGGCCCTGTTGCAGCAGGGAGAAGCCGTCGAGCAGCCGCGCGCGCGACTTGCGGTCGCGATGCCCATGCCAGGCGCGGAACGGCAGGCTCAGGGCCTGCCAGACCAGCCACAGCACGGCCAGGGCGGCCAGCAACAACATCAATGCGAAGGCCACGCTGGTGCTGTAGTCCATGCCGCGGAAACGCACCAGCACCGTGCCCGGGTCCTGCATCAGCATCTGCGCCAGCAGGGCACCCGCGAGCGCGAGCACGATCCAGAACAGCAGGTTGCGGAAGAGGTTCATCGGTTGGCTCCTGACAGGATGTCCACGACCCTAAACAGGGGGGCGTGGGGGCGGCGTGGACTCCCCGCTCAGGCAGCGCCCAGGCGCCTCAACTGGGCCAGCGTGCTGCCCAGCTCCGGCGCATCGAGGCGCAACGGCATCTCGCGCAGCTCACGGATGGCCTCGCGCTGCCGGCGCAGGGCCTTCGACGGGGGCCACAGGCGGGTGAGCCAGCCGTCGATGCGGGCCAGCGCCGCAGCGAACGCGGCCGCGTCCCGGCGCTCGAGCGCCGCGCGCGCCAGCGCGAGTTCCACCTGCAGGGCGGCCAGGCCGGCGCCGCGCTCGCCCGGCGCCGCGACAGGCGCGCCTTTCGCGGTAGGCCGCACGTCGATCACGCGTGACGCCAGCCGCTCCCACCACGGGGCGGACGCGGGAATGTCGCGGCTCCGACGCTCCGGCAGGTCCGGGAGCGCGGCCGCGATCGCGTCCAGGCGCGCCTGTGCCGCGGCCGCGGGATCCGGCCCGAGCGCCTCGAGCACGGCGCGTTCCTGCGCAAGCGCCTGGCGCAAGTCGAGGATCTCCGGGCCGTCGACGCGTTCGAGCACCGTCGCGGCGAGTGCGTAAGCGCGGCGCGCGCCCTCGACGTCGCCCGCGAGCAATCGCTGTTCCGCGGTGGCCAGCAGCAGGTCCGTCTCGTCCATGCGCAGCGAACGGATGCCGCCTGCGCCGGCATCGGCCAGGTCCGCGACGTTGTCCTCGAGCAATGCGGCGCGCTGGCCCAGGCCCAGCAACTCCTCGCGCAGCAGGCGATTGGTCGCCGCGGTCTGCTGCATGCGCTCGGCATTGGCGCGCTGGTCGCGGCGCAGGGCATCGACGCGGGCCTCCAGGCCTTCCAGGCGTTCGAGCTGCCCGACCTGTTCGGCGCGGGCCCGTTGCTGGGCCTCCCACCACTGCCAGCCCTGCCAGGCGACCGCTGCGAGCACCACCAGCAACAACAGCCACAACACGCCACTGCTGCGGCGAGCGGGCCGGTGCGGCGCGGGTGCGGGCGGGGGCACGGCTGATTCGGTCACGGGGCGGGCTCGGCGGGATTGCCGGGCATGCTAGCGGAACGGGTCAGCCCGGGCGGTTCGCGAGCAGCGCGGCGGCTGCATCCACCAGCTGGCCCGGCCGGGGACCGGCGGCGCGCGACACGGGTGCGAACCCCTCGGCCTCCGCCATGGCCTGCAGCCGGTCGCTGGCCGCGACCACGGGCAGCGCGCGCAGTTTCGCGCGTGCAGCGGCCGGCAGTGCATCGAGGGTCGTGGCCAGCGCGCCACCACTGCTGAGCAAGAGCACCGCGGGTTCGCGCAATCCAAGCAACGCTGCGACAGCGCGCTCCGCTGGCGGGACCGGTTCGCGCACGTAGACATCGGCGCGCAGCACGCGTGCGCC
>DASTUL010000007.1:0-2213 GCA_035759645.1 Lysobacteraceae bacterium | reverse complement strand
CGATCATCGCCACCCCGCCGGCGCACCGGATCGCGGTGCAGACCTTCGTCACGGCCTGGGACGGCGCGCAGTTGCGCGAAGCCTTCCAGCGCGAACTGGCGCGCGGCGGCCAGGTGTACTTCCTGCACAACGACGTCGAGTCGATCGGCCGCATGGGCCGGGACCTGCAGGCGCTGGTGCCGGAAGCGCGGATCGGCATCGCCCACGGCCAGATGCCCGAGCGCGAACTGGAGCGGGTGATGCTCGACTTCCACAAGCAGCGCTTCAACGTGCTGCTGTGCACGACCATCATCGAATCGGGCATCGACATTCCGAACGCCAACACCATCGTCATGAACCGCGCCGACAAGTTCGGCCTCGCCCAGCTGCACCAGCTGCGCGGGCGCGTCGGCCGTTCGCACCACCGCGCCTACGCCTACCTGGTGATCCCGGACCGGCGCAGCATCACGCCAGATGCGCGCAAGCGGCTCGATGCCATTGCCGCGATGGACGAGCTGGGCGCCGGCTTCACCCTGGCCACCCATGACCTGGAAATCCGTGGCGCCGGCGAGCTGCTGGGCGAGGACCAGAGCGGGCAGATGGCCGAGGTCGGCTTCAGCCTCTACACCGAACTGCTGGAACGCGCGGTGCGATCGATCCGCGAAGGCAAGCTGCCCGACACCGACCCGATCGACCACCACGGCGCCGACGTCTCGCTCAACGTGCCTGCGTTGATCCCCGACGACTACCTGCCCGACGTGCACGCGCGCCTGACGCTGTACAAGCGCATCAGCGCCGCGGCCGACAGCGATGCCCTGCGCGAGCTGCAGGTCGAGATGATCGACCGCTTCGGCCTGCTGCCCGATGCCGCGAAACACCTGTTCGCGATCGCCGAACTGAAGTTGCAGGCCACCCGGCTCGGCGTACGCAAGCTCGACCTCGGGCCCGAGGGCGGACGGCTGCAGTTCGTCGAGAAGCCCAATGTCGACCCGATGACCGTGATCCGCCTCATCCAGGGCCAGTCCAGGCACTACCGGATGGACGGGCCCGACAAGCTGAGGGTGACCTTGCCGCTTCCCGACGCAGCCGCCCGCATCGCCGCGGCGCGTGGGCTGCTCGCGGCACTCGCGCCGGGCTGACCCGGAAGACGTACGATGCGCCACGCACTCCGGGGATCCGCGCCATGCTCCGCCTGACCGCCTGCCTCGCGGGCCTGCTGCTCGCCGCGTGCTCGACCATGCCCACGGACCCGCCCGCCCTGGAATTCGTCGTCGTGCGCCACGCCGAGAAGGCGTTGGGCGCGGGTGACGATCCGCCGTTGACCGCATCCGGCCGTGCACGCGCCGAGGCGGTGGCCCAGGCACTCGCCGATGCACCCGTGGTCGGCGTGTATGGCACCGCGTATGCACGCACGCAGCAGACCGCTGCACCGACGGCTTCCGCGCACGGCTTGCCGGTCACCACCTACGACGCGCGCGAGCCGGCCGGCGCGTTCGCCGCGCGGCTGCGCACCGCGCACGACCGCGGAACGGTCCTGGTGGTCGGCCACAGCAACACCGTGCCGGCGATCGCCGCGGCCCTGTGCGGTTGCGACGTGCCACCGATGGACGAGACCGAGTACGACCGGCAACTGGTCGTCACGGTCGATGCCGACGGCAACGCGATCCTGTCCACGAGCCGCATGCCTCCGACGCACGCGCCGTGACGCAACGTGCGGTCACGCCACGCGCGAATTTGCTGAAGGACGGATTCCCCACCGAGCCGGAGACGTTCGGCGGCTTCGTCCATCGCATCGACGACGGTGGCCACTCCGTGGTCGCGGTCGCGGTCCTCGTCGATGCGCGATCGCTCGACCCGCTCGCGACGCACGAAGCGCGCATCGCGTTCGAGACCCCTGGCGACGTGCTGCCTGCACTGCTTGCGGCGCTGGCCGGCCTCCCGGCACCGCCGGACATCGCCTTCGTCGAAGGCCTCGGCACCGCCGGTCCGCAGCGGACGGGCCTGGCGACCCGGTTCGGCGTCGCCACCGGACTGCCCTGCGTAGGCGTGGCGGTGGTCGCACCGCCGGGCATGCACGCGCGCATCAACCTGCACGACATGCGTGGCGCGTTCACGCCGTTGCGGGACGGTGCGGAGCAGGTCGGCTGGGTGTTGCGCAGCCGGGTCGGCGCCGAGCCGCTCGTCGTGTCCCCCGCCCACCGCGTCGCCATGCCGTCCGCGCCCGCGCTGGTGCT
>DASTUL010000006.1:0-2987 GCA_035759645.1 Lysobacteraceae bacterium | reverse complement strand
GATGAACCTCGAGAACGGCCTGACCGTGCTCGCCACCGTCGGTTCGACCGCGCCGTTCGTCGGCCTGCTCGGCACCGTGTGGGGCATCTACCGCGCCCTGATCCGCATCGGCGCCAGCGGCAACGCGTCCATCGGCGCAGTGGCCGGCCCGGTCGGCGAGGCGCTGATCATGACCGCCATCGGCCTGTTCGTGGCCATCCCGGCGGTGCTCGGCTACAACTTCTTCGTCCGCATGAACCGCGTCACGAACAACAAGTTCGACACGTTCGCGCACGACCTGCACGACTTCTTCGCCACCGGCGCACGCGTCGGCGAAGTGCCGACGAAGCGCTGATCAGCGAAGGATTGACGGAGTCCCCCAATGGCCTTCAGTACTAACTCCGAAAGCGGCGGGCCGATGGCCACCATCAACGTCGTCCCGCTGGTCGACGTGATGCTGGTCCTGTTGATCATCTTCATGGTGACGACGCCGCTGATGCAGCACCTCGTGGAGGTCGAGCTCCCCGAGGCGACCATCATCGAGCAGGACGACGAAGCGCCACCGGTCCCGCCGGTGACCATTGCGGTCACCGACGACGGCCGGCTCTTCTGGAACGACGAACCCGTCACCGCGGAGCTGCTCGAGAGCCGGTTGTCGGTCGAGGCGCAGAAGGTGCCGCAGCCCGGCATCCAGGTGCGTGGCGACAAGACCACCAAGTACAGCGTGGTGAACAGCGTCGTCCAGATCGCGCAGCGCCAGGGCATGCGCAAGGTCGGCTTCATCTCGCTGCAGGAAAACTGAGCCCCGACGGGCCAAGGAAACCGAAACATGGCTTTCAGCACCAATGCCGGCAGCGGCCCGATGGCCGAGATCAACATCATTCCGCTTGCGGACGTGATGCTGGTCCTGCTGATCATCTTCATGGTGACCGCACCGCCGACCACCTACGAGATCTCGGTCGACCTGCCGCAACGCAGCACCCAGCCGCCACCGCCGACGACGCCGAAGGATCCGATCAAGCTGCGCATCGACGCCTCCGGCCAGGTGTACTGGAACGGAACGCTGTATGCGGTCTCGCAGCTCCAGCCGATGATGAGGGAGGTCGTGCAGCAGGATCCGACCAACCAGCCGACGCTGGAGATCGATACCGATCCCAACGCCGAGTACGGCGTGCTCGCCAAGGTACTGGCGGCCGCCAAGAACGCACAGATGGTCAAGATCGGCTTCGTCCAGGCCGACTGACCGGGCAACCCGCCAGACGCTTACCGAGTCTTCAGCGCCGCCTTCGGGCGGCGTCTTTTTTCAAGCTCCCATGACCACCCAACCCGCGCCCATCGTCCAGCTGTCCGGCGTCCGCCTCGAGCGCGGTGGCCGCGCCGTGCTGCGCGACATCGACCTGGTGGTGCCGCGTGGCGGCGTCACCGCGGTGCTGGGGCCATCGGGCAGCGGCAAGTCGACCTTGCTCGCGGCGCTGACCGGCGAGCTGGAACCCGCGGCGGGCACGGTCGAAGTGTTCGGCCAGCCATTGCCGCGGCGCCGGCGCGACCTCCTGGAAACCCGCAAGCAGATCGGCGTCCTGCTGCAGGGCAACGGCCTGCTCACCGACCTCACGGCAGGCGAGAACATCGCACTGCCGTTGCGCGCGCACACGCGGTTGCCCGAACCGGTGCTGCATCGCCTGGTGCTGCTGAAGCTGCACGCGGTCGGCCTGCGCGGCGCGGTCGACCTGTCCCCGCGCGAGCTGTCCGGCGGCATGGCGCGCCGCGTCGCACTGGCGCGCGCGCTGGCTCTCGACCCACCGTTGATGATCTACGACGAACCGCTCACCGGCCTCGATCCGATCGCGTCCGGCGTGATCATGGACCTCATCCGCCGCCTCAACGACACGCTCGGCCTGACCAGCATCGTGGTCACGCACCACGTGCACGAGACGCTGCCGGTCGCCGACCACGCCATCGTGATCGCCGAAGGCCGCATCGCATTCTCCGGAACACCCGACGGCCTGCAGGCCAGCGGCGACCCGCTGCTGCGCCAGTTCCTGGAAGGGCGCGCGGACGGTCCCATCCCCTTCGACATGGCCGCGGACATGCGGCGCACGGAAGCGGCATGAGCGCACTGGTCGAATCCGTCCGTTCCGTCGGCCGCGGCGGCCTGTTCGCGCTGTCGGTGCTGCGCGCCTCGCGCCCGACCGCGACGTTCTGGCGCGAACTCATCCGCGAGATCTACAAGATCGGCGCGCGCAGCCTGCCGATCATCGCGGTAGGTGGCGCCTTCGTCGGCCTGTCGGTCACGCTGCTCGGCTACCGCGCGCTGGAGACCTACGGCGCCGCCAACCAGATCAGCGCGCTGGTCGGCCTGGGCCTGTACCGCGAGCTGGCGCCGGTGCTCACCGCGCTGCTGTTCATCGGTCGCGCGGGCAGCTCGATCGCCGCCGAACTCGGACTGATGCGCGCCACCGACCAGATCACCGCGCTCGGCCTGATGGCCGTCGACCCGATCGAACGCGCGGTCGCGCCGCGCTTCTGGGCCGCCGTGATCTCCATGCCGCTGCTCACGGGTTTCTTCTGCAGCCTGGGCATCACCGCCAGCTACTTCGAAGCGGTGCACGTGATCGGGATCGATGCCGGCACGTTCTGGCAGGTGCTCAAGGACGCGGTGGATTTCCACGACGACTTCCTGGTCGCCTTCCAGAAGTCGGCGGTGTTCGGCGGCGTTGCGGCGCTGGTCGCTTCGTTCGTCGGCTACAACGCGGAACCGACCATCGAAGGCACCTCGGTGGCCACCACCCGCGCGGTCGTCAACGCGTCCTTGCTGGTGCTGATGTTCAACTTCGCCATGTCGGCGCTGTTGTTTTGAATAGGTACTCCCCATGAACGTACGCGCTCCCCGCATCGAGTTCGCCGTCGGCGCCTTCCTCCTGTTGGCGCTCGCCTCGCTGCTGGTGCTGTCCATCGCGTCCACCAACGGCGGCTTCGCCTTCAAGCCCGACAGCTACGACCTGAAGGCG
>DASTUL010000005.1:0-12088 GCA_035759645.1 Lysobacteraceae bacterium | reverse complement strand
CAAAAAGCGCTTTTAGCCACAGATTTCACAGATGAACACAGATAAGGCAGAAGCAATAAAGTCTGCTTTTGCTCCATCTGTGTCATCTGTGTGATCAGTGGCTGCTTTTGCTCTTGTCGCTACTTCGCGGCGGCGCGGACGATGGCGGCGTCGGGGTCGCTGTCGACCAGGCGCTGGGCGAGTTCGGCGCGGGGGCCGCTGGTGCACCAGGACTGGTAGAGGTTGGCGATGCCGACGGTCGCGTTGAGCTCGGTGCCGGCCGGCAGCCAGCTGTCGGCGTCGTAGCGCGGGTTGAGGTTGCGCAGCGCGCGCATGTAGCCGTTGCGGGCGCCGGTGTTGCCCAGGCAGATGGTCAGCTCGTAGATCGAGGCCGGCCGCTGCAGGACGAGGGTCGCCGGCTGGGCGCCGTTCACCTGCGGGAACTCCAGGCCGTACTCCTCCGGGTGCAGGAACAGCCACGCGGCGGCGATCACCATCGGCACGTAGTCGCGGGTCTCCTCCGGGAACTCGTTGTAGACCTGCGCATCCCAGAAGCCGCTGCCCGGGTTCTCCTCGTGGATGCGGCGCGCGCGACCCTCGCCGCCGTTGTAGGCGGCCAGCGACAGCTCGATGCTCTTGTTCAACTCGCCGAAGCGCTCGCGCAGGTATTCCACGCTCGCCCGCGACGCTTCTTCCGGGTCGTAGCGGCTGTCGAAACCGGTGGCGTCCTGGCCCAGGCCGAAACGGATGCCGGTCGTGTACATGAACTGCATCGGGCCCGCGGCGCCGGCGCGCGAGGTCGCGTGCACGCGGCCGTGCGATTCCTTCGCCATGATCCCGAACAGCAGTGCCTCGGGCAGGCCCGCGCGCTCGTAGTGCGGCCACATCTCGTGGCGCAGGTACTGGTAGTTCTCGTAGCTGGTCATCAGCTCCGGGCGCATGTCGGTCAGCCAGCGGCGGATCGACTGCTGCACGGCCGGGTTGAACTCGACCATCTCGTCGAACGCGTGGCCGTCCTCGAGCAGGTGGGCGGCGCGCGCGGCTTCCGGCACGTCGCCGACCAGGCCGTCGAGGATGCCGATCTCGTCGCTGCCCGGCTCGGCCAGGCCCAGGCGCTCCGCGTCGGCGTCCTGCTTGAGCAGGCGCTTGTAGGCGGCGAGCATGTTGCTGGTGTTGCAGCCGCGCTGCGCTTCGCAGGCGACCACGACGTCCTCCATGTCCTCGAGCGCGGCATCGGCTTCCGCCACGCCGGCAGGATCGTTGTTGCCGATCAGGACCAGTGCCTCGCGGTACCGGTGCTCGGCCGCGGTCATGCGGACCTCGAGCTGGTCCACGGCACGCTCCAGGCGGGATTGCGCGATGGCGATCGGCGGCAGCACGGCCAGCAACGCGGCGGCGGCAAGGAGGTGGGAGGCAACACGGGAACGCAAGGTCATGGCAGTGGGCGGCGCATGCCGCTGGTCGCGGTGGGAGGATGCCAGTCTCGGACGCCAAGGCCCGTGAAAACAACCGTGAAGGCCGCGTGTATTCAGGCTCGCGGATAGAATCGATTCATCCACCCCGCCACAGGTTGAACATGGACCCCATCCTCGTCGGCAAGGCCGTCACCACGCCCTCGGGCGGACACGTCGTGCTGCGGCCCGAATACGGCAACCGGCACGGCCTGGTCGCGGGCGCGACGGGTACGGGCAAGACGGTCACGCTGATGACGCTCGCGGAAGGTTTCTCGCGCATCGGCGTCCCGGTGTTCATGGCCGACGTCAAGGGCGACGTGGCGGGGCTGGCAGTGCCTGGCACCGCCAACGAGAAGCTGCAGGCGCGCATCGCGCAGATCGGGATCGACGGGTACACCAACGAAGGCAATCCGGTCGTCTTCTGGGACCTGTCCGGCGAGCGCGGCCACCCGGTGCGCACCACCGTGAGCGAGATCGGCCCCACCCTGCTCTCGCGGATGCTGGAACTGAACGACACCCAGTCCGGCGTGATGGACATCGTGTTCAAGCTCGCCGACGACCGCGGGCTGCTGCTGCTCGACCTGGACGACCTGCGCGCACTGCTGAACCTGGTCGCGGAGGAGCGCAAGACGGTGTCGACCGCATACGGGCTGGTGAGCTCGCCGTCGATCGGCGCGATCCAGCGCGCGTTGCTTCGTCTGGACTCCGCTGGCGGCGACCGATTCTTCGGCGAGCCCGCGCTGGAACTGGCGGACCTGATGCGCACCACGCCGGATGGGCGCGGCGTCATCGGCATCCTCGCCGCCGACCGGCTGGTGCTGCAGCCACGGCTCTATTCGACGTTCCTGCTGTGGCTGCTGTCGGAGTTGTTCGAGCAGTTGCCCGAAGTGGGCGACCTGGACAAGCCAAAGCTGGTGTTCGTGTTCGACGAGGCACACCTGCTGTTCGAGGACGCGCCGCCCGCGCTGTTGCAGCGTGTCGAGCAGGTGGTGCGGATCATCCGGTCGAAGGGCGTGGGCGTGTACTTCTGCTCGCAGTTCCCGGACGACGTGCCCGACGACATGCTCGGGCAGCTCGGCAACCGCGTGCAGCATGCATTGCGCGCGTTCACGCCGCGCGACCAGAAGGCCGTGCGCACCGCTGCCGAGACGTTCGTGGCCAATCCCGCGCTGGACGTCGCCGCGACCATCGGCAAGCTCGGCGTCGGCGAGGCGCTGGTATCGACGCTGCAGGCCAAGGGCATCCCGATGCCGGTCGAGCACACCTTGATCGCGCCGCCCCGTTGCCGAATGGGCGCGATCACGGAAGCCGAGCGCATGCAGGTGCGTGCAGGCAGCCCGGTGGGAGCGAAATACGACAAGGCCGTGGACCGCGAATCGGCTGAGGAGCTACTGGCCAGGAAGGTCGCCGGGGCCACCGAACGCGTCGACGCGCCGCCAGCGAAGACGCAGGCGGAGGACGAAGCGGGCGGTTTCGGCCAGGCGGCCAGCGACTGGCTGTGGGGCACGAAGCGGCGGCAGGGCGCGGCGCAGACCTTCGGCAAGCAGGTCGCGCGCACGATCGGCAGCCAGGTCGGGCGCAAGATCCTGCGCGGGATCCTGGGTGGCATCATGGGCGGCCGCTGAGCAGCAGGAGGTCCGATGTCCACTCCCACCGCACGATTCGCAGTCTTCATCGCCGCCGGCGCGCTCGCGCTCGGCGCCTGCGAACGCGCGCCCGACGCGCCCGTCGATGCGCCCGCCAGCGATGCCGCGCCGACGGTCGAAGCATCCGCTACCAGCACGGACACGGTCGGCGAGATCGACGCCACCCGGGTGGTCGATCGCGCGTCGGTCGCCGGTTCCGCGGCGGATTTCGACGTCAAGGCGTTCGCGGGCGCGTTCGCCACCGAAGGCGCCAACCTGCATCTTGCATCGGACGGCACCTACACGCTGGTCGTCCACGCGGAGAGCGCGGATGCGGACCTCAGCACCACCGGCACCTGGACCGTCGAGGCCAACGGTGCCGAGCTCCTGCTCGATCCAGATGGCAAGGACGAACCCGACCGGCGCTACGCGATCACGTCGAACGACGCACTGACCGCGGTCGATGGAGGCCAGGTCCTGCGACGCGACGGCGCCTGACCGCGCCACGCAGACGCTACGCATGGGCCGCTGGCGCCCCCCGGCCGAGAAGAGCACGGCGCTGGTCACGCGCGAAGGCCATGCCCGGCTGAAGGCGGAACTCGACGACCTGTGGCGCGTGCGCCGGCCCGAGGTCGTGCGTGCGCTCGCCGCCGCCGCCGCCGAAGGCGATCGTTCGGAAAACGCCGAATACAGCTATCGCAAGAAGCAGCTCGGCGAGATCGACCGGCGCGTGCGCTACCTGTCGAAGCGACTGGAAGTGCTGCGCATCGTGGATACCGCACCGAGCGATCCCGAAGCCGTGTACTTCGGTGCGGTCGTCGAACTGGAAGACGTCGACAGCGGCGAAGCCGCGCGCTACCGCATCGTCGGACCGGACGAGACCGACGCCAGGCTCGGCTGGATCAGCATCGACTCGCCCCTCGCCCGCGCATTGCTGAAGAAGCGCGTGGACGACGAAGTCGAAGCGCAGCTACCGGCGGGCACGAAGCGTTACATCATCGCGAACGTCGGCTACGGGCCGGCCCTGTAGGAGCGGCGGCGAGGTCCATCGGGTTCGCCACCTCGCCGTAGAGGTCGTGCTCGTCGCTGCCGAGGATCTCGACATCGACGAACTGGCCGGGCCGCAGGCCGGCGTCGCGACCGTCCTGGATTTGCACGAGGCCATCGATCTCCGGGGCGTCGGCCTTCGAGCGGGCAATGGCGAGCTCGCCGTCGATCGCGTCGACCAGGCAGCGCTGCACGGTGCCGACCTTCGCCTCCAGCCGCGCGGCACTGATCTCCGCCTGGCGCGACATGAAGCGGGCCAACCGTTCCTGCTTGACGTCCTCGGGCACCGGATCGGGCAGCGCATTCGCCGCGGCACCCTCGACCGGCGAGTACGCAAACGCGCCAACGCGGTCGAGCTGCGCCTCGTCCAGGAAATCCAGCAGGGCCTCGAACTCGGCTTCCGTCTCGCCCGGGAAGCCGACGATGAAGGTCGAGCGAATGGTCAGGTCCGGGCACGTCGCGCGCCAGCGCTGCACGCGCTCGAGCGTTTTTTCCACCGCGCCCGGCCGCTTCATCAGCTTCAGGATGCGCGGGCTGGCGTGCTGGAACGGGATGTCCAGGTACGGCAGCACCCTGCCCTGCGCCATCAGCGGAATGATGTCGTCGACGTGCGGGTACGGATAGACGTAGTGCAGGCGCGTCCAGGCATCGAGCTCGCCAAGGCCTTCGCACAACGCCTTCATGCGCGTCTCGTACGGCTTCCCGCGCCATTCGCGCGGCGCATAGCGCACGTCGACGCCGTAGGCCGAAGTGTCCTGCGACACCACCAGCAGTTCGCGCACGCCGCCGGCGACCAGGCGCTCGGCCTCGCGCAGCACCTCGTCGACCGGGCGCGACACCAGGTCGCCACGCATCGACGGGATGATGCAGAAGCTGCAGCGATGGTTGCAGCCTTCTGAAATCTTCAGGTACGCGTAGTGCTTCGGCGTCAGCTTCAGCCCGTAGTCCGGCAACAGGTCGACAAATGGGTCGTGCGCCGGCGGCACCGCCGCATGCACCGCGTCCATCACCGTGCCGTAGTCCTGCGGGCCGCTGATCGACAACACGCCGGGGTGCGCCTGGCGGATCACGTCCGCGCGCTTGCCCAGGCAGCCGGTGACGATCACCTTGCCGTTCTCGGCCATCGCCTCGCCGATCGCGTCCAGCGATTCCGCGACCGCCGAGTCGATGAACCCGCAGGTGTTGACGACCACGACATCGGCATCGTCGTAGGCCTGCACCAGGTCGTAGCCCTCCACCCGCAACTGCGTGAGGATGCGTTCGGAGTCGACCAGCGCCTTGGGGCAGCCGAGGCTGACGAACCCGACCTTGGGGCCAGGCCGGGCCGGAATGGAGATGGACATCGGGAAACGGCCTGACGCGGCGTGGGGCGCGCATTCTACCGGGCTAGAATGCTCCGGCCGCCGCATCGGACCTGAACATGGGTCGCGAAATCGCCCTCGACACCCCATCCGGACGCGTCTGTGCCTGGCGCGCCGACCCGGTGGCCCAGCCGGCCGGCGGCCTGGTGGTGATCCAGGAGATCTTCGGGGTCAATGAACACGTGCGGTCGCTGGTCGAGCGCTACTGCGCGGAGGGCTGGGTGGCGCTGGCGCCCGAACTGTTCGATCCCATCGAGCGCGGCGTCGAGCTGGCCTACGACGACGCCGGCGTGGCGAAAGGCCGCGCGCTGGCGGCGGACCTCGGCTTCGATCGCGCGGTCGGCATCATCGACGCCGCCGCGGCGAAGCTGCGCGAGGACGGATTGCACGTGGCCGTGGTCGGCTTCTGCTGGGGCGGCACCGTCGCGTTGCTGTCCAACACCCGGCTCGGGCTTCCGGCGGTGAGCTATTACGGCGGCCGCAGCGTGCCATTCCTCGGCGAGCCATTGCGCGCGCCGATGCTGTTTCATTTCGGCGAGCGCGACCCGGTCATCCCGCCCAACGACGTCGAGAAGCACCGCGCCGCGTACCCCGATGTCCCCGTGCACGTGTACCCCGCCGGCCACGGGTTCAACTGCGAGCTGCGCGCGGATTACCACGCGGATTCCGCACGGCTTGCGCACCGCCGGACGATGGAGTTCCTGGGATGCGTGCTGCCATGAACGAATGGCGGCTCGACGCACGGCTCGCCGACGACACCCACCCGGTGGCGCAGTTGCCGCTGTGCGAGTTGCGACTGATGGACGACAGCCATCATCCGTGGCTGATCCTCGTCCCGCGCGTGGCGGGTGCGACGGAGTTGATCGACCTGACCGACGACCAGCAGCAGGCGCTGATGCGCGAGGTGTCGCAGGTGAGCCGCCTGCTGCGCGAACACTTCTCCCCCGACAAGCTCAACGTCGCCGCGCTCGGCAACGTGGTGCCGCAACTGCACGTGCACGTCATCGCCCGCCATACCGGCGACATCGCCTGGCCGAAGCCGGTCTGGGGCCAGGTCGCCCCGCGGTCGTACACGCCGGAGGCACTGGTCGAACGCATCGCGACGTTGCGCGAGGGCCTGGCCGGCACATGACGCCGGCTGCAATTGAATGAGGGTCGTCGAACCCCTCGGGGAAGAAGCGCTGCTGTTGCGGGTGGGCGACGAAGCCGACGCGCAGACGAACGCCCGCGTGCATGCGCTGGCCGCGGCCCTCGAGGCCAAGCGCCCGGAATGGGTGCGCGACATCGTGCCGGCGTACGCGACGCTGGCGGTGTTCGTGGATGTGCTGGCGATGGAGGATGTCGCGGAGCCGTTGGCAATGGCAGAAGCGTGGATCGAGTCCACCCTGTCATTCCCGCGCAGGCGGGAATCCAGCGAAGTCCCGCCAGGCGACATGGATTCCCGCCTGCGCGGGAATGACGGACGTGTCGTGGAGATCCCGGTGCGTTTCGGTGGCGACGACGGCCCGGACCTCGCAGCCGTCGCGGCGGCTGGCGGCCTGTCCGAACCCGACACCGTCGCCCGCTTCTGCGCGCCCACCTACCAGGTCGCCATGCTCGGCTTCGCGCCTGGCTTCCCCTACCTGCTCGGGCTCGATCCCGCGCTCGCGATGCCGCGCCTGGACGCGCCGCGCACGCGCGTGCCCGCGGGCAGCGTGGCGATCGGCGGGGCGCAAGCCGGCATCTACCCGCGCGAAGGCCCGGGCGGTTGGCGACTGCTGGGGCGTACGCCGCTGGGCCTGTTCGATCCCACCCGCGACCCGCCCGCCCTCCTCGCGCCGGGCCACCGCGTGCGCTTCGTTCCCGCGCCGTGAGCGTCCGCGTGCTCGCGCCGGGGCTGCAGGCGACGGTGCAGGACGGCGGCCGGCACGGGTTCCGCCACCTGGGCGTGGGGACCGCGGGCGCGCTGGATCCGTATTCGCACGCCGTGGCGAACCTGCTGGTCGGCAATCCGGTCGACGCGCCCGTGCTGGAGGCCGCGCTGGCCGGCCCGTCGCTGCGCTTCGAACGACCGGCGCGCATCGCGCTGTGCGGTGCCACGGTCGACGCGCGTGTCGGCGACGTCCCGGTGCCAGGCTGGCGACCGGTCGACCTGCCCGCCGGCAGCGAGCTGCACGTCGGACGGTGTCGCGAGGGCGCGCGCATCTACCTCGCGGTCGCCGGTGGCTGGTCCGTGCCGAAACTGCTTGGCAGCGGCAGCACCGACCTGCGCGGCGGTTTCGGGGGCATGCGCGGGCGTGCGCTGGCGAGCGGCGACGTCCTGCCGGTGGCGCGCACCGCCGAGCCCACCTGCGACGCCCTGCGCCTTGCCCGGTGGTGGATCGATCCCGCACCGGACCTGGCCTTCACGACGGCCGCGATCGTGCGCATCCTTTCCGGGCACGACATGACCGACCCCGGTGATGCGTTGTACGCCACGCCGTGGCGCGTCGCCGCGGCCAGCGACAGGCAGGGGCTGCGCCTCGAAGGCGCCGCGCTGGCGCTGGACCCGGCGTCATCCCGGGTGTCCGAACGTGTCTCGGAACCGGTCGCGCCCGGCACCGTGCAACTGCCCGCCGGCGGCCAGCCCATCGTGCTGCTGGCGGATGCGCAAACCCACGGCGGGTATCCACGCATCGGCCATGCCATCGCGAGCGACCTGCCGCGCCTGGCGCAGCTGCGGCCGGGCGACACCGTCCGGTTCGCACCTTGCACCCCGCTCGAGGCCGCACGCCTGCGCCGCGAGCAGGCCAGCCGGCTCGCCCGGATCGCGCTCGCCGTCGGCGCGCGACAATGGGGCGCATGACGGCTGTCCAATGAGCACCATTGACTTCAACTGCGACCTGGGAGAAGGCTGCGGCAACGACGCGGCGGTCGTCCCGTGGATCAGCTCCGCGAGCATCGCCTGCGGCGCGCACGCCGGCGACGACGCCACCATGCGTACGACGCTGCGCCTGTGCCGCGACCACGGCGTGGCGGCGGGCGCGCATCCCGGGTATGAAGATCGCGAGCATTTCGGGCGCCGCGAACTCGCGTTGTCCGCCGACGCACTGCGGGCGTTGCTCGAAGCACAGTTGCACCGCATCTTCGCGCTGGCCGAAGCCGAAGGCGTGCGCCTGGCCCACGTCAAGCCGCATGGCGCGCTCTACAACCTCGCCGCGCGTGACCGCACGGTGGCCGACATCGTCGCCGCCACCGTGCATGCATTCGATCCGACGCTCATCCTGTACGGCCTGGCCGCCTCCGAATCCACGGCCGCCGCCGCGGCCACCGGCCTGCGCGTCGCCCAAGAAGCCTTTGCCGAACGCGCGTACGACGCCGATGGCCGCCTGGCGCCGCGCGGCACGCCCGGCGCCGTGCTCGAAGGCGTCGATGCCGCCCTCGCCCAGGTGCGTTCGCTGCTGCGCGACGGCATGGTGACCGCACGCGACGGCACGCGCGTCCCCCTGCGCGCAGACACGCTCTGCCTGCACGGCGACCGCCCGGACGCCGCCGCATTCGCGCGCGCGCTGCGCGCGGCACTCGAAGCCGATGGCTTCACCGTCGAGGCCCCGCGATGACCGACGCCGTGAACTACTGGCCGTTGCTCGGCATCGCGGTCGTCGTCGCCGGCTTCGTGCTTCGCTACAACCCGGTGCTGGTCGTGGTCGTCGCGGGCCTGGCGAGCGGCTTGCTGGCCGGCATGTTGCCACTCGAGCTGCTGGCGCTCCTCGGCGAAAGCTTCGTCGGCAATCGCGCGCTGCTGCTGTACCTGCTGACGCTGCCGGCGATCGGCCTGCTCGAGCGGGCGGGACTGCGCGAGCACGTGCATGCCTGGATCCTGGCGATGCGCGGCATGACCCTCGGTCGGCTGCTCACCAGCTACCTCGGGCTGCGCCAGTTGCTCAGCATGGTCGGGCTGACCCATGTCGGCGGCCATGCGCAGACGGTGCGCCCGTTGCTCGCGCCGATGAGCGAGGCCGCCGCCGGCAAGACCATCGCCAATGTCACAGAGGACGAGCGCCAGAAGATCCTCGCGCTCGGCGCGGCGACCGACAACGTCGGCCTGTTCTTCGGCGAGGACGTGTTCGTCGCCATCGGCGCGGTGCTGCTGATCCAGGGCTTCTATGCCGAATACGGGATCGTGCTCGAACCGCTGCAGATCGCGTTGTGGGCGCTGCCGACGGCGATCGCGGCATTCGTGATCCACGGGATCCGGATCGCGGTGTTCCAGCGGGCACTGGAGCGCAGCCGTGCTTGAGATCACGTATTTCTACTGGCTGCTCGGCGCGTTCCTCCTGTACGCGGCATGGTGCAATGCGCGGCAGCGGCGCTGGGCGCATGCGGGCTTCTGGGCCTTGCTGGCGGCGACGTTTGGCGGCGGCGACTGGATCCTCGCGGCCGGCGAAGCCGGCAACGAGATCCCTTCGCAACTGGCCGGCGCCGCGCTGATCGCCATCGCGCTGCTCGCGGTGCGCATGAAACGCGAGCACATCGCCGAGGCGCCTGTGGAGGCACGCCGGGCGTCCGCGGCGCGGCTCGGACACAAGCTGTTCATGCCCGCGCTGCTCATTCCCCTGATCACGGTGCTCGTCGCGATGCTCGGCGGCTACGTGTCCTTCGGCGATTTCGCGTTGCTCGGCGCAGGCAGCGCCACCCTGATCGGACTGTCGCTGGCCAGCGTCATCGCGGCCTTCGCCGCGGTGGTCGTCACCCGCCAGCCCGCGGCGGCCGCGCCGGCGGAAGGACGACGCCTGCTCGACACGATGGGCTGGGCCGCGCTCCTGCCACTGGTGCTCGCCACCCTCGGCGGCGTGTTCGCCGCGAGCGGCGTCGGCGAGGCAGTCGCGACGCTGGTATCGGCGGTGATCCCGACCGACAGCCGGCTCGCTTGCGTGCTCGCCTACGGCCTGGGCATGGTCCTGTTCACGGTGATCATGGGCAATGCGTTCGCGGCCTTCCCGGTGATGACCGCGGGCATCGGGCTGCCGTTGCTGATCCAGCAGCATGGCGCCGACCCGGCAATCCTGGGCGCGATCGGCATGCTCACCGGCTACTGCGGAACGCTGCTGACGCCGATGGCGGCCAACTTCAACCTCGTGCCCGCGGCGCTGCTGGAACTGGACGACCCGAACGGCGTGATCCGGATGCAGGTGGCGACGGCGTTGCCATTGATGGCGGTGAACCTGGTGTTGATGGCATGGTTGATCTGATGGCGAAGACGACGACGCCCACCGTGCTGCTCACCGGGTTCGTGCCGTTCGAGGGCGACGGGTCGAACCCGAGCTGGGAGGCCGTGCGCGCGCTCGACGGCACGCGGATCCGCGGCCACCGCATCGTCGCCCGCTGCCTTTCGGTGGAGTTCGGCCGCTCGCTGCGCGAACTGCGCGCGGCCGTCCGCGAGGCGAAGCCCGCGCTCGTGCTTTGCGTGGGCGTCGCCGGCGGCCGCACTGCGGTCTCGATCGAGCGCGTGGCGATCAACGTCGACGATGCGCGCATCCCCGACAACGCCGGCGCCAGCCCGGTCGACCTGCCGGTGGTCGAAGGCGGTCCCGCCGCGTACTTCACCACGCTGCCGATCAAGGCCATCCTGCTCGCGCTGCGCGCGGCGGGCATTCCCGCGGCGATCTCGCAGACCGCCGGCACCTACGTCTGCAACCACGTCTTCTACGGACTGATGCACGCGTTGCGGCGCACCCCGCGGGTGCGCGGCGGATTCGTCCACGTGCCGTATTCGCCCGCCGAAGCGGCGGTGCGCCCGGGTGCGCCATGCCTGCCCGTCGAACTCGTCACCGAAGCGCTGCGCATCGCCGTGCGCACCTCGCTCGCCACCCCGACCGACCGGCGCATCGCGGCCGGCGCCGAACACTAGACGCAATCCGTAGGAGCGGCGCAAGCCGCGAAGGCCTTACGCGACAGTGCATCGCGGCTTACGCCGCTCCTACGGGCGGCTACGTTCTGGGCAGCGTCACTCCGCGCTGCCCTTGGTACTTGCCGCCACGATCGCGGTAGCTGGTCTCGCACACGTCGTCGGCCGCGGCCTGGAAGAACAGCATCTGCGCCACGCCTTCGTTGGCATAGATGCGCGCCGGCAGGGGCGTGGTGTTGCTGAACTCCAGGGTGACGTGCCCTTCCCATTCCGGCTCCAGCGGCGTCACGTTGACGATGATGCCGCAACGCGCATACGTGCTCTTGCCAAGGCAGACCACCAGGGTGTCCCGCGGGATGCGGAAGTATTCGACGGTGCGCGCCAGGGCGAACGAGTTCGGCGGGATGATGCAGACGTCGTTCTCGATGTCGACGAAGCTGCCGGGATCGAAATGCTTCGGGTCGACGATCGTCGAATTGATGTTGGTGAACACCTTGAACTCGCGCGAACAGCGCACGTCGTAGCCGTAGCTCGACGTGCCGTAACTGACGATGCGCTGCCCGTCGGCGGCATGCTTGACCTGGCCTGGTTCGAACGGCTCGATCATCTGCTGCTGTTCGACCATGCGGCGGATCCAGCGGTCGCTCTTGATGCTCATGCAAATCCTGGTCTGGTGGGGCGAAGGCCGCGCGGTCGGCGCGCGGCGGACGGGGAATTGTAGGGCGGGCCCCGGCCCGCCGTCTTCGGCCGGCCGGT
>DASTUL010000004.1:0-4106 GCA_035759645.1 Lysobacteraceae bacterium | reverse complement strand
ACGAGCTGCAGCAGCGCATCGCCGCCGCGTACGCGCGTTACGACTTCGCCGAGGTGGTGCAGGCGCTGGGCAACTTCTGCAGCGTCGAACTGGGCGCGCTGTACCTGGACGTCACCAAGGACCGGCTGTACACGATGCCGGAGGACTCGCGCGGCCGGCGCAGCGCGCAGTCGGCGATGTACCGCATCAGCGAGGCGTTCGTGCGCTGGGTCGCGCCGATCCTCGCGTACACCGCGGACGAGATGTGGCGGCACCTGCCGGCCCCGGCCGAAGGCGAGCGCGAGGGCAACGTGTTGTTCTCGACCTGGTACGAGGGGTTGGCGCCGCTGGGCGAAGATGCACCGTTGTCGGCTGCCGATTTCGACCGCCTGCTGGCGTTGCGCGAGCAGGTGGCCAAGGTGCTGGAGCCGATGCGCGCGGGTGGCGAGATCGGCGCGGCGCTCGAGGCCGAGGTGGCACTGACCTGCGGCCCGGAAGACACGGCACGGCTGGCGCCGCTCGTGGACGAACTGCGCTTCCTGCTGATCAGTGGCGACGTGTCGCTGCAGGCGGGCGAGGGGCAGGGCATCCGTGTCATCGCGACGCCGACGGAAAAGCAGAAATGCATCCGCTGCTGGCACCACCAGGCAAGCGTCGGGAGCGTCGCCGCGCACCCGCAACTCTGCGCGCGCTGCGTCGGCAACATCGAAGGCTCCGGCGAGGAGCGCCGATACTTCTAGCCTGTCGTCCCCGCGAAGGCGGGGACCCAGACACTCACGCGATGGATTCCCGCCTTCGCGGGAATGACAGCCGACGAGGAAACGAATGACGCGTCACCAAAAACCCAACGCTCTCGCCTGGCTGGTCTTGTCGGCCATCGTCCTCCTGCTGGACCAGTGGACCAAGCACTGGGTGCTGGCGTCACTACCCGAGTACCAGGCGATCCCGGTGATCGACGGTTTCTGGAACTGGTACCGCACCTACAACACCGGCGCGGCGTTCAGTTTCCTGGCTGACGCCGGCGGCTGGCAGCAGTGGTTCTTCGTGATCCTGGCCGCGGTGATCTGCACCGTGCTGGCCGTCTGGCTCCACCGCACGGCGCGTTCCGACTGGCGCACCGCGCTGCCGTTCGCGCTGGTGATCGGCGGCGCCATCGGCAACGTGGTCGACCGGCTGCGCTTCGGTCACGTCGTCGACTTCATCCAGTGGCACTGGCGCGACCACTACTGGCCCGCGTTCAACGTGGCCGACTCGGCGATCGTCGCCGGCGCCATCGGCATCGCCCTGTTCGGCCTGCTCGGCGCCCGTACAGCGCCCCGGGACTAGAATCGCCGGCATGGACGTGCTGCTCGCCAATCCCCGCGGTTTCTGCGCCGGCGTCGACCGCGCGATCGAGATCGTCAAACGCGCCCTCGAGACCCTCGGCGCGCCGATCTACGTGCGCCACGAAGTCGTCCACAATCGCTTCGTCGTCGAAGACCTGCGCGCGCGAGGCGCGATCTTCGTCGAGGAACTCGACGAGGTGCCCGATGGCGCGACGGTGATCTTCTCCGCGCACGGCGTGTCCCAGGCGGTGCGCGGAGAAGCCGCCCGCCGCGACCTGAAGGTGTTCGACGCCACCTGTCCGCTGGTCACCAAGGTGCACCTGGAAGTCGCGCGCCAGTGCCGCGCCGGCCGCGACATGGTGCTGGTCGGCCACGCCGGCCACCCGGAAGTCGAGGGCACGATGGGCCAGTGGAAAGCCGAGCAGGGCAACGGCCGGATCTACCTGATCGAAGACCTGGAGGACGTGGCCGCGCTGCAGGTCTCGCAGCCGGAGAACATCGCCTACACCACGCAGACGACGCTTTCGGTCGACGACACGCGCAGCATCATCGCCGCCTTGCAGGCCCGGTTCCCTGCGATCCAGGGGCCGAAAAACGACGACATCTGCTACGCCACGCAGAACCGCCAGGACGCCGTTCGCGTCCTCGCCCGCGAGTGCGACCTGGTGCTGGTCGTCGGCTCGCCCAACAGCTCCAACTCCAACCGCCTGCGCGAGCTCGCGCAACGCGATGGCGTGGCCGCGTACCTGATCGACGGCGCCGACGAGATCGATCCTGCCTGGCTCGAACGCCGAACGCGGATCGGCGTCACCGCCGGGGCCTCGGCCCCTGACGTATTGGTGCAGGGCGTCCTGGACCGGTTGCGCGCGTTGGGGGGCGGCGAGGCCAGGGAGCTGTCCGGGGAGCCCGAGAACATGGTGTTCGCCCTGCCGCGGGAACTGCGGGTGCAGTTGGTCGAGTGACCCGCTAGAATTGCCGCCTTCGCCGGAGTAGCTCAGTTGGTAGAGCGGCGCATTCGTAATGCGTAGGTCGTAGGTTCGATTCCTATCTCCGGCAAACCCCTTGGAAGGCCCCCAACCGCGGGCCTTCTGCTTTTCGCCCGCTACTGCCCTTCCAGCAGCCAGTGCACCCCATCCTCCGTCCGCACCGCCCGCAACGTCGCGCGGTCGCCCGCGGGCAGCTGCCTGCGGATCATCTGCGCAATGTCCCGGATGACCGGGATCGACTCCACGAAATACGAGTGGGCCATGATGCTGTCGTCGACGTTCGAAGCGTCGATGGTGTCGATGCCTTCGACCACGACGATGCCGGCGCCGCTGTCCCCGGCCCGCGCGTAGCCGTGCACCTCCTTCGAGGCCTGCAGCGCGAGGTCCTTGGATGACGCATACAGGGTCACGCGCTCGCCGGCCTGCGCGAGTGCCGGCGCCAGCTGGTCGCGGAAGACGTCCGCGTCGATGTCCGGCGCCGCCAGGATGATCTCGCGGAACCGGCCCTTGAGGTCGGGCCGTTCCAGCACGAGTTGCGCCAGCGCGCGCGTGAGCCCGCGGGTGCCCATGCTGTGCCCGACCAGGAACAGGTTCTCCGCGCCCGACTGCTCGGCGGCATCGACGATGAACTGCTTGATGTGCGGCGTGGCCCACTCGATGTTCGCTTCGTCGACGGTGTAGCCGGACAACGATGCTTGCGACGGCCAGCTGAAGAAGATCGGCGCGCCGTCGAACGACAGGTCGTATGCCAGTTGCGCGGTGCGCCTGGCCGCGTCGGCGAACGCCACGTTGTACCCGTGGACGAACAGGAAGGCGCTCTTGCCGCCCGAGGCCTGGACGCGCGTGCGGAGTGACTTCAGGAAGGCGTCCTTGCGCTGGGGAATCGTCTCCAGCAGGACGACGTGGCGGGACGGGTCCTCGCGGAACTCCAGGCGGAACACCGACGGCGCCTCGAGCTCGCCGCGCACGTGGTCGCGCGGAATGCTGACGAAGGCCTGGCCGTAGGCCATCGGGCCGCGACCGCCGGTGTACTTTTCGTCCTGGTCCACGGCGTGGAAGTCGGGCGCCGGCGCGCGATCGGTCGCGTAGAAGACGCGCATCCGCGCGTAGTTCTTGTCCGGGTCCATGGGCGGGCGGGCCGCGACCGGACGCGCGGCAACGACATCGGCCTCCGATGGGGGTGCCGGCGGGGGTGGGGGTGGCGGCGGTGGCGGTGGAGGTGGAGGTGGCGGAGGTGGCAGCGCCGCCAGGTGTTCCGGCGCGGCCGTAGGCTCCGGCGCCATCGTCGGCTGGGTGACGCACCCGGCCAGGAACAGCAGGGACGCCGCCAGCAGGACGCGGTTTCGCATGGCCATTCCCTTCCCCTTGGTGTCCGACTCGAATCTAGGCGGGCTTCCCACCCCGCGCAAGCCGTCTCCGCGATTGCGACGGGCGGACGCTAGAGTGGAAGCTCATGTCAGGGGGTTCGATGGCCGGGAAAGTGACAGCGAAGGCAAAGGTCGCGTACGTCTGCAGCGAATGCGGCGGCGACCACCCGAAGTGGCAGGGCCAATGCGGCGACTGCGGTGCATGGGACACGCTGTCGGAATTCGTCGTCGAACCCGCCGCCGCGCGCAGCGTTGCCTCGACGCGCCGAGCGGGGTGGACTGGCAAGGCCGACGCCCCACAGGTGATGGCGCTGGCCGATGTACGCCACCAGGAGGACGCACGGGTCTCCACCGGCATCGCGGAGTTCGACCGCGTGCTCGGCGGCGGGCTGGTCGAGGGTGCGGTGGTGCTGGTCGGCGGCGATCCCGGCATCGGCAAGTCGACGCTG
>DASTUL010000003.1:0-4959 GCA_035759645.1 Lysobacteraceae bacterium | reverse complement strand
CGGCAAGACCGGGCCATGCGCGGACGCGTTGATCGCCGCGGGCGTGACGCGGGTCGTGGCCGCGATGCAGGATCCCTTTCCCCAGGTCGACGGCAGCGGGCTGGAGAAGCTGCGGGCCGCCGGCATCACCGTGGAAACCGGTTTGCTCGAGTCGGAAGCGCGCGAGTTGAACCGCGGCTTCGTGTCGCGCGTCGTGCGCGGCCGACCATGGTTGCGGATCAAGCTGGCGACCAGCCTCGACGGTCGCAGCGCACTTGCCAGCGGCGACTCCAAGTGGATCAGCGGCGAGGCCTCGCGCACCGACGTGCAGCGCTGGCGCGCGCGTGCCGGGGCGCTGCTCACCGGCGCGGGCACCGTGCTGGCCGACGATCCTTCGCTCACCGTCCGCCTGCCCAGGGACGTGGCATTCAACCCGCCGTTGCGCGTGGTGCTGGACCCGGGCCTGGCCACCACCGGGCGCGGCAAGGTGCGCGAGGGCGATGCGCCGACGCTGTACCTGCACGCGCCCGACGTGAAGCTGCCGCGCAACCTGGAAGCCGACCACGCGCACGTGCCGGTCGACCGCGGACTCTTCGACCTGCGCGCGGTGCTGCAGCTGCTCGCCGTCCGCGGCATCAACGAGGTCCAGGTCGAGGCCGGCGCCACGCTGGCCGGCGCATTCCTTGCCGAGGGGCTGGTCGACGAGCTGCTGCTGTACGTGGCGCCCGTGGTGCTCGGTGGGCACGCGCGTCCGCTGTTCGGTGGCATGGATGTCGGGACGATGGCCGAGCGTGTGCAGTTGCAGGTCGTCGATACGCGTCGGCTCGGCTCGGACATCCGGGTGCTGCTGCGTCCGAAGCAGGCCACGCTTTGAGCGTGGGCGAGGCCGTCGTGTTCCGTGACCACTTCTCGGCAGTCGCCTCGGACTACGCAAACGCGCGGCCCGAATACCCGGCCGACCTGTTTGTCTGGATCGCGACGCACGCGCCCGGCCGTTCGCTCGCCTGGGACGCCGGTTGCGGCAGCGGGCAGGCGAGCCGCGGCCTGGCGGCGCATTTCGATCGCGTGCATGCGACCGATCCGAGTGCCGCGCAGGTAGCCGAAGCCAGCGGACCTGCGAACGTCGTGTTCGCGGTCGAACCCGGCGAGCGCTGCAGCTTGCCCGCTGCCGTTGTCGACGTCGCCTGCGTCGCCCAGGCACTGCACTGGTTCGAGCGCGACGCCTGGTTCGCCGAGTGCGCGCGCGTGCTGCGCCCGGGCGGCCTGCTGGTCGCCTGGGGGTACCAGGACATCGATGTGCCGCCGGCGCTCGCCGATGCGAACGCGCGGCTGCAGGCGGCGATTCGCCTGTACTGGCCGCCGGAGCGCACGCTGGTCGACGAGGGCTATGCCGGGTTCGACTGGCCGTTCGGGGCCGTCGACGTTCCGCATTTCGACATGCAGGCCGACTGGACGCTGGCGCGACTGCTCGGCTACTTCGGCAGTTATTCGGCGACGAAGCGTTGCCGCGAGGCGACCGGCGAGGATCCGGTGGCGACGCTGGCGCAGGATTTCGCCGATGCCTGGGGCGATCCGGCGCGCACGCAGCGCGTGTCCTGGCCGCTGTTCGTCCACGCGCGGCGCAAGTCCTGATGTTCACCGGACTGGTCCAGGGCATCGGCCTCCTTGCCGCGCGCGAGTCGCGCGGCGGCGATGCACGCCTGCGCATCGATGCCGGCACGCTCCCGTTCGACGACATCGCGCTCGGCGAGAGCATCGCCGTCAACGGGGTGTGCCTCACCGTCGTCGCCTCCGACGCTTCCGGATTCGAGGCCGATGCCTCCAACGAAACGCTGGCGCTCACCTCGCTGGGTGCGTTGCCGCCCGGCAGGCAGGTCAACCTGGAACGCGCGCTGCGCGCGGGCGATCGGCTCGGCGGGCACCTCGTCAGCGGCCACGTCGACGGCGTCGGCGCGGTCGCATCCGTCATCGACGATGCGCGCGCGCAGCGCTGGCGCTTCACGGCGCCCCGCGCGCTGATGCGCTACATCGCGTCGAAGGGCTCGATCTGCATCGACGGCACCAGCCTGACGGTCAACGCGGTCGACGCCGACGGTTTCGAAGTCGTGCTGGTGCCGCACACGCTGGCCCATACCGCGTTCGGCGCGACGCGTCCGGGCGACCCGGTGAACCTGGAAGTCGACCAGGTCGCGCGTTACATCGAGCGACTGCTGCAGGAACAACGATCATGAGCTTCGCCCCGGTCCACGAACTGCTCGACGAGATCCGCGCCGGCCGCATGGTCGTGATCGTGGACGACGAGGACCGCGAGAACGAGGGCGACCTGATCATGGCCGCGGAGCTGGTGAAGGCCTCGGACATCAACTTCATGGTCACGCATGCGCGCGGCCTGGTCTGCCTGTCGCTGACCCGCGAGCGCTGCCGCCAGCTCGGGTTGCCGCCGATGGTGCGCGACAACACCTCACCCCACGGCACCAATTTCACGGTCAGCATCGAGGCCGCCGAGGGCGTCACCACCGGCATCTCGGCATACGACCGCGCGCACACCATCCGCACCGCGGTGCGCCCGGACGCTTCGCCCGAGGACCTGTCGCAACCGGGGCACATCTTTCCGCTGCAGGCACAGGCGGGCGGCGTGCTCAACCGGGCGGGGCATACCGAGGCGGCTTGCGACCTGGCGTTGCTCGCCGGGCTGGAGCCGGCCGGCGTCCTGGTGGAGATCCTCAATCCCGACGGCAGCATGGCGCGCCGCCCGGAACTGGAACGGTTCGCCCGCGAACACGGCCTGAAGATCGGTTCGATCGAGGACCTGATCCGCCACCGCCTGGACACCGAACACACCGTCGAGCGGATCGACACGCGCGACATCGACACCGCGCACGGCCCCTTCCGCCTGCACACTTACCGCGACCGGATGACCCGCGCGCTGCACCACGCACTGCTGCGCGGCACGCCCGACGCAGCCACGCCCACCCTCGTCCGCGTGCATGCGCTCAACCCCCTGGCCGACGCACTGCACTGGCGCCGCCCGGACTTCGGCACGTCCGCCGGCGACGCGATGGCAGCGATCGCAGCCGAAGGCGCCGGCGCACTGGTGCTGCTCGGCGAACCCGCCGATCCCGAAGCATTGCTGGCCCGGATCCGCGAAGAGCCCGACGCACACGCAAGCGGCACCCGCGGCGGCGCACTCGCCGAATGGCGCCGCACCGGCGTCGGCTCCCAGATCCTCGCCGACCTCGGCCTCGGCAAGCTGCGCGTCATCGGTTCCCCGCGCAAGCAAGTAGGCCTCGCCGGATTCGGCCTGGAAGTCGTCGAGCACGTCGACTTGGCGTGACGCTCTGGCGCGCCCACTAAAAGTGGAGGCGACGTCGTGCGTGGGGGTGGGTGGGGAAATTCCGACCGCCCTGCAGGAGGCTGGCCACCTTGCGTGCCACCGCAAAAGGCGGTTGGCCCCACCCACAGGTGCCGTAAACTGGCCGCCCCACGCAAGCAGGCTTCCCATGGCCCACATCGAAGGCGACCTGCGCGTCCACGAAGGCGCCCGGTTCGCGATCCTCGCCAGCCGCTGGAACCCGCGCATCAGCGATGCCCTGGTGGCCGGCGCGCGCAAGGCCTTCGCCGACCATGGCGTGGCCGAAAGTGCCGTCGACGTCGTGCGCGTGCCGGGCGCCTGGGAGTTGCCGCAGGTGGCCGCGCGGCTCGCGGCCGGCCGCCGCCACGCCGCCCTGGTCGCCCTCGGCTGCGTCGTCCGCGGCGAGACCCGCCACTTCGAACACGTCGCCGACCGCTGCGCCGAGGGACTGATGCGCGTCGCACTGGACAGCGGCGTCCCCGTGCTCAACGGCGTCCTCGCCACCGATCGCTTCGAGGATGCCGAAGCCCGCGCCGGCGGCAGCCACGGCAACAAGGGCGAGGAATGCGCGCTGGCCGCGATCGAGATGGCCGACCTGCTGGAGCGCCTCGCATGAGCCGGCGCCGCGACGGCATCGACCCGGTGGCGCGCTCGCGCGCACGCCGGCGTGCGCTCCAGGCGATCTACAAGTGGCAGATGTCCGGCGGCACCGAGCAGCAGGTCATCGCCGAGTTCGCGCACGAACAGGCCCACGAAGTCGCCGACCTCGAGTACTTTGAGGACCTGGTGCGCGGCGTGCTGCACCATCGAGAGGACATCGATACGGCGCTGGCCGCGTTCGTCGACCGCGAGATCGCCCAGGTCGACCAGATCGAGCGCGCGGCATTGCGCATCGCCGCCTACGAACTGCGCCACCGGCCGGACGTGCCGTTCCGCGTCGTGATCAACGAGGCGATCGATTCGACCAAGCGCTTCGGCTCCGAGCACGGCCACACCTACGTCAACGGCGTGCTCGACCGCGCCGCCACCGAGTGGCGGCCGGACGAAGTGCGCGCGCCGCGCTAGGCGGCGGCGTGGCGGAGTTCGACCTGATCGAGCGGATCCGACGGCGCGCCGGTGGGCGCGAAGGCGCTGGGAGTGGTGTCGTGCTGGGGATCGGCGACGACGCCGCGCTGCTGCGCGTTCCCGCCAGTCGGCTGCTGGTCGTCGCCACGGACACCCTCAACGCGGGCGTGCATTTCCCCGACGACACCCCGCCCGCCGACATCGGCTGGAAGGCGCTCGCGGTGAACCTGTCCGACCTGGCCGCGATGGGCGCGACGCCAGCGTGGTGCACCTTGTCGCTGTCGTTGCCGCACGGCGACGAGGCCTGGATCGATGCCTTCCTCGACGGATTCCTCGAACTGGCTGCGCGGCATGGCGTGGCGCTGGTCGGCGGCGACACCACCCGCGGACCGCTTTCGATCTGCGTCACCGTGCACGGGCTGGTGGAGGAGGGCGCGGCACTGCGGCGCGAGGGTGCGCGGGTGGGCGACGATGCCTGGGTCAGCGGCACGCTCGGGGATGCGGCGGGCGCGCTGTCGCTCGGCCAGCGTTCGCCGCCCGCGTTGCGCGCCCGCCTGGACCGG
>DASTUL010000002.1:0-17112 GCA_035759645.1 Lysobacteraceae bacterium | reverse complement strand
TACTGCGTCAGCGAAGGCTGGGTGCGGGTCGCCGCCGGGCGGGCGCTGGATCGCCGCGGGCACCCGATGACCATGAAGATCAGGGGCAAGGTCGAACCGTTCTTCCTGCTCGACAAGGGCTGAGCCACCCGTGCGACCCGGCGGCATCGGGTTCCACCATCCCGTCGCGTTCTGGACCGGCTGCGCGCTGATCGTCGCCGGCGTGTTCTCGCACGCGCCGATGTTCCTGATGGGCCAGCACACCGGCTGGCAGATGGTCGGCATGCCGATGGACGCCTGGATGCTGTGGGGCATGGCGATGATCCCCGCGGGCGTGGTGCTGGCAGGCTACGGGTTGATGCCGCGATTCGCGGTGATGCGCGAAGCCGCGCATGGCGATCGCCGCCACGTGCATTTCCACGTCGCCGACGGCGTGCCGCTCAACCGCGCGCACTGGATCCTGGTGTTCGCGCTGGTGGTCGCGCTCGCGGTGGACGTGATGAAACCGGCGACGCTCGGATTCGTGGTGCCGGGCATGAGCCGGGAATACGAGATCACCAAGTCGACGGCGAGCGTACTCGCGCTGGTCGCCCTCATCGGGACCACCGTCGGTTCGGTGGCCTGGGGCTGGCTGGCCGACCGGTTCGGCCGGCGCGCGGGCATCCTGCTGTCGGCGCTGATGTTCATCGGCACCGCGATCTGCGGCGTGATGCCCACCTTCGAGTGGAACCTCGCGATGTGCTTCCTGATGGGGGCCTCCGCCGGCGGCATGCTGCCGATCGCCTTCACCCTGATGGCCGAGACCGTGCCGGCGGCGCACCGCGGCTGGTTGCTGGTCGCGCTGGGCGGCGTCGGGACCTCGGCGGGCTACCTGCTCGCGGCCGGCGCGGCGGCGACGCTGGAACCCGCCTTCAGCTGGCGCGTGCTGTGGCTGCTCAACCTGCCGACCGGCGCGTTGATCCTGCTGCTGAACCGCTGGATCCCCGAGTCGCCGCGGTTCCTGTCGAACGCGGGCCTGGAAGACCAGGCACGCGCGGTGCTGCGCCGATATGCCGGGACCCCGTCGGCGATCGAGCGGGACGACGCCACGCATCCCGGCGCGCCGATCATCGACGAGCAGCACCCGGTCACCGGCATCCGGCAGCTGCTGCGCGGCCGCCATGCGCGCATCAGCTGGGGCCTGGTGACCTGCGGCGTGGCCTGGGGCCTGGCGAACTTCGGCTTCATCCTGTGGCTGCCGGTCAACCTGGTGGAGTTCGGCGTGGATCCGGCCGCGGTCAACAGCCTGCTCACGCGTTCCGCCCTCTTCGCATTGCCCGGCATCGCCGTCGTGGTGTGGCTGTACCACCACTGGAGCAGCGTGCGATCGCTGGTCGTGTTCATCGGCCTGGCGACGCTGTCGTTGGTCGCGTTCTGGGCGATGGCCGTCGGTGGCGTGCGTTCGGAAGCGGCCGTCATCGCGGCCACGGCCGCGCTGCTGGTCGCGACCAGCGGCGTGATCGCGATGCTGATCCCGTACGCGGCGGAGATCTACCCGGTGCAATTGCGCGGCACCGGGTCAGGCGTGATCGCCGCCAGCTCGAAATTCGGCGGCATCCTCGGCGCCGGGCTGGGCGTCGTCGGCATGCTCGACCATTTCGCGTTGTCCGCGCTGCTGATCGCGGTTCCCATGGCCGCGTCCGGCGCGATGCTGCTCCGCGAGGGCGTCGAAACCCGCGGCCGCAGCCTCGAGGAGATCCAGCGGGCGCTGGCCCGGCCGACCGTGCCTTGAGTCACGTACCCGGCGGCGCCGGGTTGGACTAGGCTGCGCGGGACAGCTCGGGAGATTGCCGGATGGACGCACGCGTTCCGATTGCCAGGCCTGTTTCCTTGATCGTGCCCGTCCTGCTGTCGCTGGCGCTGGTGGGCTGCGGCGGCGGTGGCGGCGGCGGTGGCGGCCCCAACCCGCCGCCTGCCGGTCCACCGCCTCCCCCTCCCCCGCCGACCGACCCGCTTTACCAGGTGTCGAACCTGTCGCCATTCCCCGGCGGCTGCGGCGGGCCGGCCAACGGCGGCACGGCGTTCGTGCATGCCGAGGTCGAGCCGTACCTGGCGGTGGACCCCAACATCAACCAGCGGATGGTCGGGGCCTGGCAGCAGGATCGCTGGTCGAACGGCTCGGCGCGGGGCGTGGTCGCCGGGTTCTCCAACGACGGCGGCGTCAACTGGTCGCTGCGTCCCTTGCCGTTCTCGACCTGTGGCGGCGGCACCGCCGCCAACGGCGGCAATTACGCACGCGCCACCGATCCGTGGGTGACCATCACCCCGGACGGCACGGTGCACGCGATGGGCCTGGCGACGACCGGCGGCTCGTTCCAGCCCGGGTCGATCAACGCGATGCTGGCCGTGCGGTCGGTCGACGGCGGTAACAGCTGGAGCGTCCCGCAAACCCTGATCCAGGACGGCCCTGGCTTCTTCAACGACAAGAACGCGATGACCGCCGATGCCACCCGCATCGGCTACGTGTACGCGGTGTGGGATCGACTGGCGGCCGGCGGCGGTGGACCCACGATGTTCGCGCGGACCACGGACAACGGGCTGTCCTGGGAGCCGGCCCGCGAGATCTTCGACCCCGGGTCCGACAGCCAGACGATCGGCAACCTGATCGTGGTGCTCGAGGATGGCACGCTGGTCAACCTGTTCACGCTCATCGACGGCTCCGGCCCGAACGAGCGCACGTCCGCGCAAGTGATGCGCTCGACGGACCAGGGCACCACCTGGACGGCGCCGGTCGAGATCGCCGAGATGCTGGGGATCGGCGCAAGCGATCCGCAAACCGGCACGCCCGTCCGCGACGGCGCGATCCTGGCGCAGATCGCCGCGGCACCAACGGGCAACACGTTGTACGTGGTCTGGCAGGACGCACGCTTCACCAGCGGCGCCCGCGATGCGATCGCGATGTCGCGTTCGACCAATGGCGGTCTCACCTGGTCCACGCCCACCCGGGTCAGTACGGATACCAGCGTCGCCGCGTTCACGCCGAGCGTGCACGTGCTGGACAACGGCACCGTCGGCGTCACCTGGTACGACTTCCGCAGCAACACCAGCGACAGCAACACGTTGCCCACCGACTACTGGCTGGCCGTGTCCGACGACGGTGGCGACACCTGGGCGGAAACCCGCGTCGCCCCACCGTTCGACCTGGCCATCGCCGCGAATGCGGGCGGTTACTTCGTCGGCGACTACCAGGCGCTGAAGGATCGCAACGGCATCTTCGTGCCGTTCTTCGTGCGCACTGGCAGCGGGGTCGGCAATCGCAGCAACGTTTGGGCTGCGCCGGCCGTCTCCGCCGGGACCGTCTCCGGTGCGTTCACGGCGCAGTCCGTGGGCGGCGGAGCGCGCGTGGCGCCGGCGACCATCCAGGCCGGCCCGAGGTGGCGTGGGCGCATCGCCCGCCGGGTCGAATGGACGATGCAGCACCGCGTCCCGGGATGGGGGGTGGTGACGATGCAGCAGGACCGCGAGACGCAACCGCGACCCGCTCCCGGCCTTCGGCGCGACCGCTGAACCGTCCGCGACGCGGCGCTCGGCCGCGTCGTGGCCTTCGGGCTGGCCCAATGCCGTTTCGCCAACGGGGGGCATCCGCCCCAGGGGAGCATTGGCAATGCGAGTGAAGTCAGTCGGTTTTTCCGCCGTCGCCGGCGCCGTCCTGCTCGTCGCGGGCGCGGGCGATGCGATCGCCCAGGACGCGAAGTTCGGCGCCCTGTCCGTCGATCGCAGCAACGGCTTCCATTACGGCTTCGCCTTCGACCATCCGTCCCGTGCGGCGGCCGAGTCGTTCGCCGGCAACGAGTGCACGAAGCGCGGAGGCAGCTGCACGGTCGTGCTGTCGTGGTCCGGCGCGGGCTGCGGCGCGTACCGCACCATCGACGGCCAGGTCGGCACCGCCTACGGCTGGGGCCTGGCGCCCACGTCGCAGCAAGCCGATGCCATCGCGATGACGGAGGCGATGAAGCGCAGCAACGGACAGCATCCGTCGAACCACGCGTGGTCGTGCAACTCCGCGGACGCCGGCGTGTTCCAGGTGCTGGTGGAAGAGGCCGGTCCCGCGGGCCCGCTGCGTTTCGTCGACGTGGACGGTGAGGCCTACACCTACACCGGTCCGCTGCAGGGCGGCCAGCCGCACGGCCAGGGCGTCGCGGTGTGGGACGACGGCGGCCGGTACGAAGGCGGATTCGCCAACGGGCGCCTGAGCGGGTTCGGCACCAAGACCTGGCCGTCCGGTTCGAAGTACGTGGGCGAATGGTCCAACGACTACCAGAACGGCCAGGGCGTCAACGTCTTCCCGAGCGGCGCCCGCTACGAGGGAGAGGTCCGCGACGCGAAGATGCATGGCTACGGCCGCTTCTACGACAAGGACGGCAACCTGCAGTACGAAGGCCGTTACGTCGACAACGAGCCCGTGGACTGACGGTCAGGCCTTGAGTTTCCAGCCGGTGCGCAGGATCCACCAGATGGCCGCCAGGCACACCAGCAGGAACCCGACGATGGCGGCGAGGCTGACGCCCACCGCCACGTCGGACACGCCGTAGAACGCCCAGCGGAACCCGCTGACCAGGTACACCACCGGATTGAAGAGCGTGACCGTCTGCCAGAACGGAGGCAGCATCTTGATCGAGTAGAACGCGCCGCCCAGGAACGTCAGCGGCGTGACCACCATCAGCGGGACGATCTGCAGCTTCTGGAAGTCGTCGGCCCACAGCCCGATGATGAAGCCGAACAGGCTGAAGCTGACCGCCGTCAGCACCAGGAACGCGAGCACCCAGGCCGGGTGCTCGATCTCGTACGGCACGAACACCCGCGCGGTCACCAGGATCAGCACGCCTAGCATGACCGACTTGGTCGCGGCGGCGCCCACGTAGCCGACCACCACCTCGAACGCGGACACGGGTGCCGACAACAGCTCGTAGATCGTCCCCGCCCACTTGGGCATGTAGATGCCGAACGACGCGTTGGAAATGCTCTCGCCCAGCAGCGACAGCATCACCAGGCCGGGGACGATGAACGCGCCGTAGTCGACACCGTCGATCTCGCCCATGCGCGAGCCGATCGCGCCGCCGAACACGATGAAGTACAGCGAGGTCGTCAGCACCGGCGCGAGGATGCTTTCGCCCAGGGTGCGGAAGGTGCGCGCCATCTCGAAGCGGTAGATGGCGCGGATGGCGTGCACGTTGACGGTCATGCGGCCTGCTCCCCGTCGCGATCCCGCCCGCGCACCAACCCGACGAAGATGTCCTCCAGCGAGCTCTCGCTCGAATGCAGGTCGCGGAAATCCAGGCCCTGCTCGGCCAGTCGCCGGAGCAGCGTGGCGATGCCGGTGCGCTCGCCCTGTTGCACGTCGAAGGTGTAGGTCAGCGTTCCGCCGTCCGCGGACAGTTCCAGCGGCAGGTCGGCCAGTACCGCGGGAATCTCGCGGATCGGTTCCTGCAGGGTGAGCGCCAGCTGCTTCTTGCCCAGCTTGCGCATCAGCGTGTCCTTGTCCTCCACCAGCACCAGTTCGCCCTTGTGGATCACGCCGATCCTGTCGGCCATCTCCTCGGCTTCCTCGATGTAGTGCGTGGTCAGGATGATCGTCGTGCCCTGGTCGCGCAGCCGTCGCACCATCTGCCACATCTCGTGGCGTAGCTCGACGTCCACGCCCGCGGTCGGTTCGTCCAGGAACAGGATCCGCGGCTCGTGCGCCAGCGCCTTGGCGATCAGCACCCGGCGCTTCATGCCGCCGGACAGCGCCATGATCCTGCTGTCGCGCTTGTCCCACAGCGACAGCTCGCGCAACACCCGTTCCAGGTGCGCCGGGTCCGGCGGCTTGCCGAACAGTCCACGGCTGAAGGCGGTGGTGGCCCACACGGACTCGAAGGCGTCGGTCGACAACTCCTGCGGCACCAGGCCGACCAGGCTGCGCGCGGCACGGGCATCGCGCACGTGGTCATGCCCGCCGACCCGCACCGTGCCCACACTGGCATTGACGATGCCGCAGACGATGTTGATCAGGGTGGTCTTGCCGGCACCGTTGGGCCCGAGCAAGGCGAAGATCTCGCCCTGGTGGATGTCGAGGTCGACCGACCCCAGCGCCTTGAAGCCGGATGCGTACGTTTTTCCCAAGCCGCGGATGGAAACGGCCGGTGGCGGGCGATCGACAGGCATGCGGGGGTCCCGTTAGGCCCCGCCATCGTATCGCTGCCACGGCCGCCGTTCCCGCGCCCGTCATCGGCGGCTTGCCATCCTCCGCCGCCCCTCCAGCACATGCCCGCCATGACTTTGATGCCCGACCTCGTCGGCTGGGGCGCCTCCGCGATCCTGGTGGCCACCCTCGCCCGCCAGACCTGGCGCCAGTGGCGCGACCCGGATCCACGCGGGGTCTCGCATTGGCTGTTCATCGGCCAGATCGCGGCGTCCGCCGGTTTCGTCGCCTACTCGTGGCTGGTCGGGAACCTGGTATTCATCGTCACCAACTCGGTCATCCTCGCCACCGCGATCGTGGGCCAGTGCGTCGACCTCCGCGCGCGCAGGCGCCAGGCGGCGCGCACCCGGACGTAACGCGCAGTCGCCTACCGTGGAGGCTCCCTCAGACAGGAGCCAGCCATGGGTACCAACGACCACGCGCGCAACCGCGATCACAGCGGCGACCAGGCGCCGCCGCCGGGCCACGATCGACTCACCGACAACACGCACGCGCTGCGCGCCGGGAAGGACGGCCCCACCCAGCGAAAGACCGATGTCGCGAAGGAGACCCCCACCCGCGATGCGGGGCGCGACGACCGCCGCAGCGGCAGTGAGAGCAATCGTTCGTAGCGTCATTGGTTCCACTTCGGCCGATTCCTGTTTACCTGCAAATCAGCCGTTTCGCGATCCGGTGAAGAAAAGGGGCCTGCGAGGCCCCTTTTTCGTGGCCGTGTTCAACGTGCGGCCAGCAAGGTCAAACAGCGCGTCATGCGTGATGGCATAGCGTCGAGCCATGGACGCAAACACCAAAACGCGCACGACGCACACTACCCATCCGGCCATGCGCACGCTCGCGCTTGCATTGGCATTGGCCACCCTTCCCGCCATCGGCGCTGGCATGGATCCCGGCGCGGGCGAGATGCAGGAAACGCCGGTAACGCAGCCGTTGCCTGCCGACGCGCCCGCGACAATGGCGGTCGACGCCACCGTCGAAGTCGCGCCGACGCCTCCCGCCGAGCCGGTCCCGGTCATCAAGGTCGAGGCGCCGTCCCCGTTGGCGACCCTCGAGCCAGGCGAATTCCTGTGGCATCCGGAAGTCTCGCCCAGCGGCCCGGTGGTGGTGGTGGTCAGCCTGCCCGAGCAGAAGGCGCACGTGTACCGCAACGGGCTGCGCATCGGCGTGTCCACGATCAGCAGCGGCAAGCCGGGGCATTCGACCCCGACCGGCGTGTATCCGATCCTGCAGAAGCGCGTCGAGCACTATTCCAACCTGTACGACGATGCGCCGATGCCGTACATGCAGCGGCTCACCTGGGGTGGCGTGGCGCTCCACGCGGGACGCAACCCGGGTTACCCGGCGTCCCACGGCTGCATCCGCCTGCCGCACGAGTTCGCGCAGTTGCTCTACGACGTGACCAGCCATGGCACCACGGTGGTCGTGGCCGACGAGACGTCGCACAGTGCCTCCGTCGTGTCGCCGGGGCCGCAGTCGCCTGTGGACCCGTACACGGGCCTGGAGCCGATCAAGGTCGACGTCGCGGCCCTGGCGCGAATGGGCAACCCGTACTGACGGCGGCCTACCTTCCCGAGGATTTCGCGGCGCGCGCCATCAACAGCGCGCGTTCGCGTTCGTTCCGGGTGAGCGCGGCGGCCCGCTCGAATTCGATGCGCGCCTCGTCGTGGCGTTCGAGTTTCCAGAGCAGGTCGCCCCGCACCGCTGGCAACAGGTGGTAGTGGCGCAACGCGGGTTCCGCGGCCAGTGCCTCCACCATGGCCAGTCCCGCCGCCGGTCCGGATGCCATCGACACCGCCACTGCGCGGTTGAGTTCCACCACCGGCGACGGCACCACCTGTGCCAGTCGGGCATACAACGCGGCGATGCGCGCCCAGTCGGTGGCATCCCCCGTGGGCGCGCGCGCATGGCAGGCAGCGATCGCGGCCTGCAAGGCATAGGGACCGTCGGCACCTCCCAGCCGCTCGGCCTGCGCCAGCGACGCCAGGCCATGGCCGATCAGCAGGCGGTCCCAGCGCGCGCGGTCCTGTTCGAGCAGGGGCACCGGCGTGCCATCGGCCGCGGTTCGCGCCTTCGTGCGCGACGCCTGGATTTCCATCAGCGCCACCAGGCCGAAGACCTCCGGTTCCTGCGGCAGCAACCCGGCGAGCACGCGGCCCAGGCGCATGGCTTCGTCGCACAACGCCGGCCGCATCCAGTCGTCGCCGGCGGTCGCGGCATACCCTTCGTTGAACACCAGGTAGACCACGCCCAGCACGGCACCCAGGCGCTCCGGCAGGTCGTCCCTGCGCGGCGCCTCGAATCCCACCTGCCTGTCTGCGAGCGTCCGCTTCGCACGCACGATGCGCTGGGCGACGGTCGCTTCGGATTGCAGGAACGCGCGCGCGATCTCGTCTGTGGACAGGCCGCCGAGCAGGCGCAACGTGAGCGCGACCTGCGCCTCGGTCGACAGCACCGGGTGGCATGCCGTGAACACCAGGCGCAGCAGATCGTCGCCGATGTCGTCGTCCAGCCGCGTGCTGTCGTCCGGTGCCGGCAGCGGCGCCGGTTCGAGTTCCTCGCCGAACTGCCGGTGCCTGTCGTCCACGAGCGCCACGTGGCGCAGCCGGTCGATCGCGCGTCGCTTGGCGGTGGCCATCAACCAGGCACCGGGGTTGTCGGGCACGCCCTGCGTCGGCCAGTGCTCGAGCGCGGCGACGAGTGCGTCCTGGGCCAGGTCTTCCGCCTGGCCCACGTCGTGCACCATGCGCGCCAGCCGCGCGATGAGCTTCGGCGCCTCGATGCGCCAGACGGCGTCGATGGCGTTGTGGACTTCCACCCTCAGGCCGGCGGGTCGCCGGACATGTGGAACGCTTCCCACCGGTGGCCGTCCAGGTCCTGGTAGGCGCGCAGGTACATGAAGCCGTGGTCCTGCGCGGGCTTCGACTCCGTGCCGCCGGCGGCGAGCACCTTCTCGAGGTGCGCGTCCACTTCTTCCCGGCTCTCCAGCGGCACCGCCAGGATCACCTCGACCTGCTTGTGCGCATCCACGGGCGCCACGCCGGTGAACGTCTCGAAGTACGGGGCGACCAGCAGCATGGCGAACAGGTTCTCGCCCAGGATCATGCAGGTCGCGTTCTCGTCGGTGAACGTCGGGTTGAACGTGTAGCCGAGCGCGGTGAAGAAACGCACCGAGCGGTCGAGGTCGCCGACGGGAAGGTTCACGAAAATCTGGTTGTGCATGGCGGCGCTCCTCAGTTGAAGTCTTCGGCTTCGAACACCGGCCGGATCTCGATGTCCGACGGGCCGTCATGCGGGTTCGGGCAACGCTTCACCCACTCGATGGCCTCGTCCAGCGAGCGCACCTGCCACAGCCAATAGCCCGCGACGAGTTCCTTGGTCTCGGCGAACGGCCCGTCGGTGACGGTGCGCGAGGCCCCCTCGAAATGCACCCGCGCCCCGCGCGAACTCGGGTGCAGGCCCTCGCCGGCCAGCATGATGCCGGCCTTGACCAGCGCTTCGTTGTAGCGGCCCATGGCCTCCAGCAACTCGGTGGAGGGCATGACGCCCGCCTCGGACTGCTCGTTTGCCTTGACGATCACGAGTACGCGCATGGTGATGCTCCTGTCTGTGGGTGCGGCGGCCTTCGGGCCGCTTCAGGAGTAACGACGGGCCAGGGAGGGCGGAATCGACAGCCTTCCGCAAATATTTTTCGGCATGATGCCCCTTCCGAGGCACCAGGACTCCGCGATGCAATACCTGCTGCTGATCTACAACGACGACAGCCTGCTGGATGCCCTGCCGGAGGGCGAATTCGACCGCCGCATGGCCGGTTGCTTCGCCCACGCCGACGAGTTGGCCGCGGAGGGCAGGCTGCTGGGGTCCCAGCAGCTCGAGTCCGCGCGCAAGGCGCGCTCGGTGCGGATCCGCGACGGCAAGACCCAGGTGCTGGACGGTCCGTTCGCGGAAACCAAGGAAGTCCTGTGCGGCTACAACATCATCGAGGCCGGCTCCATGGAGGAGGCCGTGCGCATCGCGTCGGAATTCCCGTGGGCGCGCACCGGGTGCGTGGAGGTCCGGCCGATTCGCGACATGGACGCCGTGCGCACGCGCGTCGGCACCTGACGGGGGATTCCACGCGTCATGCACGGTGCGCACGGCATCCTGCATGTTTCGTCGCTCCGGACTTCCCGTGCCTGATTTCGAGATCGACTGGTCGCACGTCTTCGTCGTCGTCCTGTTGCTCGGCCTGACCTGGCTGGCGATCGCCGCGGTCGGGGCCTTCCAGCGCCGCGTGTTGCGGAAATACCCGGTCGACATCGAGGACAACCTGGCCGCGCGGCGCGTGCAGACGCAGGCGCGGGTACTCGGCCGGCTGGCGCAGTTCGCGATCGGGCTGGTGGGCGTCTCGCTCGCGTTGATGACGTTCCCCGCGGTGCGGCAGCTGGGCACCACGCTCCTCGCGTCGGCCGGCATCATCGGGCTGGTGGCCGGCATCGCCGCGAAGCCGGTGTTCGGCAACCTCATCGCGGGCCTGCAAATCGCGCTCAGCCAGCCGATCCGGCTGGACGACGTCGTCATCGTGGAAGGCGAGTGGGGCCGCGTCGAGGAGATCGGCAGCGCCTACGTGATCGTGCGCATCTGGGACGAGCGCCGGCTGGTCGTGCCGCTGCAGTGGTTCATCGAGCATCCGTTCCAGAACTGGACACGCACCACGGCGCAACTGCTCGGGGACGCGACGCTGTGGCTCGACTACCGCACGCCGATGGCGGCGGTGCGCGAGCAACTGCAGACACTCTGCGAGGCCGATCCGCGCTGGGACGGCCGCGTGTGCGTGGCCCAGGTCACCGACGCCGACCAGCACGCGATCCAGGTGCGCCTGCTGGTGAGTGCGCGCAATTCCGGGGACCTGTTCGACCTGCGCTGCGCGCTGCGTGAATGCATGCTCGCGTTCCTGGAGCGCGAGCATCCTGCCGCGCTGCCGCGGCTGCGTGCCGACCTCGCGCGCGATCCGGTTGCGCACGAGGGGGCGCGTGGCGACCCGGGGGCGACGCAGGACACGGCGCCGGATGTCGCGGCGCCCGCCGACACGGCGTCAACCACATCACCCGGCGCGGAAGACATCAATGAAGCCGACCTGGCAGTGATCGCGCAACGGCCGTCAGGCGCCGAGGACGCGCCTCCCACGCACTAGCGCGTGGCCGGGGCCGGGACGCCGGCCTCCACGACCTCCTCCACCTCGCGCTCGAAGCACTGGCGACCTTCGCCGTGGCGCCATTCATCGTGGACAGGCATCGGCGCGCCAGACCCCTGCGGCGCCGTCTCGAACGTCGCGCACAGCCGGTAGCTGCGCTCGCCGGTGATCTCGTACTGGTAGGCCTGGCCCGTGCCCGGGTCCGCGACCGCGCGGCCGGGGGCACCCGATACCACCGCCAGGCGTTCCGGCAACCGTTCGTGCACGTCGGCGTGCGCGTCGATCCGGCTGGCCAGCAGCTGCAGGTCATCGACGCGGATGCCGTCCAGGCGCTCGGCCCGCTGCCGCGACGGCGAATCCATCACGAGCATCGCCGCCACCACGGCGCCCAGCACCACGGCGCCCGCGGCGACCATCAGCCAGCGACCGGATCTTCCTGGAGCAGGCGCGGCGCTCATGCCTCGCGCTCCTCGCGGCGCAGGTCGACCAGGTAGAAGCCGAAGATCGCCCCGGCGATGGCACCCACGACCAGCACCTTGAGCACGAAGCGCAACGTCAGGTCGCCGCCGAGCAGGCTGTGCACCAGCGCGATGAGGTCGCAGACCAGCACGGTCACGGCGAGGAACAGCGTCAGGTACGTCAACCAGCGCCGCACGGCGGACAGCCGCTTGACCGGGTTGCGCGCCAGTTCGCGCGACAGCAGGCGCGCGACGAACAGGTAGATGGGGAACGCGATCACCAGCGAGGCGACCGAGAAGCGCATCGAGTTGTCCCGCATGGCAGCGCCGAACCGCGTGTCGACCGGATCCGGGATCGCCGCGTTGATCAGGTCGAACAACAGGCTGCCCAGGTGCCATGCCGTCAGGTAGAGCGTCGCGAACAGCACCAGGTAGAGGAAGGCCTCGCGCGGCGAGAGGTAGGGCCGCGGCTTCGGCACCGGGACAGCGAACTCGACGTCGGCCCAGACGTCCAGCGCCGCGCGCGCCTGCTCCGGAGGCCAGCCGGCATCGGCCAGGGCCGCCTCGATGGCCGGGCGGGTCTCGCCGCGTGCCAGCGCGTCGCGGACGAACAGTTCCAGGTACTGGGTCGGGGCGGCCATCGGCTTCACTCGGTGGAGGTCGGCCCTGAATCTAGCAGGCAGACGGCGCCACCCCGCGCCGGCCTGCCGCGACGCGCGCGGCGATCCGGGACCCTAGGCCACTTTCCCCCGCCTGCGCAGCGGCAACAGCATGGGTACGCGCCGCTGGTAATCGCGATAGGTGTCGCCGAACTGCGCGACCAGGTCTCGTTCCTCCAGGAACTTCACCGCCACCAGGATGTAGCCGGTGGTCGCCACCGCGAACAGCAGGTGGCCGAGCGTCATGGTGGGCGTGGCCCAGAACGCGACCAGGAAGCCGAGCATCATGGGGTGACGCATGATCCGGTAGAACGCGCGGGTGACGAAGGGCGAGTCTTCCAGCGCCGCCTCCGGGCGGGAATGGAACCAGGCCTGGCGCAGGCCGAACAGGTCGAAATGATTGATCGAGAACGTGCTGATGAGCAGCAGCAGCCAGCCGCTCGCCGAGAGTGCGTACAGCGCGATGCGTGCCGCTTCGGCTTCGACGTGCCACGCCACCTGCGGCAGCGGCCGCCACTGCCAGAACAGCAGCGCCAGCACCAGGCTGCTGACCAGGACATAGGTGCTGCGCTCGATCGACGCGGGCACGACCCGCGTCCACCAGCGCTTGAACCCCGGGCGCGCCATGCCGCTGTGCTGCACCGCGAACAGCAGCAGCAGAGCGACGTCGATCGCCAGTGCCACCGCGAGCGGCGCGACCGGGCCGTTGTCGATGTGCTTGGGCACCCCGACCCCCGCGACGAAGGCCATGGCATACAGGAAGGTGACCAGGAAGAAGGCGTAGCAGGCTGCAGCGTAGGAGACGGCAAGCAGGCGAGACATGGCGGACTCCGGCAGGGGGCTGACCCACCCTGCGCCCCGCGCGGCCCGCAAGCCATGGGCACCTTGTCCCGGACTGGCGATTCATCGGACGCCACCACGGGACAAATGTCCCGATTTTTCGTCCTTCAGCCGCCGCTCCCTGCGTGCCGGTAGGCACGGACGATCGCCTCGGCGCGACTGCGCACCCCCAGCTTCCGGTAGAGATTGGACAGGTGGTTGCGCACGGTCTTCTCGGATACGCCCAGCTGCCAGGCGATCTGCGCATTGCTTTGTCCCTCGCACAGCAGGTGCAACGCCGCCTGCTCCCGGTGCGTCAGGTCGGCGACCGGCGCGGTCGTGGCAGACGCCGCCGCAACGCCGGTGAACCCCAGCACCGCTTCCTGGAAGCCGCTCCACGCCGGCTCGTCCTCGAGCAGCACGTGGTTCTGCGAATCCAGTTGCACGAAGGACGCGCCCGGGATCCGGCTGGCCAGCAAGCGTCCCTCCGAGAGCGGCGCGATCTGGTCGCCATCGCAATGCACCACCAACGTCGGCACCCGCACCTGGCCCAGCAGGTCGCGCACGTCCACTTCGCCCCGGGCCCGCAGCAACCGGATCGCGCTCTCCTGCGACGTGGTCCGGCGGCACAGCTCGCTGATCCACTCGATCTGCGCGGGCGTTCCGCTCGGCAGGAACCGGGTCGTGAACATCTGGCGAAACGCCGGGTTGTCGCTGCCCCAGCCGAGGCCCGCCACCTCCATCACCGCCTTGAACAGGGCGCGCCGCTCCGGATCGTCGGCGCGGTTGGCACCGGTGGCATAACCGCCGTAGAGGATCAGGTGCGACACGCGCTGGGGATGGCGCACGGCGTAGCGGATCGCGGTCGCCGCCCCCTGGCTGATGCCTAGCAGGACGAAGGGCCGCTCGACGCGCGCGGCATCCACCACGTACTCCAGGTCGTCCACCCAGGACGCAAGCGAGAGTTCGACGTCGTCGCGGTCGGACATGCCGCAACCGCGTTCGTCGTAGCGGATGTAGCGGAAGTTCGCGCCCAGGAAGCGCAGCCAGTGCGCCCAGACGGGGCTTTCGCGGTCGTACTGCAGGTGCGTCAACCAGGTCGCCGCCTTGACCAGGGGCAAGCCCCGCCCCAGTTCAGCCCAGGCCAGGCGCGAGCCATCCCCGCACGCCGCGTAGTGGATCTGCTGCATCAGGGCCTGTATCCGTCGCGTGGACGCATTCGAATCTAACAGGCGCGGCGTTCGTCGCCCCATTCCCCGTTTCGTCGCGCGGAGCGCGACCGGGCCGTGAGGGCTGGCTATGCTCCGCCGCAATCGAACTCCACCCCGGATCCCACCGTGATCAAGCGCTTCTTCTTCGTCTTCCGCCTCATGGTCGCCTGGGCCGGCGTCGTGCTGCTGGCCGCCCTGATGTGGTCCACCGTGCCGCTGATCGGCGACTGGGAGCTTCCGGCCGTGCTGTTCGGGTTCGGCACCATGGCGCTCGTCATCACCGGTGCGGTCTCCCACATCGGCCGGGTCCGGCTGATCGCGGGCCGGGTAGACAGCAGCACGCTGGCCAACCGTCAGCGCCGCCAGGTCGAGATCCCGTTCGAGGCCGGCGAGGCCTTCGACCTTTTGGACGCGGCGATCCGCGAGCTGCCGGGCGTCGAGCAGATCGTCAGCGCCCGAGACAGCCTGCAGGTCAAGGCGAAGGTGCGTCGCCCGCAAACCTACGGCGAATACCCGCTGGGGCGCTGGAACCCGCTGGTGTGGTTCGGCATCCCGCGCAACCAGGTGCTGGCCACGGTCACGCCCGCCGGCGACAGCGGAAGCGTCACCCTGATCTGCGAACCCGAGAGCCCCGCATGGAGCGACCTGTTCCGGGTCGACGACGGCACCAACTACGAGAACGCCGAGGCGATCACCCGCGCGATCACCCGCCGCATCGCCGAGCGCCGCCGCAGCGAGACCAGCGAGGTCGCGCAGACGAAGACCGAAAAGGAACTCAGCGTCGCGCGCCTGACCCTGCTGCACGCGCAGGTCGAGCCGCACTTCCTCTACAACACGCTGGCCAGCGCACAGCTGCTGACGCGCAGCGATCCCGAGCGCGCGGAGCAGATGCTGGGCCACCTGATCCAGTACCTGCGCAATTCGCTGCCACGCGACAGCGATGCGCCCTCCACCCTCGGCGCGGAACTCGAGCGCGCGCTGGCCTACCTGGAGATCCTCAAGATCCGCATGGGCGCGCGGCTGGACGTGCAGGTCGACGTCCCCGAGTCGCTGCGCAACGTGCCGATGCCATCGATGATGCTGCAGACGCTGGTGGAGAACGCCATCAAGCATGGCCTGGAGCCGCGCACCGCCGGCGGCACGGTGTGGATCCGCGCGCGGCGCGACGAAGACACCGTCGCGGTGACCGTTGCCGACGATGGCAACGGCTTCGACACCAAGACCAGCGGCACCGGCATCGGCCTTAAGAACGTGCGCGAGCGCCTGCGCCTGATGTACGGCAACCGCGCGTCGCTGGCGGTGGTCGCGAACTTCCCGGCCGGCGTGGCGGCCACCCTCAGCCTGCCGGTGGCCACCGATGCGTGACGTGCCCACCTGTCTCGTCGCCGAAGACGAGTCGTTGTTGCGACGCTCGCTGGTCGAGCACCTGGCACGGGCCTGGCCGCAGTTGCGCATCGTCGCCGAGTGCGAGGACGGCGCCAGCGCGGTCGAGGCCCTCGCCGAACACGAACCGGACGTCGCCTTCCTGGACATCCGCATGCCCGGCCTGACCGGCCTGGAGGTCGCAGCCGCCGCCGCCGAGGCCAGCCCGCGCACCCGCATCGTGTTCGTCACCGCTTACGACCAGTACGCGATCGACGCATTCGAACAGGGTGCGGTCGACTACCTGCTCAAGCCGATCAGGCCCGAGCGGCTCGCGGCGACGGTCGACCGCCTGCAGCGCAGCGCCGGCGACGTCGACGCCGCAGCGCTGGCCGCCCTGATCGACCGCATCGGCACGCTGCCGCGCGGCGATGCACCGCCGCCCCTGACGTGGCTGACCGCCAGCGCAGGCAAGGAAACGCGCCTGGTCCTGGTCGATGAGGTCTGCTACTTCCGCGCCGACCACAAGTACACGACCGTCGTCACCGCCGAGGGCGAGGCGCTGCTGCGCACGCCCATCAAGGACCTGCTGGCGGTGCTGGACCCGGCGACGTTCAAGCAGATCCACCGCTCGACGATCGTCAACCTGAAGGCGATCGCCGGCATCGTCCGCGACGACAGCGGCCGCGGCACGGTCCGCCTGAAGCAACGCCCCGAGACACTTCCCGTCAGCGCGCCATTCATGGCGCTGTTCCGCCACATGTGAGGTACGCCATGGAACTCCTGACCACCCTGCTGCAGGTCGTGCTCGCGCTGTTCGGCGTCGACATGGCCTCCAGCACCCACACCCATCGCGACCGCATCGACGGCATCGACACGCTCTACAGCATCGCGACGGTCGAGTCGGGCATCGCCCGCTTCGAATGCCTCGCCAGCGCCAGCGGCCACTGCTTCTACACCGTGTTCCCCGCATCGTGCGCCGGCGCGCCGGCGCTTTCGGGGACCCGCATCGGACGCTGCGACGCCAAGCCGCCACGACAGTTCGAACTGCCCGCCGGCAGCCGGCGAGAGATCGCTGGGTTGTCGGTGGAGGCGCTGTGCGTGCGTGGCGACGAGGCCCGGGTCGCGGCGGATTGCGAACGCCCCGAGGCGGTCGCCGGCCTGTGATCCCCTGACCCGGACGGTGGTCACAGTCCGGGGCTGCATCCGCGCCGGACGGTGCCCACGGCGACACAGT
>DASTUL010000001.1:0-3603 GCA_035759645.1 Lysobacteraceae bacterium | reverse complement strand
TGCCGAACACCTCGACCTGGCCGCCGGTCGAATTGACCAGCGAGCTGGCCACGCCGATCAGGGTGGACTTGCCGGCGCCGTTGGGGCCGAGCAGGGCGTGGAAGTCGCCGGGCGCGACGTCGAAGGACACGCCCTTGAGGGCCTGGACGCCGTTGTCGTAGGTCTTGCGCAGGTCCCGGATCGACAGCGCGGCGCGGTCGTCCGGCGCGTCTGGAGCCGGTGCTTGGGTCATGGTTTCCGCAGGTGCGCCGGGGGTCCGGCGACGGGGCCGGTAGTATAGGCGGCCTTCGGAAGCCCCTTCCGGCAACACACCGTCCCGTCGTGCCCGTCCATTTCCCCCTCAAGCTGGTCGACCGCCGCATGCTGGCGCCGACCGTCGCCCACCTCAGCTTCGTCCGCGCCGACGGGCAGCCGCTGGACTTCATCCCCGGCCAGTTCGTGCAGGTGCACTTCCACTACGGCGACGGCACCCCGACCAAGCGCAGCTATTCGCTGGCGACGATCCACGACCACGCGCTGGGGCCGGGCGAGGCGGTGGAGATCGCGGTCAGCTACGTCGCGGGCGGCGCGGCGACGGCGTTGTTCGAGGGGCTGGACACCGGCGGGACCATCGACGCGAGCGGTCCCTACGGTCGCTTCGTCCTCATGCCCGCCGACGCCAACCGGCGCTACCTGCTGATCGGCACCGGCACCGGCGTCACGCCGTACCGGGCGATGCTGCCGCAGCTCGAGCGCCTGTTCGCCGAGCGCGACCTCCGGGTCGTGCTGCTGTTCGGCGCGCGCAACCCGCAGGAGCTGCTGTACGGCGACGAGTTCCGCGCGTTCGCCTCGCGCTTCCCGGACAATTTCCGCTTCGTCCCGTGCTTCTCGCGCGAGCTTCCTGCGGCCGGCTCGCCGCAAGCCCATGCGGACGTGCGCCACGGCTACGTGCAGCAGTTCCTGGCCGAATTCGCGCCGGATGCCGCAGGCGACATCGCCTACCTGTGCGGCAATCCGAACATGGTCGACGCCTGTTTCGAGTCGCTGAAGGAATCCGGCCTGGACGTGAAGCAGGTCCGCCGCGAGAAATACGTCTCCTCGAAATAGATGTGTGGGAGCCGCTATAGCGGCGAGCTGTTCGCGAAGAGCTCGCCGCTATGGCGGCTCCCACAAGAACGCTGACGAATGTCACATTTCGCCCGCTGTCCCCGTCTGGCATCCTGAGTCGCGCGCTTCCGCTGCGCGATCGCATTACGGGGACACCATGCGCAAGACACGATTGTTGCCCGCGGCCCTCGGGGCTGCCCTGCTGCCCGCCGCGCTGCTGCTGGCCGGCTGCGGCTCGCCGCCAGCCGAGCCCGGCGCCACCGAGGCCGTCTCCATCACCGCCGAGGGTGGCCTGCATTACGGCCAGCTCGCCTTCGAGCCCTGCGCGCTGAGCACGCCCGGGCTGGACGCGGTCGAGGCCCAGTGCACCACCTTGCAGGTGCCGGAAAACCACGCCGAACCCGATGGCCGCCGGATCGAACTGGCGATCGCCTGGATCCCGGCCCGGGGCGAAGGCGAGCCCGATCCGATCTTCATGATCGCCGGCGGCCCCGGCCAGTCCGCGCTCGAGAGCTACCCGATGCTGCACGGCGCCTTCTCCGATGCACGCCGCAACCGGCACGTGCTGCTGGTCGACGCGCGCGGCACCGGTGGTTCGCACCCGCTGTCGTGCAAGGACGAGGAGGGCGAGAACGCCTTCATCGACGAGGAGGACGTGTCGGCGGAGGCCGCGCGCGACTTCGCCGAGCGTTGCCTGGACCAGCTCGATGACGAAAGCGACCTGCGGTTCTACACCACCACCGACCACATCCAGGACCTGGACCTGGTGCGCGAGCTGGTCGGCGCCGACAAGGTCAACCTGATCGGCATCTCCTACGGCACGCGCGTGGCCCAGCAATACGCCAAGCGCTATCCGGAGCACACCCGGACCGTCACCCTCGACTCGGTCGTCCCCAACGACCTGGCGCTGGGCGGCGAGCACGCGCGCAACCTGGAGGACGCGCTGACCGAGCAGTTCGCGCGCTGTCGCGCCACCGAGGCCTGCGTGCAGAACCTGGGCGACCCCGCGGAGAACCTGGTGCAGGTGCGCGACACGCTGGCCGTGGCGAACCTGGCGCCGGTGCGGTTCCGCGATCCGGTGACGGGCGAATGGCGCAGCGAGACGCCGACGTTCGGCCACCTCGCGATCCTGCTGCGCATGTATGCGTACCAGCCGGCCGCGGCGGCGACCTTGCCGCTGCTGTTGTCGGAAGCGGCCAACGGGCACTACGAGCCGCTGCTCGCGCAGTCGAACATGCTGCTGGACCGGGTGTCCGACACGATCATGCACGGCATGCAGCTGTCGGTGATGTGCACCGAGGACTACCCGGAGCTGGAGGCCAACCCGGACGACGCCGGCACCGTGCTGGGCACGGAGCTGGTCGACTTCTCGCGCGCGCAGTGCGCGGTGTGGCCCCAGGGCAAGCGCCCGGCCGGTTTCCGCGAGCCGCTCACCGGTGACGTGGCGGTGCTGGCGATCACCGGCGAACTCGACCCGGTCACCCCGCCGCGTTATGGCGACGCCGTCGTCGAACACCTGCCGAATGGCCGGCACCTGGTGCTCGCCGGGCAGGGCCACAGCGTCCTGGGCGCCGGCTGCATGCCGGAACTCTTCGCGCAGTTCCTGGAGACCGCCGATGCGAAGGCGCTCGACGCGGACTGCCTTTCGCGCCTGCGCGCCACGCCGCCATTCGCCGGCCACTATGGCTGGGAGCCCTGACATGATCGAAGTCGACAACCTGCACAAGACCTTCAAGGCCAAGACCGGCCCGGTGCATGCGGTCGCCGGCGTGGGCTTCACCGCCCGCGACGGCGAGATCACCGGCCTGCTCGGCCCGAACGGCGCCGGCAAGACCACCACCTTGCGCATGCTCTACACGCTGATGCAGCCCGACCAGGGCAGCGTCAAGGTCGACGGCATCGACATCGCCGCCGACGCTACCGCGGTGCGCCGCAACCTGGGCGTGCTGCCGGACGCGCGCGGCGTCTACAAGCGCCTGACCGCGCGCGAGAACATCGCCTACTTTGGCCGCCTGCACGGGATGACGGACGCGGCGATCGCCGAGCGCACCGCGAAGCTCGCGGCCACGCTGCAGATGGAGGACTTCCTGGACCGGCGCACCGAGGGCTTCTCGCAAGGCCAGCGCACCAAGACCGCGATCGCGCGGGCGCTGGTGCACTCGCCGCGCAACGTGATCCTGGACGAGCCCACCAACGGCCTGGACGTCATGACCACCCGCGGCCTGCGCGAGTTCCTGCGCCAGCTGCGCGCCGACGGCCACTGCGTCATCTTCTCCAGCCACATCATGCAGGAGGTCGCCGCGCTGTGTGACCGCATCGTCGTGATCGCCAGCGGCGAAGTGAAGGCGGAAGGCACCCCCGACGAACTGCGTGCGCGCAGCGGCCACGACAACCTGGAGGACGCCTTCGTCCGGCTGATCGGCTCGGAGGAGGGCCTGCACGCATGAAGACCCTGCACACCATCCTGACGGTGACGAAGAAGGAACTGGTCGACCTGTTCCGCGACCGCAAGACCGC